>JAFWQF010000119.1 GCA_017509205.1 Clostridiales bacterium | reverse complement strand
CAGTTGATATACATCGCCTGCGTGCACTTGAAGGAGTTCTCTGCCATCGAGATAGGGACAATCAGGCCAAATAACTGGAAGCCGGCGCACCATCTGAAGAACTGGAAAGCTGAATCTTCCAGATTAACCAGAGGATCGCTGAATCCCCTAAACGTGAAGAGATTAACCAGATTGTTCATCACCATGTTACGGCACGCATCAGCACCGTTGTCTTCGTAATAGACGGCAATAAACAGATAAATAGCGAAAGCCAAGATTGCCAGCATTACGACCGAGAAAACAATAGGCTTCATGACAAGCATCTTCATGTGTCTCTTAACGAACAGCGCATTCAGATACTCAAAGCCTTTCTTGTCACCCTTAACACTGCCTTCAGCCTTGATCTTCTTGAAGGCTTTGGTGTTGCTCTTCGCTTCGATCGTAGAAGCCTTTTCATCGATGTGACCGTCATGCAGCGCTTTGCGGTGAAGCGTCGCATTGGTGTTCTTAAGTACAAAGAATCCGCATATACCGAGCACAACAAAGAGCACAACGGCGGCGAAGATTATAGGCAGCGGTATATAGTAACCATTGATAAAAATCACCATCAGTATCGGCATCAGCAGGATAACTGCAACCAGCTTAAACACATCACCCGCATAGCTTCCTCTGAGCGGCTTATGTTTCTTACTAAACATCTGATATCTGAGCGAAAGGAATCCCGCGCCAAACAGTTTCATGAACACAGCCAGGAACGGAATAACTAACCAAGCCCAGAACGGGCAGCCGAAAATGGCAGCCACAGGGCCTACCAGATAGTATCCGACAAAGATCTTTCCGAGTTCATATGCAAAGAGAGTGTTGTTAAGCTTCTTTGCATCCATGCGGATCATGAAGACAAGGTAATCCTTCTCCGTGGTCTTCTTGAAGAACTTGGTATTAAGAAGCAATCCGATCAAGGCATACAAGATGAAGAAGAAAAGAGCGAACATACCGAAGATGCTCTTCTCACTCATGTTCGGGATCATATCGTAAGACTTATAGGCCGCAGCCATAATCCATGCGGCAATATAAACGCAAGAAATACCGCACATCTTGCCGATGAAAAGAGCACCGACTTCCTTAATGATGTGTACTATCCAGTAGATGATCTTAAGGAAGGCCGTGCCATACAGACGGTCAGGAATAACCTTACCTATAACGGGTGTCTTCTTAAGGGCGAAAACCATGCTGTTAAATCCGATGATGCTCCTTAAATGAAGAACCTTGGGCAGTATTGTGAAAAAGTCCTTAAGCATCTTCCTGGTCCATCAGAGCGGCAATTATCTTGTCCTTGAAATCAGAATCTCCGAGATTGCTCTTGTCGATCGGTTCAAGCTTTCCGTGATTTAACAAAACTATCTCATCGCAGAGATCCAAAGCAACGTCCAGAAGGTGCGTTGAGAATATCGTTATACGGCCTTCTTTCTGGTTCCTTATTACGTTCTTCATCTCCTCCGCAACGATGACGTCAAGCGAAGTAAGAGGCTCATCCAAGAGCATGAGCTTGGGCTTTGCAATGATGTTCACCAGCATCTGCATCTTGTTCTTGGTGCCGTGCGAATAATCCTTGAGGATCCTGTCACGGTCATCTTCAGGAATCATCATGTAATCGAAGTACTCATCGATAGTCTTGTCGGGCTTTATCTCCTCGTGGACTTCAATGAAGAACTTCAAGAACTCGCGGCCCGTCATGAACTCCGGAACAGTAGGCGTGGATACCACATAGCCGATATCTCCAGGCTGTAAGGAGGTCTTGTTTGCAGAGTCCGTTCCATCACGGAAATAGAACTCACCTGAATTGATATCGATATCGCTGTTGATGCAGTTGAAGAAAGTCGTCTTACCTGAGCCGTTACGACCAAGAAGGCCGTAGATCCTGCCCTCTTCAAATACAAAATCACAGTCCTTAAGGACCTGCTTGGAGCCGTAGCTCTTTACCAAGTGACTGATGACAAATTCCATTGTTCTATCCCCTGTCTTATTATTCCGCAAGTGATTATAGCACTAATCTTCAAAAGGATACGCGCAAAATATAGGCAAACAGATTACCTTAACTCCGTAAAGCCCTTGTCTGTATGCTTAAGCCTGTAAGTCCTCGGAGTAACTCCTGTCTGTTCCCTGAAGACCTTGGTGAAATAGCTCTGCGTACAGAATCCCAAAGACAAAGCAATCTGGAGGTAATCGTAGTCAGTCTGCGTAAGCAGAGCACATGCAGAATCTATCCTGAACTTGGTAAGGTACTCCCCTACCGTCATGCCTGTCTCCTGCTTGAAAAGCGCAGAAAGATAATTAGGAGTAAGACCTGTAACTCCGGATAGATCTTCCAAAGTCACTTTGTTATTGAAGTACGACGTTATGTAATCGATGCACTGAGCTATAGGTTTTGAATACTGCTGCGTCTTGTGTGAATCCCTTACAAGACCGATCAGATATACCCAGTAGTCGTGATTAAGTTTAAGTATCTCCTCTATGCTCTTAGCCACGTCAGCTTTCCTTATATAGACGTCGCTCGATGAATAGACCACTTCCTGCGGAGCACCGCTCTCTATTGCGAATCGAGTTGCAAGACCCGTGTTTACAATAAAGAGATATCTCATGTTCCTGAGAGGGTCTTCTGAGAGCTTTCCCTGCAGATCGGCATTAAGGATATAGTCTGAAAGTTCGACAGCCTTCTCATCTCCCTGCGCCAGATAGAAGAACCTTTCAAGTTCCTCCCTGTACGAAGTATGCATGAAACTGCTCTCCGCATTCTTATGTACAAGCTTGCGGATCTCACCGGGATCTATAAGGTAATCGTTTTTCTTAGCCATATCTGCAGAATAAGTTTCTTATATATATCGTAAGATTATTATATATCCATTCTCTTCTTGTTTGTATATTGATTCTGAAAGGAGGGGCGGTGTCATGGATGTCCTGTTCGCAAAAGAGTCTTCAAAACAAACCATTGAGTTGTCCGCTAATACCATCAAGGACATCGCCCTAAACGAGCTTATCGATCACCTGGGCGGAGATCCCGATGAGAAAGTGATAATCAATAAGATAATGTCCCAGATCCCCACGGATCCAAATGACATGATCTTCCGCCAAAACATCTTAAAGGATCTCATCGAAAACGAGGACCTCTGCACTTCTTTGGGTGACATCCTCTCTCAGATCAAGACATTAAAGCTCTTCGGCGGTGTACGCAAAGCTGCCAACGAGAGAGACACATCTCTTTACACACTCCTTCAGACACTCAGAGAACTGATGGTCTATGTGGACGTAGTTGAGAACCTCTACAGTGAATTGCTGAACAGCAAGATAACATCTGAGGGTCTGACAGCGCTCAGGGATTCTCTGGAAGCAATAATCAATGACGAAAAGTTTGCCGAGGCAAAGAGCGACATCCGTCTGATGCATGATGACCTATCCAATGTCAGAGCAGCAGTAATCGGAGTTAACTTCACCCCTGACTTTGACATCGAAAGAGTCTCAACGATCGAATTCGTTCCCTACGGATTGAGATCAAAATACACCATAATGGACATTGCTGCCGGAGCCAAACTTTCTACTCCTGGTCACAGAGTCCGCTACGAAGATGCCCTGCTGTCCGCTCTCGCTCCCAAGATGGAAAAGCACCTAAAAACTCACTTTTTCGAGGTCAAGAAAACACTCACCAAGTACACCAATTACGACAGCAGTTTCCTTGTCGAGATGTTTGAAGGCCTCACCTTCTACTTGAGAAGTGCAAAGCTCGCAAAGAAACTCAAGGATAAGGGTTATATAATTACATTCCCTGATATCAAACCCGGATCTGACAGTAAGCTTACAGCAACCGGATTCTATAACATCAGACTTGCATTTAATGGCGAGCAGGAAATCGTAAAGAACGACTTCGCATTCACACCTGATGAACGCATCTTTATCCTAACTGGTCCAAACCGCGGCGGTAAGACGATAGTTGAACAGGCCCTTGGTCTGATATCAGTAATGACGTCACTCGGTATGTTCGTCACAGCAGACACATGCACAGGTCTCCCCTTCGGAAACATTCTTACGCACTTTCCCATCGATGAGAACCTTACGATCAACTACGGAAGACTTGGTGAGGAAGCAGTAAGGATTAAGGAGATCGTTAAAGCATCAGATGACAATACTCTGATACTCTTCAACGAAACATTCTCAACAACATCTGCCTCAGACGGCCTGTATCTCTCCAAGGACCTTATCCGTGTCCTCAAAGAGAAAGGCGCCTACGTAATCTTCAACACCCACATCCACGATCTCGCCAGAGAAATCCCTGAAATGAACAAGTGGGACAGTCAAGGCAACATCACCAGCCTCGTCATGGAACGCAAGGAGGAAAAGAACACATTCCTTCTCAAGCGTGCCGAACCTGATTCAAGTTCTTATGCGAGGGATATTGCGGAGAAGTATGGGATTACGTATGAGCAGATGAAGGAAAATAGTAATCAATAGTTAATATATCTCAAAAAGAAAACCGTTTGTCTTTATTGCTTATTCTTTACCATTAATTTCTTATTTCGTTCAAGCAGATCGTAAACCGCGTCTTCGGACAGCACACCCCGCTTGAGATCCGGCGGCAGCTTTCCTTCTTCGTCAAGCTTAAAGTCTGCCTTCCAATCTTTTCCAGTGTAATATTTATCGAGTTTTTGAATGTCAGGCTGGATCGATTCCAGTTCGGAGATCTTTGAT
>JAFWQF010000118.1 GCA_017509205.1 Clostridiales bacterium | reverse complement strand
TGACGTCACTCGGTATGTTCGTCACAGCAGACACATGCACAGGTCTCCCCTTCGGAAACATTCTTACGCACTTTCCTATCGATGAGAATCTCACAATAAACTACGGAAGACTTGGTGAGGAAGCTGTACGGATCAAGGAAATCGTTAAGGAATCCAATGACAACACTCTGATACTCTTCAACGAAACGTTCTCAACAACATCTGCCTCAGACGGCCTGTATCTCTCCAAAGACCTTATCCGTATCCTCAAGGAGAAAGGCGCATACGTTATCTTCAACACCCACATCCACGATCTCGCCAGAGAGATTCCTGAAATGAACAAGTGGAACGGCCAGGGCAGCATCACCAGCCTCGTCATGGAACGCAAAGATGAAAAGAACACGTTCCTCCTCAAGCGTGCAGAACCGGATTCAAGTTCTTATGCAAGGGATATTGCGGAGAAGTATGGGATTACGTATGAGCAGATGAAGGAAAATAGTAATCAATAGTTAATCTATCTCAAAAAGAAAACCGATTGTCTTTATTGCTTATTCTTTGCCATTAATTGCTTATTTCGTTCAAGCAGATCGTAAACCGCGTCTTCGGACAGCACACCCCGCTTGAGATCCGGCGGCAGCTTTCCTTCTTCGTCAAGCTTAAAGTCTGCCTTCCAATCTTTTCCGGTGTAATATTTATCGAGTTTTTGAATGTCAGGCTGGATCGATTCCAGTTCGGAGATCTTTGATTCAATTTCTTCAATGACCTTGTTTGCACGGTCAAGTATTTCTTCCATCTCCTGTATGCGTTTTACGGCCTTATCATCATTCATTGGTTCAACGCCTCACTCAAACTGAACGGCACCCCTCTGGGGCCTCTTACGGCGAAGATGCCGTATTCATCGTTTAGGACCTTGAAGGTAAACTCGTTTTTATCGTATTTCCTGAGAAGCTTGATCTTCATCAGGGCCTTTATGGTCAGGTTCCTGTCCTGATAGTTGTACGGGATGTCCGTTTCAGTGACTCTGCACTTGTAGAGAATCGCGGAGATCGGAGCTCCCACATAGAGATAGATGGTATCCCCTGTCCTGATGCCTGCTCCCTGCTTCCAGTCGATCTCATCTGACTCTTCAAAGGCCTTGATAACATCGTAGTACTTTGGGTTTGAAGGGATTATCCACTCCTTGGCAGGACGATCAGCCTGTTTCTTCTTTTTCGAAGCTGTTGCCATGTAGCTCGCGTCAATCAGATCAAATACACGTTCCTTTTGAACCGTACCGTCCAGGAAGACCGTGATCCACTGGTTCTTGTTCATGTGGTAGGCACGGATTATGCCGGGCTGCTGGATGAGCATGTCTCTGAAGACCGGATCATCTATCTTGAGATTGATGACCGGAATAACAACAGCGGTGCCAAGACCAAGCTTGACACCGCTTACTAACATGATAAGTCCGAACCACTTTCTGTTGTCCTTGTGACGGAAGGACGTTATCTCAGGATATTTCTCGAACGGATGGTCCGGTTCGATTCCGTACTGGCTTCTTATATAGTCAAATACATCCTGATCTAACATGGCTTTTATCAGCAGGTACCGTAGACATCTACCTTACCGTTTGGTGTTTCTACCTGACGGAGTACATAACTGATCTTGCCGTTTGTGTTCATGTAAGGCATAGCGCTGTTGAGAGACTTTGTTGTGTAAGACTTCTTCTCCATCTCCTTCTTCTCTGCGCTTGTATCCTTCTTGAAGTTGTTCTTCCAGTAATTCTGGAGGCTTGCCTTAACCTTTGTATTGAAGGTTGCTTCCTTCATGCCGAGAGACTTGAGGACCTGAGCACGTGTGAGCTTCTTGCCGTTGATCCTGGAAACGTTGTAAACATAGTAATCTCTGGTCTTTGCATTGCCCGGATTCTTCTCAACGAAAACAACAACGGAGATGAGGTACTTACGTACATAGTATGTGTAGCCTACTCTGTAGTTGTTCTTCTTTGCGATGGGCTTGAACTTGTCAGCGATCTCCTTGTTGACCTTGGTCGTGTTTACGTTAGCGATCATGATCTTAGGATACTGTGTCTTGTAGCTCTTCTTGCCCTTCTTGAAGGTTCTCTTGTATGCGTTGTAGATAGAAACAGTTGCAAGACCTGAATTGTCGCCGGAGTCCTTTGTGGTCTCAGAAGTCTTTGTTTCAGTTGTCTTTGTTTCTGAAGCCTTGGAAGACTCTGTTGTCTTGCCTGATTCAGAAGGCTTTGTTTCGCCTTCCTTGGTGGTCTCAGAAGCCTTAGACTCGTCAGACTGCTTGGACTCCTCTGACTGCTTTGTTTCCTCTGTTGTTGACTCAGTTGTTGTCTCGCTGGACTCAACAGGAGTTGTGGGAGCCGAAGTAGGATCCGGTTCGCTTCTCTTGAGGCCGCATCCTGCGATGCCTGCTGTCATGGAAAGCAGTAATGCTGCGCTTACGATCGATTTCAGTTTCATTTCAATTTACCTCCGCTTCTGTTTTTATGAAAATGTACCGTGTAAATCTATGTGAGACATCTGACCCGGGACTTCGATCTGACGGACCAGATATGCCTTTTTACCGTTTTTGTTTACGTACGGGATCGCACTGTTGATCATCTTATTGGTGAGCGAGTTCTTTTCCATCTGTTTCTTGGATGAACTCGTATCTTTGCTGTAGTTCTTCTTCCACATGTTCTTGATGGCGTTCTTTACCTTGGTATTAAACGTCGAAGAGCTTACTCCCATGATCTTCAACATCTCGTCCCTTGAGAGCTTCTTTCCCGTGGACCTTGAGCAGTTATAAACGTAGAAGTTCTTGAACTCCGAGTTGCCTGATTCAAGCTCGACCGTGATGTAGAGCGAAACGGCCTTCTTGCCGACGTAGTAGGAATAGTAGACCCTGCTCTCGTTCTTCTTGGCAATGTCCTGGAACTTCTTCAAGACCTCTTTGTTGAAATCATCTGTATCAACATCCTCGATTATGACCTGGGGGATGTGGGTATAAAGCTGCTTGCCGTCTACCTTGAAGCCCCTCTTGTACTGATCCTTGACCGTGGTCTTGGCATTGGAATCAGGTACGGGTGTAGGTGTGGCCTTCTTGGTGGTTTCCTCAGTCGTGGTCTCTTCGGTAGTGGTTTCCTCGGTGGTTGTTTCTTCCGTGGTCTCCTCTGTCGTGGTTTCCTCGGTTGTAGTCTCTTCCGTGGTGGTAGTAGTTGTTGTCTCGCGTGATTCAGTTACCGCCGTGGGCAGACTCGTCTGCGCGGGCTTGGCATTACAGCCAGCAATGCCCGCGGTCATTGCCATCATCAGCGCTATGCTAATTGTTGCCTGAAACTTTTTCATTTCTATCTCCTGTATTCGTTAACTTCTAATATATGCTTTAAATATGTCTATTGTCTGACAATTTCAATTCCTTTCACTTACACATGAGCGCATTTCACCGTTTACGGTAAGAATTCCCACCGTTTTCCGTATGGCAGGTGATGCGGGCGGAATGAAAAATGCGCTGTTTATGCCCGTGCTCTCGATCTTGCCTAAGTTGGTTATGCTGTATCCCTTCGGTTCTTCAAATCCGAAGAACATCTTTCCGATGAAAGAAGCGCTTTTGCTCTCAAATGCGCCTTTTGCCGCCATGAAAGCTCCGTCAAGGACTTCCGGCGTAAGATTTGCATAGCACTGCAGGACCAGCCAAAGATCCTTGGGTTCGGAAATGGTCTTCTGCACTTTCTTATGAACTTCGCCTGCTAGCTTCCAGACATCGTTTCCGGGCTTCTTGATGACCACGCTGAATGCCGTGGAATAGTTGCCCAGAGCGCCTTTGCTGTAAAACGGCAGACTGTCCCTGATATCCCTGGCGATAATTATCTTCTCAGTCTTGTCTTCAATGAACATCTTCGCCATAAGGTAGTCATTGACCGTTACGGAATGGTTCCTGCAGGCGTCAACGATCTCTGTGAGTTCATCCTGAGATGTTTTTGTCAGGGAGATCTTAACATTGTCGTTTTTCACGAAACTGTCGGCATATTCGTGATACCTCTCATACGAAAGAGGTTCATGCCCTTCCTTTTTCCAGTTACGGTTTGCATTTTCGACAAGGGTTTTGCTGATGAAGGGCATCTTGGAATCAACGGGAAGGTCATCTTCTGATGAGATGAGTTTCTCTGAAACAGCGTGAAAAACTGCGTTCCCCACATAGATCTGGGCAATCTCCTCAGCAAGGCCCAAAGCGCCTCTTCCGTCTGCCAAAAGATGGTGGAAAATGAGAAGGAAAACGGTATTGTCTTCAGCCTTCCAGACGACTGCTTTCAGCATGCCTTCAGTCCTGATGTCCCAGTCGTAACCGGTCAGACGCTTATACTCATCCAAAAGCTTTGGATCGTCTATGCCTGTCAGAGATTCATCAGAGATCTTAAGATCAATTTTGGAAGAGCCGGTTACGTCGTAGAAATAGCTGTTGTCAGCCTTTTCGTAACCGAGTACGGCATTCAGGAACGGATGATTTTCGGCTGCCATTTCAAAAGCAGCGGTAATCCGCTCTTTATCAAATATACTGTTTACGCTCATTGCGATCCCGAAATTCATTCCGGGACACATCAGATGCGCACGCTCGGTAAAGATCTTTTCCATTGTCACCCTTCCGCAATATGTCTTACCGAGGTCATTGTATAACGAACAAAAAAGAATAATTGAGGTAAATCTCACGCATATAAACAGTTGAGCCGTTTTCGTTAAGAGGGATTCACGAAGGCTGACCACACGAACTGTACCATTAATATCCCTCTTGTGCATCCGGGAGATGGTATATTGAAGTCAGAAAGCAATACGAACTTCATCTCCTACGTTACCTCCTTTCAAGTTTTGCTTTCGATGTGCTTACCTCTTTTTGTTCCTACAGAAACAGCCCGGCTGCAAAAGCCGGGCTGTTTCGTTTCAGGTAAATGTGCTGTAATCTCAGAGCTTTTCCATATAAACGAAAACGAGTTCTGCGTCTATCTCTTTGCGGTCAAAGATCCTGTATCCGTTCTTCTCATACAGACGGATGTTGTCCACGCTCCTGGTGCTCGTGAAAAGCTCGTATCTCTTGCCGGGATAATACTTTTCGATCTCATTAAGAAGCATGCTTCCATAACCTTTGCAGCGGTTATCCGGATGGACCATCAGTTTGCCGATATATGCCGTGCCGTTCTTTTCGTATGCACGGACTGATCCGATTATTTCTTCCTCATCCGTAACGAGTTTTAAGACAGTGCCTTTCTTATACTCTTCCTGCACTTCTTCAAGCGTTTCTTTGAGGGGCGGGATGTCTTTACTGCCGAAGAGAGCAGCTTCGCTTTGGTATGCCAGATACTGAAGTTCCAGTATCTCGGGGAGGTCTTCAAATTCCGCCCTGATTATCTTACTCATTGATGCCCTCTTTCATTGTGCTCCTGATCCTGCTCAAGGACTCAGGAGTAATTCCCAAATACGTTGCAATATAACGCAGCGGGACGCGTTCTGCGAGCATCGGGTATCTCTTCCTGAACGCCACGTATCTTTCAGTCGCGGTCTCTACAAGGAACCCGTTTTCCCTGTAGATCTTGTATCTCATCCCGCTTTCGAGGGCGTCGATCCAATTATTCTTCAGCTGTCCGTCGCTGTATATCAGCTCCTTCATGTCCTTTACGTCAAAGAGCATGACGGTCGCATCTTCGATTGCTTCCCAGTTGGCCTGCATCTCGTCAAAACCAACCATTCCGGAATCAATACACCAGCTGCCCTCAGCTGAAAAAAACTGTGTGATGTCGTTCCCGTCCTTGTCGACGTAGTAGCTCCTGACAACACCATTTATTACCATTCCTGCGACAGTAGTCTTATCCCCTGTCCTGGCTAAGACTTCACCCTTCGAATAGACCTTGAATCTTGAAAAAGACAAAGCCTTTTCGATGGCTTCGGAAGGAATCCCGAGCCCATACCTGTCGGAAAGCTCATTAAGCTGCTTTAAAACATATGTCTTATCCATATTCATTTAAGGTAAGTGCGCGCCTCGCGTTTTGTTTTTGAATATCCATTGATATCACCTCCGATGAGACGATATCAGAGTAAGAACGGTACTGCCTTGATGTATGTTAAGTCTCTTCGCGGTCGTCTATTATGTTGCCGTTTTTGACGTTCTTATCGATCAGGTTTTCCCTTGCGTATTCCCAGATATCCTCAGACCCCTTATGTGTATTCTGGTTACGCTTCATGACCCAGCTTCTCTTAACGTCATGCTCTTTCCATGCTCTGCCGTCGGTTGCGTCGTTTAAGATGAGCGGCTGGAAGCAGTCCATGGTCCTTGCAAACTTTGCTTCGGGAGTCTTCTGCTCTTCGAATTCGAGCCAGAGAGATTTTAAGTATTCACCTTGGTCTTCGGGAAGGAGCCCATAGAGCTTGTCAGCGGCCTTTGCCTCACGCTCTGCCTGGGTCTTCTTGCCTTCCTCATCGTATGCGTAAGTGTCGCCTGCATAGACTTCAACGAGGTCATGGATCAGGAGCATCGACATCGTCTTCAGGACATCTATCTCTTCGTTTGAGTACTCTTTGAGAAGGAGCGTCATTATCGCCATGTGCCATGCGTGCTGGGCATCATCTTCGTGCGTTTCTTTATCCGTAAGATAGCTCTGGCGCTTGATCATCTTTTCCTTGTCAATCTCACGGATGAATGCCATCTGCTTCTCAAATCTCTCAATGTCCTTCATGTATGTCACCTCAAAAAATTACTTGCACTTAAGTTTAACGACAAATGCCTTAGTGTATCCGGGCATTTCTCGGTTAAGGGAGATAGAGCCTCCGTGGCGCTCGATTATGCGTTTCGTGATGGCGAGCCCCAATCCCGTTCCCCTGCCCGTTGACCTTGCGGAATTCTCTGTTACGAAAGGCTCAAAGATATCCATTCCCTGAGGTATGTCAGCTCCTGTATCTGCCATCGTGATGATGCAGTTGTCGTTAATCTTTTCCATGCGGACATAGAACGTTATGCCGTCGGGATTATGCTTATACGTATTTATTACGAGATTTGAAAGAGCCCTTGTGATGTCGCGTTTGTCGGCATTTATCGTGACAGGCGTATCGGGTATGTGAACGTCAACCTCGATCTTGTGATCTTCGAAATCACCGTAGTTTTCGGCAATGATTCCGCGCATGAGTTCAGCCACGTCAAAGTCTGAAAGATCAGGCTTATATTCGGATGTGCCGAGCTGGGAATACTGGAAAAGAAGGTCAACCAGATCGTTAACGCTCCCGCTCTTCTTTGCGATGATGCCGTAGATCTCCTTCTTCTCTTCTTCGGGGATCTTGTCTTCCTCAAGGGCCTTGGCAAAGCCCTGAATCGAAGTAAGCGGAGTCTTCAAGTCATGAGCAACAGCAGCATACATCAGGTTGTTTTCTTTAACCTGGCGCTCGCTCTCCTTGCGGATGGCTTTCCTGACAACGAGATAAAAGATCAGGCCTCCGACGATATAAGTGACGAAGCTCATTATCATGGCCAACGGGAGCGCAGCAATGAGGATCCTTTCATCTTGTTTGATCATCGGCTCAATAAGAGTAAAGATAAAGTCAAAGATACCGTTGATGAGTCCGGTCAGGAATGTGACCCAGATGAACGTGAAGACTATCTTCTTTCTGAGTTTAACCATTCCGGTTTTGGTCTTGTTCTTATTCTTCATAACGGTAGCCCAGGCCCCTTATAGTCTTAATGTGTTCGCCTCCGACCTTGTCCCTGAGGCGGCTGATTATTACCCTTATCGTGTTGTCATCAACTGCGTCAGCATCGTACCAGGCTGATTCATAGATCTGTTCTTTGGTAAATACCCTTCTGGGATTGCCCATTAAGAGCTCCAAGACCTTAAACTCGTTCTTTGTGAGCTCGACCGTCTCGCCGTCCTTGGTTACGGTGCATTCTGAAATGTTGAGTGTTACGTCACCAACAGTAATCGTCTCTGATTTGGCGGCTGTATCAGATGCAGAAAGGCGCCTTAACTGCGCCCTGACCTTTGCCTGAACCTCCAGAGGCTCGAAAGGCTTTGTTATGTAGTCGTCTGCACCTATATCAATGCCTAAGATCCGGTCGGAGAGCGTTACCTTGGCGGAGATTATTATCACCGGAATGTAACGGCTCTTCTTGCGGATCTCGGTAATTAACTGGTATCCGTCAACCTTGGGCATCATGATGTCTACGATTGCCAGGTCGACCTGTTCTGAATTAAGGATCGCGAGGGCCTGCTGCCCGTCATTTGCCTCCAGCACGTTATAGTCGTTGAGATAGATCTTTAGAAGTCTTATGATCTCTTTCTCGTCATCTGCTATAAGGATGTTAGGCATAAACCGGCCCCCGCTTGAAAATTTGATCTTATTATACTCTTATTTGAGTTCCTCTTTTCTGAACTTTGCGAAGCTTCCGATAACTACGAGAGCTACGAGTGCAACGCTTACAGAAAGTGCAAGAGCGCAGTTCTTATTGCTCATGTCGCCCAAAACGATGGATGTCTGGCCGTGAGGGATGTACTTAAGAACGTCCATTGCCCAATCCTTAAACGAGATGAGCGTGACTGCAAGGCTTGCAGTGAGCATGGTTACCATGTTTACGATGACTGCGATGCCGGGCTTCTTGCAGATCATCGAGATGATGAAGCATACCGAGCATACTGCCATTTCCGTGATAAGGAATGTTGGTGTTCTTGCGATAACGTTCC
The DNA here is from genome assembly GCA_017509205.1 of Clostridiales bacterium. Lineage (GTDB taxonomy): Bacteria > Bacillota > Clostridia > Saccharofermentanales > Saccharofermentanaceae > Saccharofermentans. Next base: position 1,637 of record JAFWQF010000118.1, on the reverse strand, counting down.
TTAAGAATGAGCCGTCCTCACAGAATGTACCGAATCTTACGAATCCGATCGTTGCCGGAAGGATGACTGAAGCTGCGAAATACATCGCAATGCCTGTCATGAATGAAGCGAACTTGGTAAGGAGTACCTTAGCCCTGCTGTTGCCGGCCATGACCGCTGCCTGCATCCTTCTGTCTTCAAATGCGCCTGTGACGTGAAGTCCCGCGAATATTCCGATGAAGAACATTGAGAGTGAATTGAAATCATTGCAGAGGGTCAGGAACAGTTCGTATCCGCCCATGCCGCCTTTTATCAGTGTTTCACCGTGGCACAAATATGTAATGAGCAAAAATGCGCCTCCGATGAACCAGAATACCTTGCTCTTAAGCATCTGCTTCATATCCCATTTATAAAGGTTCATATCATTTCCTCCCTAAAAGTTCGATATAGTGATCTTCAAGTGACTTCTCGTATCTGCTGATCTGCGTGAGGATCAGTCCTGCGTTGAACATGATCGTAGCCACCTGCTTCTGTTCGATGTTGTCGTGGATCTTGATGGTCTCGCCGTCGAGTTCTACGTCCTTGAGGCCGCAGCCCTCGAGTACCTGAATAGCCTTTTCGGTCTGCTCGGTCTCGATCACGATGTAAGACGTGCACTTCTTGTCGAGCTCCTCCTTGGAGATCTGCTCGATGATCTCGCCGTGAGAGATTATGATGTAATCGGTAACCAACTGGTAAAGCTCTGCCAGGATGTGGCTTGAGATAACGATCGTGATGCCGTCCTCATTGCAAAGGGACTTCAGAAGTTCTCTTACCGCAACCATTCCCATCGGGTCGAGGCCGTTTACCGGTTCGTCCAGGATCAGGATCTCGGGATCGTTGATTATCGCCATTGCGATGCCTAATCTCTGCTTCATGCCCAGTGAGAAGTTCTTTACCTTCTTCTTGCCTACATCACCGAGGCCGACTCTCTCCAATGTCTTCTTGATCTTGACCTCATCGTCGTGACCGTAGAGTAACTGCTGCATCCTGAGGTTTCCCTGGGCCGTGTCGTTCATCGAGAGGATCGGGTGCTCTACCAGGCATCCCATCTTCTTTCTTGCATTGATGAGGCCTTTTTTGTCGCCTGAACCGAAGAGTTCGATCGTTCCCTCGGGGGCTTCTGACAATCCGGTGATCGCTCTGATGGCCGTTGTCTTGCCTGCGCCGTTTTCGCCGATAAAGCCATAGATCTTGCCCTTTTCGACGGAAAATGTAACATTGTTAAGCGCGGTCTTTGACCCGTATTTCTTGGTCAGTCCGTTCACTTTAAGAATCGTGTTCATTTTATTCATCTCCTTCTTTCCTGTCGGCGCCCTTGCGCCTGCTTTGATAGTGAGATGATATTCCCCGAATGTTAATGGCGTGATCGATAAACATTAACCGAACATTAAAAAATCTTTCCCCGCACTGTATAATTTCCATATGATCAACCGTCTGATGAAGAAAATAGGAGAAAAGGCCTTAAAAGACGATCTCGCAAAGATCGATCCTTCCCGCCTGCCTGAAGGAATAACCGAGATAAATGATATTCCATACTTAAAATACGGCCATCCCTCGCAGACTCTTGACGTGTATCTTCGCCGTGACGGTTTGAAGAAGCCTATCCTCATTGACAT
>JAFWQF010000117.1 GCA_017509205.1 Clostridiales bacterium | reverse complement strand
GCTTCTCAGACTCGATGAGGGAAACCTGAACGTTGCCGTGAGGGTCTCTCTCGAGGAAGAGCTGCTGCTGGATGCCCTGGGGAAGGATGTCGAATACCTTGAAAGCATCAGCAGAAAGGCCGGCCTTGATGAATTCATACTTAGCGTTCCAGTCGGGAAGAGCGTTGAACTGGGCTGTCTTCTCACCTGCGAGGAGCTCGTTGATCTCAGCGATGAGCGCGGAGAACTCGGGAACGAACTCTACGATACCCTCAGGGATGATGGCAACACCGAAGTTGTCGCCGTTAGCTGCTCTCTTCTCAACGGAATCAGCGATCTGGTTTGTGATGTCAGCAAGAGACATCTTCTTAGCTGCAACTTCCTCACCGATGAGGCAGATGTTGGGCTGTGTCTCAAGTGCGCACTCAAGAGCAACGTGAGAAGCAGAGCGGCCCATTACCTTGATGAAGTGCCAGTACTTCTTTGCAGAGTTTGCGTCTCTCTCGATGTTGCCGATGAGCTCGGAATATGTCTTTGTAGCTGTGTCGAAACCGAAAGAAGCCTCGATGTCCTCGTTCTTGAGGTCGCCGTCGATCGTCTTGGGGCAGCCGATAACCTGGATGCCTGTGTTGTTTGCAGCCATGTACTCAGCAAGTGTAGCAGCGTTTGTGTTGGAGTCGTCACCGCCGATGATTACGATAGCGGTAAGACCGTTCTCTTTTGCATAGTTAGCAACTGTCTGGAACTGCTCAACTGTCTCGAGCTTTGTTCTGCCGGAACCGATGATGTCGAAACCGCCTGTGTTCCTGTATGCGTCGATGAACTTGTCGTCGAACTCAACATAGTCGTTCTTGAGAAGTCCGTCAGGTCCCTTCTTGAAGCCGAGGAGCTTGTTCTCAGGGTTTGTAGCCTTAAGAGCGTCATAAAGACCGGAGATAACGTTGTGTCCGCCCGGAGCCTGGCCGCCTGAAAGGATAACGCCTACAACCTGCTTCTTTGCAGCAGATGTGTTTGCGCCCTTAACGAATGTGATCTCGGGCTTGCCGTATGTGTTGGGAAAAAGAGCCTTGATCTTGTCCTGGTCTGCAACACTCTGTGTAGCAGCGCCTTCCTGTACAGAGATCTCTGCAATGCCGTTCCTGAGCATGCCCGGAAGCTTGGGCTGATACTCGTATCTGGCTTTCTGAAGCGGTGAAATATCCATAATTAATCTCCTTTGGGTAAAGATTTCAAACATTAGAATAATAAATAAATTGACCCGAAATGTAAATGCTTTTCGGGTCAAACATTAGTCAATCTTCTTTGCGAAAAACGGGCGGTTATTCCTGCTTTGCCCACCACCAGCAGAATGCCTGCGTTCTGGATGCAAAAGAACTGCCTTTGAGAAGCTCTTTCACCTGTTCCCTGTCATACCAGCCGGCTTCAATCTCCTCTTCATCGGACGTGCTCGGAGCGAATTCACCCGATGCGGTTCCTATGACGCAGCAGCTCTTCTCATTGGTGATCCCGATCGCGGAAAAGCTGACAGGCAGCACTTCATTGATCTTTTCGAGCGTAAGGCCCGTCTCTTCCCAAAGCTCCCTTCTTGCTGCCTCTACCGGGTCTTCACCGGGATCGATAAGACCTGCAGGGAAATTATAGGCAAAATCGCCCACAGCCATGCGGAATTCCTTGTTCAGGAGGATCTTCTTGTTGTCAGGTGATGTCATTATCAGCACCACCGCATCACATTTGTCGTTCTTTATGCCGTCTTCGAGGCTCTGGATGTTACCGTCACGGGAGATCATCTCATAGACCTTGGTGTTGCCCTTTGCGGTCTCGTATTCAGCCTTGTAGAAGTGAATGAACTTTCCTGAAAACGCCTTGCTAATGCCTTTGAACTTCATTATTTGCCCATCCTTTTCTTCAGTACTTCTTCAGAAGCCACGGAATAGCCGAAGAATCCGAGTTTTTCGCCCAGGAGGAAGTATTCGCCGTGGTTATAGGCAACGAGTCTTGCGTTGTCGAGGCAGAGCCTTCCCTTGTCATCAGTAAGATAGGAATCAGCAGTGACAGCCACTATCTCGCCGATGAACATGTCGTGTGATCCAAGTTCGGTAACGCTCTTAACCTTGCAGGAAATAGATACGGGGGCTTCCTTGATCGCATAAGCGTATTCAAGTCCTTCCGCCTTAACGGGAGTGAGGCCGCATTTTGCGAACTTGTCTTCGTCAGCTCCGGAACGTACGCCGCAGTAATCACAGGGCTTGCACAAAGACTTGGAAACGAGGTTTACTACGAACTCTCCTGTCTCAGAGATCAGCTTATGAGAATGCCTGGACTTGCGGATGCTGACCGATACCATTGGAGGTTCGGAATTAACAGTGCCTGCCCATGCAACCGTCATTATGTTGGGCCTCTGCGCGTCATCTGAAATGTCTTTTCCAGCGCATGAAACCATTACTACCGGTACGGGATTGAGTATCGTTGAGATCCCGACCTGACTCTTGTCATGTTTTGCCATTTGTCATGCCTCCTTGAAACCGAGGGGTGTCACTGCCGTGAAGCTCTCATGGAGCAGCAGGTAGTCCTTGATGTCGATGCCTGCGGAATAGCCCACGATGCTTCCGTCCTTACCGATTACGCGGTGGCACGGGACTATCACGGCTATCGGATTGTCTCCGCATGCGGCACCTACCGCTCTCGTTATCTTTCTTGCTTTTGTCTTGTCTCCGCCGGTAAGCTTCAAAGCTATTTCCTCATAGCTCCTCGTTGCCCCGAACGGTATGCTGCAAAGGGCCTGCCAGACTTCTCTCTGGAAATCCGTGCCCTGATTGAACTTTATCTTGACGTCAAAACCGGACCTGCTGCTCGAAAAGTATTCCGCGAGCTGCAGAGTTGCCCTGCCGACTTCTTCAGGGAGATACTCCATCTGCTCCGCATCTATGGCATATCTGCCGTCATCTCTGGCAAGTCCGCCTGATTCCTCAAGGAGCCCCAGGCCCCCTGCGACGTTCTCCGCAAACCTGTCATTTTCGATCTTCTGGCCGTAATGGAAAAGCTTTACCCTGTCGATAAAATCCTTTCCGCCTCCGATCATGGCAACGCCGCGCTCAAAAGGCACGAAACAGACGTTATAGGCCGGATATTCATATGAAAGCATCGAGAAAAGACCTGAATCGCAGAATCCGGTGTTCCTTCTCACCTCGTCCCTTAAAACGGCCTCCTGTACGAACCCAGCACCGGTTATTATCCTTTCAAGGCCCTCATTTCCGTGATCGACTATCACAGTGACCTTGTGATAGAACTCTTCCATGAAACAGTAATCGAGAAGCCTGTCCACGACGGCACTCTGCGTATCTGCATTGGCATCTTTCGTGAAAACGAATTCCAGGTGCGCCCTGCACTTCCTTCTGTCGGGCCTGAAGAGCTTGATCATGGCATAGATCTCGTCATTCTTGAGAGCTATCAAAGCCTCGCCCGAACTGCCCTTTCCAAAAGATCTGATGTCATCTTCAATGAGCGACAGAGTACCCTCCATAAGACCGCGTGAACGCAGTACCGCGCTGTCTCTGATATGGATACTGCGAAGCTCAATCATAGACCCCATAGCATGCCTCCGCGTTAAACTTTTCGTTGCTTACACCGAAGTAAAGGATCGTGTATTCATTAGTCTTTCTGTATATCCTGTTGTCAAAGCTTCCCGGGCAGTAAACGGCATTATCCATCATCTGACGGAAATCCGTTACCATGACGCCGAAACCTCCCTCGTTTCCGGCCATATTCCAAACCTTGCCGGAACGCACGAGAGGCAGCAGGCCTTCAAGGTTCTCGAGTCTGTAAAGCAGGAGCTGGGCATCCTCGTCGTAGGAAATGAAAGATGCAAAATCAACAGCAAACTGCATGTCTTCGCACTTTTGAGAAACACAAAGCGTATAAGGTCTTAAATAAGGCACACCGGGGTTTGAGGTGTTGCTGCACGGCAGATGGATATAGTAGAGCTTTCCGGGATAGTACTCTTCCCATGTCCTGCAGCTCGCAGAAGAATCGATCCAGAGAGCCGCATTTCTCGCGTACACGGGGTCTGCCCCGTCCTTATCCGCATTGGCGGAATACTTGGAATCATACATCTTCCTGATATAACCGGCAGCTGCATTGATGACGTTCTCAGCGGATTCCTTATCAGCCCTGTATTCGTTCTGCATCATGTAGGAAACCGGCTTGTCGCCTGAAAAACATGAACCGAGATAAGGCATGAGCTCATATCCCGAAGCAAGCGGTATGCACTTGATCGTACCGTGGATCTGCTCAAGATACTTAGTAAGGTCCTCTGAGGTGCATTTTGTCTGCAGACGTCCGCTCTTGGGGACCAGGTCCTTGTTTCCGAAGATTATCGTTGCCGAGCAGTAATGCGGAAGGCCGTAGAGCTTTCCCCCGTCCAGCAGGCTCGACATTGAAGCCGCATATATCTTCGATCCGTCAATATACCCGGTGCGGGAAGCATATACGCTGATATCGGCTGCCAGACCCGCATCGGCTGCGGATTTGGAATCGGCTGCAAGATAAAGATCCGGTTCTTCGCCCGATTCTCTCCATCCCTGCAGGTTTTCAAGGCTTGCGCCGTCACTGGTGACGCCGGTATTGCGGATAACATAATTGGTTGCAGTCGCGGTAAGCGAATCGATGTTGACATCGAGGCCCGAGACGGAACTGTCCCATGTACCGTTGTTCTTGGAATAAAACATTGCGGCAAGGCATCTGATGGTCTGATCAGAATACGGGAGCGCGACTTTGAGCGTCCTAATGCCTTCTGAACTGTTCTTATTCTCTGCGGAGGTCTCCGTCACGGTCTGTTTGGTGGCGGAAGGCTCTTCGTTCAGCGACGGAAAAGTCTCCGATTCTCTGCGGCATGCGCCGAGAAGCAATGTCATACACAAAGCTAAAGACGTCGCGCAGATCTTTTTCAAATTCACTTCCGGTTACCTCCGATTACAGATTCATTATAACTCAATTAATAAAAATAATAATAAAACGATTTGCTTGACAGAAATAAGGTAAACAAGTATATTTCATTAGTACGCCAATGTGGCTCAGGGGTAGAGCAATTCACTCGTAATGAATAGGTCGTGGGTTCGATTCCCACCATTGGCTCCAAGAACTAGCCCCGGATTCTAGGACTCCGGGGCGCTTTTATAGGAGCAATTCTTGATCAGGGCTTTTTTGAAAAAAGCATCAGCCTTATTATTTGCACTGCTTTTCACCGTCAGTGCCCTGCTTGTATGCGTACCCTCCGTATCATTTGCTGACGGCTCCTATCCCTACTCTTTATCAGGCACCACGTTCTTAAGAGGCGGCAATTTTTCCGTAGGCACTTTTGAGAACGGTATTCTCAAGATCGGTGAAGCTGACGGCAAGCGCGGCATCCAGACGCTGAACGTTTCCCTCAAGATGCTCGACACAAGCGTCACCGGTTCCCTCCAGTACCGTGTGTTCGTCAGCAAAAAGGGCTGGCAGGAATGGACAGAAAGCGGCCACATTACCGGAATGACGACCATGCCGGAGATAATCACCGGCGTCCAGATGAAACTTACAGGCACCCTCGCTGAGAATTACAGCATCTGGTATTCAGCATATACCGATCTCCATAAGGGCCTTCAGGGCTGGGTCAGCGACGGCGCCGTTGCCGGAAGCCATTTTGAAGGCAGAAGGATCGAAGAATTAAAGATAATGCTCGTTAAGAGAGACCGCAATCTCGGTTTCAGCGCGATCTCATACAGATCCTACATGGAAAAATACGGCTGGGAAAGGCGCTGGAAGGAATCAGGTGCCATTTCAGGACTGGCAGGAAAAGGCAAGCGCCTTGAAGGAATCGAGCTTTCCCTCACCGGAACTGGCTATCAGGGCAGCATCAGATACAGAACGCTCATCAGCGGATCCAACGGCTGGCAGAACTGGGTGTCCGACGGCCAGTTCAGCGGACATACCAATAAAAAACTCGAAGGCATTGAGATCCAGCTCACCGGCGAGGTTGCAGATCATTACGACATCTATTACCGGACATACTTAAACGGATTAGGCTGGTTTGCCTGGGCAAAAAACGGTGACCCGTCAGGCGCAAGAGCCATCGGAAGACACATTGAGGCGATCCAGATCACCCTCGTGAGCAAGAACGGCAATCCCCCTGGAAAAGTCGGCAATATCAAGAGCACCATCGGATATGAATTTGTCTCGGCAAACTATGACTCCGGCGTCAGCGACTGGCGTATAGGAACTCCCGGCAGAAGCACCTTTGCATCTTATGTCCTGAAGCGATGCAGACACTACAACGCCACTGAATACAAAGACATGAGATGTGACGCTCTGGTCGCACAGGTCTTAGTCGATGCTCTCGGTACCGATCTCGGAAAAGCCAGCAAGAAGAACAAATACGCAAGACTCAACGAATGGATCGGCTTAAGTGCGCTTGATACACTGCTTTCAAGCAATTTCACCTACACCGATGCTGCCGGCAGGACAGTCATATGCCGTCCCGTTGCCCAGACAAAGCTCAAACCGCTGGTCAAAAAGCTGTGGAACAGAAAAGAAAGAAGAATATCCGAAGACGATTTCAATGTCTGGATCACAACATACTGCAAACCAGGTGACATCCTCATCTTCTATAACAAGAAGAAAAAGCCCATCCACTGCGGCATCTACTCCGGTCTCCAGGAAGGCTCTGCTAAGGAATACAAGTATTACAAGGGAAAGAACAAGGGCAAAAAAGAAGCCGACATGAAATCCGGTCCTTATATGTGGCACTCCGGATACAATACCGGCGTTGCCAATAAATACGCATACTGGGTAGCCGAAGTCGGCGACCGCGCATACTACGTTAAGCGCTTCCGCGTAGATTCCGGCAAGTCCCAGCCTGCTCCTCCGTATCAGAAGTGATCTGTTTTATCAGCGTCTGAAGAATTTAGCCAGCGGCTCGATTATGTCGCTGAGATCCTTTATAGATTTGTTAAGAGATGTTATATCGATGGAACTCATCCTGTCGACTGTCTTGCTTACGGAATCCGTATTATCGACAACGACCTTATCCACGTTCTTTACCATCTTGTCGATGCCGTCCAGGGACTTCTCCACCGATCCGATCGCCTTATCGGCATTTGCAACGACGGTCTCGATCGTGTCGATGGCCTGATATGCATTGTTAAGTGTGGCATTGACTCTCGGAACGATTATCAGAACAGCCGCACCTATGATGAGACAAATGGCAACCATGGATGCCGCAGTGATCGCAGAGCGCCTGCTGGCCTTCTTCTGCTCCCTTAGAAGTTCGATCAGGAGTTCACGCTCGCTCATTTCCGAAAGATCACCTTTCGATTTCTTGGCAGGTTTTGCTTCGGCAGGTTTTGCTTCAACAGCTTCAGCGGGCTTTGTCTCTACGACCTGTTCTGTAGCTTCAGTCTTTTCTTCCAGAGCCTTGATCTCTTCATTTTCAGCCATCTTCTTTTCCCCCTGATCAATTTTCAAAGATACTATCAGTTTACAATGACTGCCCTCAGATGTGAAATAAAAAGAGTGAGCGAAGCCAAAAGCTTCACTCACTCAATAACTCCGCTTTAATCTTACGGAGAGTTGCAGTTTTCGTGCAAGCGATTCCGCACAAGCGCAGCTAAGAGCTACATCTTTTTTGCGAACGCTTCCGCATTTCAGAGCAATATATTTGCTGTGCGAGCGATTCCGCACAAGCGAAGCGCGGAGGACCTAGCGAGCATAACAAATATATTGCGAACTTAGTGATGGAATAACCTGATTCCCGTAAACGCCATTGCCATGCCGTACTTGTCGCATGTCTCGATGACGTTGTCGTCACGGATGGATCCGCCGGGTTCTGCAATGTACTTAACGCCGCTCTTGTGAGCACGCTCAATGTTGTCGCCGAACGGGAAGAAAGCGTCAGAACCGATGCATACATCAGTGTTCTTTGCGAGCCACTCCTTCTTCTCTTCCATTGTCAGGACTTCAGGCTTAACCTTGAAGACTCTCTGCCAAGCGCCGTCTCTGAGAACGTCATCATGCTCTTCGGAGATGTAAACGTCGATGGTATTGTCGCGGTCAGGACGTCCGATGCCGTCAACGAACTGAAGTCCCATGACCTTCGGATGCTGTCTGAGCCACCAGATATCAGCCTTGTTTCCTGCAAGCCTTGTGCAGTGGATTCTTGACTGCTGGCCAGCACCGATACCGATGCACTGTCCGTTCTTAACGTAGCAGACGGAGTTGCTCTGTGTGTACTTGAGAGCGATGAGAGAGATGATGAGGTCTTCCTTCTTGTCATCGGGAATGTCCTTGTTTACGGTAACGATATTTTCGAGAAGAGCCTTATTGATATCGAGCTCGTTTCTTCCCTGCTCGAAAGTTACGCCGAATACCTGCTTGCGCTCGATCGGATCGGGCTTATATGAAGGATCGATCTTGATGACATTGTATGTTCCCTTACGCTTTGTCTTGAGGATCTCGAGAGCCTCAGGTGTGTATCGGGAGCGATGACGCCGTCGCTAACCTCACGCTTGAGCATGTTTGCGGTGATGGCATCGCATGTGTCAGAAAGAGCAGCGAAGTCGCCGTAAGAAGACATTCTGTCTGCGCCTCTTGCTCTTGCATATGCGCATGCGATCGGTGAAAGCTCACCAAGATCATCCACAAAATAGATCTTTGCTTCTGTATCAGTGAGAGGTCTGCCTACTGCGGCACCTGCGGGAGAAACGTGCTTGAAAGAAGCTGCGGAAGCCATTCCCGTTGCCTCTTTGAGTTCCTTTACGAGCTGCCATGCGTTGAACGCATCGAGCAGATTGATGTAACCGGGCTTGCCGTTCAGAACTTCGATCGGAAGATCAGAACCGTTCTCCATAAAGACGCGCGAAGGCTTCTGATTGGGGTTGCAGCCGTACTTAAGTGCCATTTCACTGGACATGTTTTATTTCCTCCTGTTGCCGCAATATGCGGGATTATTTAACGTTCTTGTTGACGATCCTTGTCTCGTAAGTGCCGTCAGCGATGTTGATGAACCTTACGAAAAGCGAAACCTTGTTTTCCTCGTTGAGAGAGTTCCAAACCTTATCGGTAAAAGAATCGATGTCACCGCTGATCGCAACCTTTTCAGGCTCGCCTTCGAATGAAGGAAGCGGATTGCCGTCGCCCATGTATGTGTGGATGAATCTTCCTGTTCCGGGAAGCGGATTGGAATATGTGAAAGTATGTCTCTCGCATGATTCAGGGTTTCCGTCAGCGCTCTTTAAGATGGACATTGCGAAGTTGTATGTGCCGTTCTCAACGCGCATGATTCCTGATATACGGGGTGTGTAGTTCGGAGCGTCATCCTCGAACTCCCTGCCCCTTAAGGACTGTTCAAATGTATACTGTCTGTCCATGAGCTCATAGATGGTGTCTGTCTGATCACCGTTTGTAACGATGGTCTTGTTGCCAAGGACTCTGACAGGTGAATAGATGATGAGGTGCGGATCGGAAAGCTTTGAAGGATCGAAAGCCTCTGTCTTGATTCCGTCTTCTGTTGCCGTGAAAACACGGTTGCGTGAATTAACGCTTCTTCCCATGATGAAATAAGCCGTTACGGCCTTGCTGCCGTCTTCACTTCTTCCGATGACTATTCCTCTTCCGGGATAAGCATTGGAACTAAGTAATTCTCCGAGATCTGCAGTTTTCATGTTTGTCACCTCCGTTGTTATTCTCTTACGTAAGCTATGTTGTTATCGATAGTTACCTTGCCGTCAGCGATAAGCCTTATCGCCTTGGGAAGTATCTTCCATTCGCACTGTTCCATGATCCTCTTCTGAAGTACTTCAGGTGTGTCGTCGGGAAGCACTTCAGCAGATTTCTGAAGGAGTATCGGGCCTTCATCGTAGTTCTCGTTTACGAAATGGACCGTTGCACCCGAGACCTTTACTCCCCTTGCGAGAGCGGCCTTGTGGGGTTTTATGCCGTACATGCCCGCGCCGCAGAACGACGGGATCAAAGACGGATGAATGTTGATTATCCTGTTCGAGTACATCGAGACCGTCTTGGGTCCGAGAAGTGAAAGATAACCTGCGAGAACAATGAGCTCAGCGCCTGATTTCTTAACACATTCGGCCATTTCGGTATCCCACTGCTCCCTGGAAGGATAGTCAGCGGCTCTCATTACAACGGAAGGAATGCCGCTGTCTGCTGCTCTTGTCAAAGCATAAGCCGAAGGTGATGACGACAGTACAAGAACTATCTCGATATCCTTGAGAATGCCGTCCTTGGTATTGTCGATTATCGCCTGGAGATTTGTTCCGCCTCCGGATACGAATACAGCTATCTTCATCTGTTAATCCTCAAAATGTTTTCTTTATCAAACTTCGTCATCCTCAGGCTTGCCTGCGATGAAGTCACCGTCGAAGCATGCAGAGCATACGCCGCAGTCGATGGTGTTGAGAGAAGCTCTCAATGATTCGAGGCTGATATATGCGAGTGAATCAGCACCGATCATGTCGCGGATCTCTTCGATCGTCTTTGTGCTTGCGGGAAGCTCAGTCTCTGAAGAAGCGTTTACGCCGTAGCAGCAGCCGAACTTAACCGGCGGAGATGCAAGCCTTACGTGAACTTCCTTTGCACCGTTCTCCCTAAGGAATGAGATGATGTGCTTTGTCGTTGTACCTCTTACGAGAGAGTCATCGACGATGGCGATCTTCTTGTCCTTGATGGCAGTCTTGAGTGCAGCGAACTTCATTCTTACGGCAAGCTCTCTCTGCTGCTGAGTGCTCTTGATGAACGTTCTTCCGACGTATCTGTTCTTGAGAAGTCCTGATCCGTAAGCAACTCCCAAGCCTGCAGCATAACCTTCAGCAGCTGCGTTACCGGAGTCGGGCGCGCCGATTACGAGATCAACGTCAGCAGGGCTCTCCTTTGCAAGTGCCATACCTACTCTGTATCTTGAATCGAAGATGGACATCTTGTCCATTAAAGAGTCAGGTCTTGCAACGTAAACATACTCGAAAACACAGACCTTTGTGTCCTTCTTCTCTGTTGCTTCGTTATAAAGCAGTGAACTCATGCCGTCCTTGGAGATGGTGATGATCTCGCCGGGCAGGAAGTCTCTTACTGTCTCGCATCCGATCGCATCGAGAGCGCAGGACTCAGAAGAAATGTAGTATCTGTCATCCTTCTTACCGAGGATGAGGGGCCTCAAGCCGTACGGATCTCTTACACCGATGAGCTTGTCTTCGGTCATGAAGATCATGGCATAAACGCCGTGGATCTGCTTCATCGTTTCAAGGATCGCATGCTCGCAGTCCTCTGTCCTGATCCTGTTTCTGGAGAACAGAGAAAGGATGATCTCGGAATCTGTATTTGTCTGGAAGATGGCGCCCTGGTCCTTGAGCTCGTCTCTGACCTTGTTGGCGTTCATGATGACAGAATCAGATGTAAGCGCGATGCTTCCGACTCTGGACTTGATGGAGATTGGCTGGATCGCTTCAGGTCCGTTCTCACGGGGCGAACCGCCCTTGCAGTGTGCGATCGCACATGTGCCCTGCAATGCAGACAATGTAACTTCATCAAAGACATCGGTAACCAGACCCATAGCCTTGTGAACGAGGAAAGTACCGTTATCGTTTACTGCGATACCTGCACATTCCTGTCCTCTGTGCTGCAGGGAGAAAATGCCGTAATAAGCATCTTTTGCGATGTCATTCGACTGACCTTTGATGTCATACGTTCCGAAAATTCCGCTCATATTCTTCCGTCCTTTGTAAAAAAATGATTATTTATCCATATCAGCGATCTTCTGCTTAAGCCTTGCGTCACGCTCAGCCACAGAATCTGCGAGACTCTTCTTGTATTCCTTGAGCGCATCACTCAGGTTCTTATCGGAAAGCGCAAGGATCTGGCATGCAAGAATGGCAGCATTGGAACCGCCGTCAATTGCAACTGTCGCTACCGGAATGCCTGTAGGCATCTGAACCGTTGCGTAGAGAGCGTCAACGCCGTTGAGAGCGCCGCCCTTGCAGGGTACTCCGATTACGGGAAGAGTCGTGTTTGCAGCAAGGACGCCTGCGAGATGCGCGGCAAGTCCTGCAGCGGCGATGATGACCTTAAAGCCCTTCTCTTCAGCCGTAGCAGCGAGCTCATGAGCACGGTCGGGAGTCCTGTGAGCAGAAGCTACGTCTGCCTCAAACTCAACGCCGAACTTCTTCAGCATCTTAAAGCATCCTTCCATTACGGGGAAATCCGAATCAGATCCCATGATTACCAAAACTTTTCCGTCAGCCATATTAACCTCTCCTTCTTTTATCACTCGTCTCCCTGAGCCCAGTTGAGACGTGCCATAACCCTGTCATAAGCCTTGCTCTCGAAAGTGTACGGCTTCGGACAATAGTCATTTCCTCTCTTCGTTCCCCTCAGTGAATAAGGGATTACGTTAAGCCTGTAATCTGCAACCTTCTTGCCGGTCTCGTCCATTACAAAAGTGCACTGGATGATTACGGAATCGGGATCGCTCGGATTAGAGTTTCCGCCGAAGCAGAAATTGCCGATGCTGTAGAGAATGTACTTGCCCTTGTAGACTTCGATGGGCTGGAGTCTGTGAGGATGCGTTCCGACAACGATGTCTGCACCGTGATTGATGAGCGCATGGCCTCTGTTCTCCTGGCTCTTGGTCTGCTTGTATGTGGCTTCGATACCCCAGTGGCATGAAACGATTACGATCTGGCAGCCTTTGTTCCTCAAAGCCTTGATGAGCTTGTATGTCTTGGAAAGACCGCCGGTTGAAGTATAACCGCACATACCGATCTTTACGCCGTTCTTTGCGGTGAAGATCGAGTAATTGCTCGTGTCGCTCCACAGGATTCCGGCCTTGGTAAGATTCCTTCTGGTGTCCTTGAGACCTGAAGATCCGAAATCCAGAGTATGGTTGTTCGCAAGGTTTACCGCTTCGATGCCCGCATGTGTGAAATACTTTGTTCCTTCAGGCTTCATTGCGAAAACGAATGCCTTCTTGGCATACTTTTTGCTGTTCGTGATCGCCATTTCGCAGTTAACGAGAGTAAGGTCATCATTCTTGAAAATCTTCTTGCAGTTCTTGAAAGGATAATCCCATCTCTTCTTTACGACTGCTTCGAAATGGTTGTAATTGCGTGCATCGGAACACAGTGTGCAGTCGCCCGCAAATGTAACCTTAACACTGACGGGCGTGGGAGTCGCGGCAGGATCTTCAGCCACGGTTTCCTCAGAGGTCGTCTCCTCTGAAGTTGTCTCTTCGGAAGTTGTTTCCTCCGAAGTCTCACCTGGAGCCTCTGTCTCTGTCGCAGCGGTAGTCTCATCATTTTCGACTTTAGCTGAAGCGGCCGGAGCGGACAGGACACCTGCGACGCCGTAATTCAGGCTGTTAAAAGCGCAGCCTGCGAAAACAGCGGCGGCAAGGATGAATCCTGCCGTTAACATCAACTTACGAAATGTACTGTTCTCGTTTTTCACTTGCTTTGTTCCTTAAATGTGAAAGGCCCGCGCTTTCTCCAAAATTTTTCAGAGCTGTCTTGCGCGGACCCCTCAGGTAATCCTTGTTAACTCAGGAATCAGAATTCTCTTCTTCTTCCCTTTCTGTCTTCATTGCCGCCCTCGTTGTTGTCACGGCCGCCGTTTCTGCCGCCGAAACCTCCGCGGCGCTCACGGTTAGGACGGTTCTCACGTCTCCTGGGTTCTTCCTCTACATAGCCCTCAGGCTTCGGGAGGCAGTCCCTGATGGAAAGGTTGAGTCTTCCCTGTGAGTCGATCTCGATGAGCTTAACGTGAACCTTGTCACCCTCATGGAGAACGTCTTCAACCTTCTCTACTCTGTTCCAAGCCATCTTGGAGATGTGTACGAGGCCTTCCTTGCCGGGCAGGAACTCAACGAATGCACCGAAGTCCATAAGTCTTGTTACTGTACCGTCGTACTCTGTGCCTACCTCAGGATCGGAAACGATGCCTGTGATGATGGTCTTAGCCTTGTCAGCAGCCTCGAGGTCAGGTGAAGAGATGTAAACCATACCGTCATCGTTGATGTTGATCTGAGCGCCTGTGTCGGCAATGATCTTGTTGATGACCTTTCCGCCTGAACCGATGACTTCTCTGATCTTGTCAACGGGTACCTGCATGGAGATGATCCTGGGAGCCCACTTGTTGAGCTCTGCACGGGGCGCGGGGATCCTGGGAAGGATAACGTCATTGATGATCTGAAGTCTTCCCTTGTGTGTCATCTCGAAAGCAGCCTTGATGATGTCTAATGTGAGACCCTCTACCTTGATGTCGACCTGGATGGATGTGATACCTTCTGTTGTACCTGCAACCTTGAAGTCCATGTCGCCGAAGAAGTCCTCGATGCCCTGGATATCCATGAATACGAGGAAGTTATCGTCGTTGTCGGGATCTGTGATAAGTCCGGAAGAGATACCTGCAACAGGTCTCTTGATCGGAACGCCGGCATCCATGAGTGAGAGTGTTGAAGCGCATACGGAACCCTGTGATGTGGAACCGTTGGACATCGTGATCTCGGAAACCGTACGGATTGCGTAAGGGAATTCCTCCTCTGAAGGAAGAACAGGGATCAGTGATCTCTCAGCGAGAGCACCGTGACCGATCTCACGGCGTCCGGGTGATCTGGAAGGCTTAGCCTCACCTGTGGAGTAACCCGGCATGTTGTAGTGGTGAACATATCTCTTGTATGTCTGCTCATCAAGACCCTCGAGCTTCTGAGCTTCAGCAAGAGGAGCGAGTGTGCAGATGTTCATTACCTGTGTCTGGCCTCTCTGGAAGAAACTGGAACCGTGAACTCTGGGAAGAACTCCTACGTCGCATGACAGAGGTCTGATCTCGTCAAGGGCACGGCCGTCAACACGTCTGTGCTCACGGAACAGATAGTCACGGACTACCTTCTTCTCGAGCTTGTAGATAGCATCAGGTGCCCACTTTGAAAGGCCCTCTTCCTTCTCTTCGAGCATTGCTGCTACTTCTTCCTGAAGTGCTGCAACGTTAGCGTCACGGATTGACTTATCAACTGCGAGAACAGCTTCTCTCATCTTGTCCCAACCGAATTCCTTAACTGCATCGAAAACTTCCTCAGGAACGTCAGCGGAATCGTAAGTGAACTTCTCCTTACCGATCTCAGCAACGATGCCGTTGATGAATTCGCAGATCTGCTTGATAACTTCGTGACCCTCTGCGATAGCATTGAGCATTACGTCATCCGGAACCTCGTTAGCGCCAGCCTCGACCATGCAGATCTTGGTGAGCGTACCAGCGAGTGTAACGTACATCTGGGATTCCTGACGCTGTTCAAGCGTAGGGTTGATGATTGTCTTGCCGTCGATGAGACCTAAAACAACGCCGCCGATAGGTCCCTTCCACGGGATGTCGGAAATAGCGATTGCGATGGATGTACCGAGCATTGCTGTGATCTCGGGTGAGCAGTCAGGATCAACAGACATAACGAGGTTGTTGACGCAGACGTCATTTCTCAGATCCTTAGGGAACAGAGGTCTGACAGGGCGGTCGATAACACGTGATGTGAGGATCGCCTTCTCGCCGGGTCTTCCCTCTCTCTTCATGAAGCCGCCGGGAAGCTTTCCTACGGCATACATCTTTTCCTCGTAGTCTACTGAAAGCGGGAAGAAATCAACTCCCTCTCTCGGTGTCTGTGAAGCAGTAACAGTTGACAGAACGGAAGTCTCACCGTATCTGATGAGGCATGCGCCGTTCGAGAACTGAGCGATCTTGCCGGTCTCAACAACCAAAGGTCTGCCGGCGATTTCGGTCTTGAAGATCTTTTCCATTTGAACTTCTCCTTTATTGAAATTGAAAAACATTGCAAAGGAGGTAGTTCGTAGACTCGCTGTCCGACATCAATGCCTTCGGGCAGTCAGTCTACACACTACTCTCCTTCTACGCTAACTTATTAATTATATACTAAAGTCGCGAAAATTGAACTTAAAAATATTTAAACCTGAGTGATAATTCCGGCTATTTTTTCAGCCAATATGCCGTGTGAAACGGGGTCCAAATGAAGGTTGTCGACTTTGGACGCTTCAATGTGATCGGCGGCATTCAAAAACAGGCATCCGTGTCTGTCCGCAAGCTCTTTATAGAGCGGCGCGAGCTTTTTGGAAGTCTCCCTGGCAGCCGCGGTAAAAGACTCACCAAAAGGGCCGTTTTCAATGTCTTCACCGATCAGTGGCGGAGAAACGACTATTATCTTCGGAGCATATCCCTGCTTCTTCTCCATTACGTCCTGCGCAGATTCAACGATCGACTCCATTCCTGAAGCGATGTCTTCGGGAGAAGCGTGATAGACGGTCTTCATGTCATTGGTTCCGAGCATTATGACGAGGATGTCGACGGGACGGTGCGAACAGAGGATCCCCCTGATGTAGTCGATGCCGTTTTTCCAGTCGTCATTGGGGTCCTCAAAGACAGTCGTCCTGCCGTTCAGGCCCTCTTCAATTACCTTGTAGCCGCTGCCCAGGATGCGCTGCATCACGCAGGGCCATCTGATCTCCTCGGAGAACCTCTCCCCGTTCAATGGGTTATGTCCGAACGTGTTTGAATCACCGAAACATACGACAGAGACATAGTCCCGTTCTTTCATGAGCATGAAGAAATCCTCCGGAAAACTTATTATCTGACGGTCTGCAGATCCTCGAGCCAGATTGCACGGGATGCGTCAGAAGGCATCCTCCAGTCACCTCTCGGTGAGAGCGTGACAGTACCGACCTTGGGGCCGTCCGGCAGGCAGGAACGCTTGAACTGCTGTGCAAAGAACCTCTTGATGAAGGTCTCTTCCCACTTGTAGATAGTATCCTCATCGTAAACATCTTCAAAAGCGATGTTTGCGAGGCGGTATATCTTTGAAGGAGCAAAACCGAATCTGATGAAATAGTACAGGAAGAAGTCGTGGAGCTCATAAGGTCCGACGTGCTCTTCTGTCTTCTGTGAGATCTGTCCGTCTTCCGTAGGCGGCAACAGCTCGGGGCTTACCGGAGTTGCGACGATGTCAGCAAGCGCCTTGGACAAAGGCTCGCTGATCGAAGCCGTGCGCTCTGACTCATAAGAAACAAGATGTCTTACGAGTGTCTTCGGGATTGAAGCGTTGACTCCGTACATGGACATGTGGTCGCCGTTATATGTTGCCCATCCGAGAGCAAGCTCGCTCAAGTCGCCCGTACCGACTACGAGTCCGTTCTCCTGGTTTGCGATGTCCATGAGGATCTGCGTGCGCTCTCTTGCCTGTGAATTCTCATAGGTTATGTCCTGAACCTCAGGATCGTGGCCGATGTCCTTAAAGTGCTGCATTACCGCATCGGAGATGCTGATCTCCTTCAGGGTGCAGCCGTATTCCTCGGCAAGTCTCATCGAGTTGTTCTTTGTGCGTGAAGTTGTGCCGAAACCGGGCATCGTAACGGCAATGATGCCGTCCCTCGGGAGCCCCAAACGGTCAAATGCATGAACCGTAACGATAAGCGCGAGAGTTGAATCAAGTCCGCCGGAAAGGCCGATGACAGCCTTTCTGCAGCCGATCTTCGAAAGGCGCGTAAGAAGGCCTGCAGCCTGCATGTTGAGGATGTCCTCACATCTCTGGGCAAGGTCTTTCCTGTCTTCAGGAACAAACGGTGTCTTTGATATGTGACGGTTGATCTCGATGTCGGGGAAATCAGCTTCAAAAGTTATGCCGTTATCATAGTCATCGCCTGCCTGTTTCACCTTGAATGTGTTCATTCTCTTACGTTCTGCGCCAAGACGCTCAACGTCGATGTCAGCGTAGATGATGCCGCCTTCAAACTTCTTGCTCTCAGCAAGGATCTTGCCGTTTTCAGCGATGAGGTTATGTCCTGCGAAGACCAGGTCTGTCGTTGACTCGCCAAGACCGGCATCAGCATAAACATAAGCGGAAACGAGCTTTGCGCTCTGAGATGCAACGAGATTCCTTCTGAAATCAGCCTTTCCGATCACCTCGTCTGAACATGAAAGGTTCAGTATGATCTGTGCGCCGTGTGCCGCATATTCAACTGAAGGACTGTTCGGTACCCAGAGATCCTCACAGATCTCGACCGCAAATGACACGTCTGCACATGTGAATACGGCAGGTCCGAATTCGACGGAATCATCTTCAATGAAGTTGTCGATGGTGAGCATCTCACTGCCTTCATAAGGCGTGAAATAACGCATCTCATAGAACTCGGAATAGTTGGGGATATTGCGCTTGGGGACGATTCCGAGTATCTCGCCCTGATAGATGACTGCAGCGCAGTTATAGAGCTTTCCGCCGTACATTACGGGAAGTCCTACAACGACTACCGTATCAAGGTTCTCTGTGGCTGCAACGATCTTAAGAAGTGCCAGTCTGGCAGCCTTCAGGAGAGCTGACTGCAGAAACAGGTCTCCGCATGTGTATCCGGTTATCGAAAGCTCCGGAAATACAATGATCCCGCAGTCGTTCTTTGCGGCCTTCTTAACGGTCTCAATGATCTTAGTGGAATTGAATACGGTATCACCTACCCTGACCTCAGGAGTAGCGGCTGCAACCCTTATAAAAGAATCGAGCATGGGATATCCCCCTTTTGCGATTTTTACTGATTATACAATAAAAAAGCGGTCCCGTATGGAACCGCTTTCAAAATAATCTTTATTAAGATTACTTTCTGATACCAAGCTTTGCGATAAGTGTTCTGTAACGCTCGATATCGATAGAAGCGAGGTAGTCAAGGATGTTTCTTCTCTTACCAACCATCATGAGAAGACCTCTTCTGCTGTGGTGGTCGCCCTTGTGGCTCTTGAGGTGTTCTGTGAGGTGGTTGATCCTGTAAGTAAGAAGTGCAACCTGAACCTCCGGAGAACCTGTATCGCCCTCAGAGAGTGCATATTCCTTGATGATAGCCTGCTTGTCGAAAGATGCTGACATATATCTTTCCTCCTTAATGATAAATACGCCAAAATCGAAGGTAAGGGTCGGAGTCGTCCGCAAAACTGCGATTAAGGCAACTTGCAGATAATAACATCAGAAGTCCCGTTTGTAAAGCATTTTCAATAAAAAGCGGCTGCCTTGATTAAGACAGCCGCCTGTAAGTTAATCTAATCTGCAGATTACTTGAAGATATGATATCTGCTGATGATAGGAGTAATTGTATTTGCAACTGTGGACATAAGCTTGATGAAGATGTCCAGAGCAACGCCTACAACGTCCTTACGGGTATCACCGATGGTATCACCGGTAACAGCTGCCTTGTGCGCGGGAGAACCCTTGCCGTGGCCCTCGAGCATACCCTGCTCGATGTACTTCTTTGCGTTGTCGAAAGCACCGCCGGAGTTACCCATGAAGATAGCTCTAGGGATAGCAACGATCGTAGCGCCTACGAGGATACCGCCTACGAACTCAGGTCCGAGGAGGAATCCGCCGATTACAGGAATGAGAAGAGCGAGAACTGAAGGAAGAACCATTCTGCGGATAGCTTCCTTAGCAGCCATTGCGATCATCATGTTGTAGTCAGGCTTTGCCTTACCATCAAGAACTTCCTGTGTCATCTGCTTGTCGCCGACGTCAGCCATGATCTTTGCAGCATCGATGGTGTTGTCTGTGAGGATAGCGCTGAAATATTCAACAAGAGCACCACCGAGGATACCACCGGCTACTACGAAGAATGTTGCGAAGTTGAGTACCGGAACAGCTGCATCGCCTGAGTAGCTTCCTACATAAGCCATGATGAGGGAAACTGTAGCGAATGCTGCAGAACCGATAGCGAAGCCCTTACCGATAGCTGCTGTTGTGTTACCAACTGCGTCGAGCTTATCTGTGATCTTACGAACGTCAGGATCGAGGTGGCAAGCTTCTGCAAGTCCGCCTGCGTTGTCTGCGATAGGACCGAAAGCATCGATGGAAACCGTAGCACCAACGAATGCGAGCATACCGAGAGCGGAGATCGCAATACCGTAAGAACCGCCAATGATGCCGGATACGATCAGAGCAATGATGATTACGAGTACAGGGAGAAGAACTGATCTTGAACCTACAGCGTCACCCTTTGTAACAACGAAAGCCTCACCCTCAGTGCACATTTCTGCGATCTTCTGAGTAGGCTTGTGGTCAGTTGATGTGTAGTACTCTGTGATGATACCGATAGCGATACCGGAAACAATACCCATGATGGAAGAAATCCAAGGTGAAGCCCAACCGAGCTTGAACTCTGTATAGAGCGGGACATCCTTGAAGATGAAGTATGCAGCTATACCGCCGAATACTACTGTGCAGCCTGCAGAGATCCATGTTGAGAGGTCGAGTTCCTTTGACGGATTGTCACCCATCTTCTTGATGTTAGCAAGGCCAAGACCGATAAGGCATCCGACAAGGCCGCAGCCTGCGAGGATGATCGGGAAAAGGACCGTAGCATTGAATGTAGCGTCTGTGATCTGTGTCTCACCTTCTGCAAGAGCTGTCTTGAAGAGTGTAACTGAGATCATGATGGAAGCAGACATTGTAGCAACGAATGACTCGAGAAGGTCTGAGCAGTTACCGGCGATATCGTTAACGTTATCACCGATGAAGTCTGCGATCGTGTTAGGGATTCTTGAGTCGTCCTCAGGAAGGTCATGTCTGAGCTTACCGAGAATGTCGGAAGAAATGTCTGCAGCCTTTGTGTAGTTACCGCCTGCAACACGGTTGAACATAGCAACGATGGAGCAGCCGAGTGAATATGTGGATATTCTCATGATGTAAGGGTTGCAGGTAAGTCCGGCAACAAGTCCTGTGCTGGAAGCATCATGCTGAACACCGCCGAAGCAAAGAAGAACTGCGATGAATCCCAACATACCGAAACCCTGAACAGCAAGTCCGCTGATGGAACCGCCGCAGAGAGCAACCTTTACTGTCTCTCCGATGGAGAGGCTCTCTCTTGCCTTGTTCGAAGTACGAACGTTTGCGTATGTTGCGCTCTGCATACCGAGAACACATACGATAGAGCTCATCAGCGCACCCATGAGGAATGTGATGCCGCTCGTCTTCTCAACAAAGAGTGTGAAGACAACAGCAACAACAGCCACAACGGCAGTGATGCTCTTGAATTCCGTCTTAAGGAATGTCTGCGCGCCGGAACGGATGATACCTGACAGTTCGATCATCTCAGCTGTTCCTTCGGGCATCTTCTTAATACGGAAGTAGTTGTAAGCGACATAGGCAAGTGCGAGCACTACCACGCCGAGTACGATTAACCAGGAAGTCGTAAGAAAAGACATAACCGGGCCCCTCCCTATAAAATGATTTATGATTTCGCGGGACATTCAGGCATAAAAAACCTAGTGTCCCATTAAAAAACCCAAAGCATTATACCTATATTTAAATTCTTTGGCAATCAAATTATTAACTTTTTTGAGAGGTTTTCAGAATAAAAAAATCAACTTTCGAGGAGTGAGTCCACGAAGATCTCAGGATCGAAATCGACAAGGTCCTCCGCGCCCTCTCCGAGGCCCGCGAGAACAATGGGTTTTCCGCTCTGGTAAGCTACCGCGATGGCAACTCCGCCCTTGGCGCTTCCGTCAAGTTTTGTGATGCCGACATAGTCGATACCGGTTACTTCTCCAAAGCTTTCAGCCTGGATCACGGCATTCTGGCCCGTGGTCGCGTCAATGATGAGAAGCGACTTAACCTCAGCCTCAGGGGCTTCCCTTGCGATTATCCTGCGGATCTTGGCAAGCTCGTCCATAAGATTCTTCTTGTTGTGAAGACGTCCGGCGGTATCAACGATGAGAACGTCTGCTTTTCTTGAAAGTGCGGCATGAACCGAATCATATACGACAGCTGCGGGATCAGCACCGTCAGAACCCTGTGAGATGACAGTGGTTCCGGTCCTCTCCCCCCAAGCCTTGAGCTGGTCAACAGCTGCGGCACGGAATGTGTCAGCGGCACCCAGGATGACCCTCTTGCCTTCATTCTTCCATCTCAGAGCGAGCTTTCCCGCGGTGGTGGTCTTACCTGTTCCGTTTACGCCGATCATGAGAACGATGTTGAGCTTGCCAGGTACGAGCTCGAGAACAGACTTATCGCCCAGGATCTCGGTCATTCTTGTCCTGACAGAACCCAAGACAGCTTCATGGCTGTCATTTCCGGTCTTCTTGATATCCTCTTTGACACGCGTGATTATGTCCTCCGAAGCGGGAACTCCGCAGTCTGCGCGGATCATGAGTTCTTCAAGCTCATCTAACATATCCTCGTCGAAATGTCCCGTGCTGGCAGCGATCTTGGTAAATCCACCCGCGAAGAAATTTCTTGTGTTGGCAAGTCCTTTTTTGAAGATATCTAAAATTCCCATTATCTAAGCTCCATTGAAAGAATTTTCGAGACTCCGCGCTCTGCCATCGTGACACCGTACATCTGATCGCATGCCTCCATCGTTCCCTTTCTGTGGGTAACCATGATGAACTGCGACTTGTCCGAATGCCTCCTGACGAAGTCCGTGAAACGTGAAATGTTGACGTCATCGAGAGCTGCCTCGACTTCGTCCAGGATGACGAAGGGCGAAGGCCTGAGCTCCAAGATAGCGAAAAGAAGACCGATGGCCGTAAGACATCTCTCACCTCCTGAAAGGAGCGAGAGCGTTTGAAGCTTCTTTCCGGGCGGCTGGGCCTTGATGTCGATGTTGCATCCGAGGACGTCGTTCTCGTCATCGAGGATTATCTCGGCGGTACCGCCTCCGAAGAGGTCCGTAAAGACTCTCTTGAAGTTCTCGTTGATTATCGTGAAGTGCTCCGTGAATTCCTTCTTCATGTTCTCGGTGAGATCAGCAATGACGTTCTCAAGGTCCTTCTTGGCAGCCTCGATGTCATCTCTCTGGCCGGTCATGAAATCCAGACGCTCGGAAAGCTCCCTGTATTCCTCAAGAGCATTGAGGTTTACGGTACCGAGCTGCCTGATGACATTCTTGAGCGTTGAGATGCGCTTGCCCTGCTCAGCCGGCTTTTCGACGGGCTGAACGCTGTCTTTAATGTTGTCATAGGTTACGGAATAGTCTTCCCAGAGCTTGTTCTTGTCCGTATCGATCTCGAAGATGTACTTGTCGTACTTTGCGACATGGCTGTTGAGCTTCTGCTCGAGAGAACTGATCGAAGAGCTTGCCTGTGAGAGCCTGTCGGCAAATGTCGACATCTCGCTGTTGAGCTTGCTCCTCTCCTCGTTCAGAGCGGCGATCTTTTCCTCGCAGACCTTTTCGAGAGCAAGGGTCTTCTCGATCTCCTTGTCGCAGACTTCGATCTCCCTGGTGATCTCGCCAGAACGCTTCTCGATGTCCTTAGCCTCTTCTTCGCGGTTCTTGATCGAAGTCTTAACCTCTTCGATCTGGCCCTTGATGTGTTCGGCGAGTTCAAGAGTACCGTTGCGCTCTGTGATCTTTCTTTCTGAAAGAGCCACAGCCGCGGAAAGCCTGTCGGTCAGTGCCTGCGTCTTTTCGGCAAATGCCTTGGAGCGCTCCTCTATCTCGGCAACGCTGTCCTCATATTCTGCAAGATCAGACTGGATCTCCTTCTCGATCGCTTCGAGTTCTTCAGCGTCCCCTGCCATTCTCAGGCGGTTCTCGGAGATCTCAAGACTGTCGCTCTCGCACTTTTCAACGGCCTTCTTATTCTCTTCGGTCCTTGTCTCGGTATTGCGGTAATCGCTCTCTGCCTTGACTTCCTCAAGCTGGAAATACTTGAGCTGTTCGCCGAGCTGTGAAAGCTCACGCTCGAGCGTACCGAGATCATCATCTATCTCCTGGCGCTGGTCTTCGGAATCAGAAAGCTTCTCCTCGAGAGATCTGACTGATGCGGTAAGCTTTTCGATCTCCTTCTGTCTTCCGAGGATTCCGCCGCCGCGGTCATTTCTCCTGAGAGAGCCGCCCGTGAGAGATCCGCCCGGATTGACAGAGTCACCTTCAAGCGTCATTACCTTAACGCTTCTGCCGGTCTCATAGGCGATCTTTCTGGCATTGTCCAGATTGTCAGCCACGATTATCCTTCCCAAAAGGTTGGAAATAATGCTCGAAAGGTCGTTGTCATATCTGACCAGTTCGGACGCGATGCCGATATAGCCGCTGATGCGTGATGCCTGCGACTTGGTCTTTTCGTCGATCGGACGGGCCTTTATGTTCTCGATCGGGAGGAAAGTAACCCTTCCCAGATGCTTTGTCTTTAACACGTCAATGAGTTCCGCGGCATCCGCTTCGCTCTTTGTGACAACGTTGTTTATGGCTGTACCGAGAGCCGTCTCGATCGCAACCGCGTATTTGGGATCACTTTCGATGAGATCACCCACGATGCCTACGATGAGGCTCTTTACATGCTTGTTTGCGGCAGCTTCGTCAGAAAGCTTCCTTACCGATTCCTGGTAACCTTCCTTAAGGCGCTCCAAGTCCTTTAAGGTCTTGAGTCTTGCCTCTTCAGCGGAAAGCTCCCTGTTGTACTTGTCAAAGAACTTATTGAGCTCGACCTGTCTGCCGTGAAGCTCTTCAAGCTTCTTGTTGCGATCGTCGATATCCTTCTTGACCTCGGAAGTCTTGAGCTTCATGTCGCGCCATCTGGCATCAGCTTCTTTAAGGCTTTCGGCAAGTTCCTTGCCGCTCTCTATGGCAGCCTGGCGCTCATCGCCAAGGGATTTGATCCTGTCATCTATTGCACTGATCTGTGCCTTTAACTCGTCTATCCTTCTTCTGGTCTCGTAGAGCTCGTCAGTCTTTGCCTTGAGGTTTGCGCCGATCTCGTCCAAGCCCTTATTCTGCTCTTCATACTGCTTCTGGGCCTCTTCCTTCTCTACGGCGATCTTCTCGCTCTCCTTGCGGGCCTCATTGGCTTCGTTTAAGAGCTCTGCGGCATGCTCGTTCTTCTCATTGAGATCAGCCTTGAGTGTCTCGACCCTCTCGAGCATGGTCTGCTTGTCAGACTCAAACTCGCTGATCTGCGTCTCGGTCTGCTTGAGTCTTTCCTCAGATACCTTCTTATCGATAACTAGGTCGTGCTCTTTCTCGCTCAGGTCGGAAAGATTCTGTCTTTCCTCCTCGATCTTGTCATCGAGTTCCTCGACCTTGTTGATGACGGCCTGGTTGTTCTTTCGAAGTTCAAGATAATTGTCCTGCTGCTCTTTGATCTCTGCTTCGAGAGTATCCTTGAGGGTGGCGGAATCGCCCATGGCCTTCTCCGCCTCGTTGATCCTGTGAACGAGAAGCGATGTCTCGAGGAGCTTCATCTCCTCATATGCGGCATTGTACTGCTTGGCTTTTCCGGCCTGCTCTTCGAGAGGACCTTTGCGCTCTTCGAGTTCACCGAGGATGTCATTTATACGCAGGAGGTTCTGTTCAGTGGAATTGAGCTTTCTTTCGGCTTCTTCCTTGCGGACCTTGTATTTTACGATTCCTGACGCCTCTTCCATAACGCGGCGCCTGTCTTCGGACTTGCTCGAAAGGATCTCGTCGACTCTTCCCTGTCCGACAATGGAATAACCGTCCTTTCCGAGACCGGTATCAAGGAACAGACCCGTGATGTCCTTGAGCCTGCAGTTGACCTTGTTGATCTGGTATTCGGATTCACCTGACCTGTAAAGTCTTCTGGTCAGGCAGATCTCGGGGAAATCGTAATCGACGAACTTATCTGAATTATCAAAGGTTATGGTTACCTCGGCATAGTTCATCGGCTTTCTCGTGGAAGTTCCGTTGAAGATGACGTCTTCCATCTTGCCGCCGCGAAGCTGCCTTACGCTCTGTTCGCCCAGGACCCACCTGACGGCGTCGGTTACGTTCGACTTGCCGCTTCCGTTCGGTCCGACAACGGCGGTAATCCCCTTATCGAACTCTATGCAGGTGTATTCAGGAAATGATTTAAAACCCTGTAATTCAAGTTTTTTAAGATACATTAATTGTCCTGACTGCCTTCCGGGAACCTCTCGCGGTAGATCCTTACCGCTTCGGCGGCGCATTTCTGCTCCGCATCCTTCTTACTGTGTCCGGTAGCTGTGGCAAGCAGGATGTCATCAGCATAAACCTCGACATCAAACTCGCGCATGTGCGCCGGTCCTCTTTCCGCAACGGTCTCAAACCTGATCGTATGGCTGTTTCCGCGCATCTGTGCCAGTTCAAGAAGCCTGCTCTTGTAGTCAAGAAAGATCTCTCCGTCTACGGCCTTCCTGACCGTCTCGGAAAGATTTCTCGTGATTACTTCTCTGGCCTTTTCAAACCCGCCGTCAAAATACACTGCCGCGATCACCGCCTCAAAGCAGTCCGCGAGCGTGGAATCCTTGTCTCTTCCGCCCGTCATCTCCTCGCCCTTGCCCAAAAGGAGGAACTTGCCCATCTCGAGCTTCCTTGCAGCTTCAGCAAAAGACCTTTCACAGACGGAGATGCTGCGCATCTTGGAGAGATATCCCTCATCAGCAGTCGGGTTCATCTCATACAGCATGCGGCCTACGACAAGGTCGCCTACGGCATCGCCGATAAACTCAAGCCTTTGGTTGGATTCCCAGTGTCCGCCACCCTGTTCGAAAACATAAGTGGTGTGTGTGAACGCGGTCTCAAGAAGAGATTTGTCATTGAAGACATATCCCAGTTTCTTTTCAAATTCAGAAAAATCCGTGTTCATGTTTTAAGCCTTATAATCAAACGGCTGAATGCATGAATTTCACGCATCCAGCCGCAGTACTCAACAAATTAGTAAGCCAGAAGCCGTTTTAGATCAGCCCTCTGTGAGAGTCTGGATGTACTCAACAGCATCCTTAACTGTGACTACCTTTTCAGCAACATCATCAGGGATCTCGATGTCGAACTCCTGCTCCATAGCCATAACGAGTTCTACCATATCGAGAGAATCAGCATTGAGATCATCTACAAAGGAAGAATCCTCTGTGATTGTATCTTCGTCAACACCGAGCTGGTCAACGATCATTCTCTTGATGCTGTTAAAAAGTTCTTCGTTTGTCATAAATATTTCCTCCGTATAATTAGATGAATGATTAACTCAATCCACAAATCTGTTTTTAATGTATGTTAACTGTTTTGTCAATAGTATATTTTGATTGTCGAAGTTTTTTGAGAATCAGCCTTTGAGGTACTTCTTTCCCTTAATAATGTAATCAATTCCTGAAACGACGACCATTACCATGCTGATTCCGAGAAGCACGTCTCCGATAATGGTAATGACGTTGGTCTGAAGGTTTGCATAACCCGTGAAACCGAAACCGAAGATCTTAAGAAGGAGCGGTTCGAACATGAGGTATGAGATGGCGACCATCTGTGTGGCTGTCTTGACCTTACCTATCATCCTTGCTGCGATTACATCATTTTTCGAAGCAGCGATCATGCGGATTCCGGAGATCGCGAACTCCCTGAGGATAACGATGATGAGGAGCCACGCTGAGAACCTTCTGAGCTCAACAAAAGCGATCATTACGCTGATAACGAGGATCTTGTCTGCAAGAGCGTCAAGGAACTTGCCAAGATCGGTGATCAGATTGTACTTACGTGCGATCTTACCGTCTAACATATCGGTCAGCGAAGCTGCGATGAATACGATCGCCGCGACTATCATTCCGTTGTTGGTGACAAAGTTGTTCCAACCCTCAGGCTGCCATCCGAAAAGATTTATCGGCAGCATGAAAAGAACGGTTACAGGGACCAGGATGATCCTCATTAAAGATAATTTATTAGGTAAATTCATTAATATGCACCTGTCATCAATATTTTTGACACGAATATAATAACCGAATTTCAGTTTCCGTCAATCGTTACGGCAGTCATGTCAAAATCATCAGAGCAGTCAACGATCTTAACGTCAACGAAGTCCCCTATCTTAAGTTCTTCCTGCTGTGATGCGATGTAAATCACCGGATCTACCTCGGGTGACTCACCATAGCTCCTGCCGATATAGAATATGCCGTCATCGGATACTGAGCAGACATTAACTCTGGTCACAGTGCCAAGTCGCTTCTGAGACAGCTCAGATGAGATCTGCCTCTGAAGCTCGTAGATCTCGTCATATCTTCTCTGCTTCGTCTCCTCATCGATCTGGTCAGGCATGTCATATGCCTTTGTTCCCTCTTCAGGCGAGAACATGAAGCAGCCCAGACGGTCAAACTTCCACTTCTTAAGGTTTTCCTTGAGTTCGATGAAGTCCTCTTCAGTCTCACCCGGGAATCCCACCATGACCGTGGTCCTGATGATGCAGTCAGGGATAGCCTTCCTGATCATCTCAAGCCTTGAAGTGATAAGCTCGGCGGTATCCCTTCTGTGCATTGCCTTAAGGATCTTGTTGCAGCCGTGCTGGATGGGAATGTCAAGATAGTGGGCAACCTTCGGGTTATTCGCGATCTCTTCGATCAGATCCGGAGTAATGCCGTCCATGTAGCCGTACATTACACGGATGAGCTCTATTCCTTCGATCTCGGAAAGACGCTTTAAAAGCTTTGTAAGGCTTCTTTCTTTATAAAGCTCTATACCGTAATTAGTTGTATCCTGTGCAGCGAGAACAAGTTCCTTGATCCCTTTTGAAGCCAGGATCTTCGCCTCTTCCACGATGTCTTCCATGGGTCTTGATACGAAGTTTCCCCTGATAAGCGGAATGGCGCAGAAAGAACACCTGTTAAGACATCCCTCGCCGATCTTGAGCCATGCATAAGCCTCCGTGGAGATCTCTCTTTCCTTAACGAGATGCTTATAGCCTCCGACACCCGTCGTAAGGTTGATCTTTTCGGATTCCTTATCGAATTCACCTGCGAGCTTTGAGACAACGTCTACGATATCACCGTAATGGGCAGTTCCAAGGACAGCATCGACTTCAGGAAGCTCTTTGAGGATATCCTCGGGATATCTCTGCGAAAGGCAGCCTGAAACGATTATCTTCTTAACGTTGCCGTTCGGTGCTTTATAGTCAGCCACGTTCAGGATGGCATCTATCGCCTCCTTCTTTGCCGACTCGATGAA
Source organism: Clostridiales bacterium (assembly GCA_017509205.1). Taxonomy (GTDB): domain Bacteria; phylum Bacillota; class Clostridia; order Saccharofermentanales; family Saccharofermentanaceae; genus Saccharofermentans. The sequence continues at coordinate 14,039 of JAFWQF010000117.1, read as the reverse complement.
TCCGCATGTGTTTATGACAACGATGTCCGATTCCGGAACGTCATTTATTACGTCATAACCTGCAGTCTTAAGGCAGGTCGACATGTTTTCGCAGTCAACCAGGTTCTTCGAGCACGCCAAAGCAAGGAGCGTGATCTTAATGTTCTTATTGTTTTCAGTATTTTTATCCATAATGTAGGCATTATAACAAATAAGAACGCGGCTTTCCTGTCATGTTTCATTTTCTCGACAAAACATAATTATTTATCGTTATTCGATATATTTCTCTTGAATTTCGAAAACCGCTGTGTTAGGATACCGGTAGAGGACAGTTTTTGAGGGGGGACAAATGAACGAAGGCGATGACAACATCAAGGAAAAAATGAGCGTTCCGGAAAAGATCGGAGCAGTGCTGTTCTTCTTATCTTTTCTTCCTCTTATATATGCGATCTTCAGAAGCTTTACCGGCGTAATGTTCGGGTTTCGGAGTTTCGCCTGGTTCTTCGGCTTTGGCGCCATAATCATCACCTTGGTAAATTCCGGTCCGCTGTTCTTTCTTTTACCCGCTGCCTGTCTGATCTATCAGATTGCATTCGGCAGAAAGGTGATCAGGTATTACGGCAAACTGAAAAAGGCTTCCCTGTTCTTTATCGCGTTTATCGTTCTGGCGGTCATAAGTTCAAGCATCCTTGCAGAAACCTCACTGGATCTTAAGATCCGCATGACACAGCCCAAGATAAATCCCCACCTTACGGCTTTATACGGAGAAACGGCAGTCTCTCACATAAGTTATCAGATCGATTCCAGATATGAGATCAAGTATATGGCTTACTCTCCCGTACTTCCCGAAAATGAGCATTTCGAGATCCAGATCACACCAGGCAACGAAGTCTACGACGATCTTGCAATCAGGTTCATCGACATAAACAAAGACTTCTACAAAGATCTCACGGAATATGTCAAAGCAAAGGAAAACATCCCCGCAGATGCGGATGTCACTTTCTCCATCGTCTCAATCGATTTCGGTGACTACCATGACGGTGATGATTACAAGGTCCTGTTTGAAAGGACAAGATACATGGTCACCAGGATCAGTACAAAGTCCCGGTAAACCTTCTGAAAGCTTCCCTGCCCTTTTCATCCCGCTTGAAAACACCCGAGCACTCGAGAACTTTCGCAAAGACTTTTCCTATCTCTGTTTTAAGCACATCTTCGATCTGCTCTCTGTCATTTAATTCATAGTTTCCGCGCCATTCAGACAACCATTTGGCATGCTTGGCTATGCTTTCGATCGAAGATATATCATCTCCGTTAAGTATTGCATCGGCAATCTGTGACATCTCAGACTTGAGCCTTGCCGGAAGGACCGCAAGTCCCATTACTTCGATAAGACCGATATTCTCTTTCTTGATGTGATGGTATTCCTCATGCGGATGGAAAACACCCATCGGGTGTTCATCCGTCGTTATGTTGTTGCGAAGGACAAGATCAAGTTCATAACGCATGTCAGATGTTCTTCTTGCGATGGGGGTTATCGCGTTATGCCTAACACCGTCTTCGGTATATGCGGTTATGAAGGCATCCTCATCGTTATACCCTATCCACCTGTTCAGGATCAGGTCTGCGCAATCGGCAACTCTGGCTCTGTCTTCACCCTGAAGCCTTATGACCGACATGGGCCACTTTACGATACCCGCAGTTATGTCTTCGAATCCTTTTATGGTGAACATCTCTTCATATTCCGCACGCGCCATCGGAAACTCATAGCATCCACCCTGGAAATGATCGTGACTTAAGATCGAGCCTCCGACAATCGGAATGTCCGAATTTGACCCGGCAGTATAGTGCGGGAACTTTTCGGTGAACGAAAGGAGCTTTGCAAAGGTCCCCTTATCGATCTTCATCGGAATATGTTCTTTATTCAGGATTATGCAGTGCTCGTTGTAATAAACGTAAGGCGAATACTGAAGATAGTACGCGTCTCCTTCAAGCTCGACAGGGATTATCCTGTGGTTCTGTCTCGCCGGATGCGTAAGGCTTCCTTCAAAGCCTTCGTTCTCCGGGCAGAGAAGACATTTCGGATAGGAAGTGCTCTTTGCCTTTCCTGCAGCCGCTATGTCTCTCGGGTCCTTTTCGGGCTTGCTGAGATTTATGGTGATATCGATGTCACCGTATTCAGTCGGAGCAGTCCATTTCATGTCTTTGGCTATGCGGTCATTCCTGATGTAATTTGTATTGCGCGAAAAGTCGTAATACCAGTCAGTTGCGATTTTAGGATCATCCTCATAAAGCGCATAGAACGTTCCTATGACAACCGACGGCGGCGGAGTAAGTATTCCCATGAGCTTTGTATCGAAAAGATCTTTATTCGCGGCAGAATCACTCTCAAGAACGCCCGCTTCAAGAGCGTAATCGATAATGTCTTCTAAGATCAGATGGAGTTCTCTTTCCGGCAGTTCTTCAGCCGGTGTCAGATACTCTTTCACACCGCAGGCCGCCATAAGTGAATTGATCATGAAGGTCCTGTCAAGTTCATCACAGATGCCGTTCTTGACGGCATAGTTTACCAGCTCGGTAATATAATTGCAGATCTTTGAATTATCAGACATAAATACTCCTTACATCTCCATTCCGCCGTACTTTCTTATGCTTAAGATCTCACATGCGCCTTTGCCGAAGATCTTATCCATAAGCTCCTTATATCCTGGAGCGTTGTCTTTTCTCACAAATGCCTGGACCGTTCCCGCGAATCCGCCGCCGTGAACTCTCGCCGCTTCATCCTCACCAAGGAACGAATCGCTGAATGCCAGCGCGAGCGACATGTTCTGAACGGTAACGTCGGAATTTGAATAAACATTCTGAAGATACTTGAAAGAAGAGTTACCTGATGCCTTGACAAGCTTTATGAAACTCTTCACTTCTCCGCGGGCAAGTGCATCCGCCTCTTCCCTCGCGCGTTTTGTCTCCTCCACGAAATGCACCGCTCTTAATACCGCACGGTCACCTGCTTCTTCTCTGAGCTTACCGATGTTATCCAGTATCATGTCCGGCGTCACATCCCTTAACTTATCCTGCCCTAAGAGCTGCGCAACCTTGGTCATCTCCTGTGGTATGGCGGCATATTCATGCGTAAGGTCGGCATGCGATCCTTTGGTATCCGTTATGCAGAGAACATATCCGCTCTTTTCGAGATCAAAGTCCACTTTCCTTACAACAGGATCAGCAGGATCCCTGAAATCTATATAGACAAGATTGCCGACAGAACTCGCCATCTGGTCCATCAGTCCGCAGGGTTTTCCGAAATATTTATTCTCTGCTTCCTGACCGGCCATGGCTATTGTAACCGGGTCTATCTTTGACTCATTAAACAGACCTGAAATGACTGTTCCGATGAGTGTTTCAAATGCAGCAGATGAAGAAAGTCCTGCACCAATGAGAACATCACTTGTTATGTATGCATCAAATGGGCCAATGTTATAGCCCCTGCCGGAAAGCGCTGCGGCAACGCCTCTGACGAGCGAAGCTGTCGTATTCTTCTCTTCGGGTTTTACGCCGAAATCGTCCGTCCTGATCATCACAGGATCAAATCCTTCAGCGTTGACGCGTATCTCATCTCCGGCAGTCCTGCGTACAATCGCGATCGCATCCTTATTCACGGAAGCTGCAAGCACCTCACCTCTCTGATGGTCGGTGTGGTTGCCTCCGATCTCGGTCCTTCCGGGCGCGGAAAAGATCCTTATATCTTCCTTAATTCCTCCGAACGAACCGAGAAAGGAGCTTACTGCTTTGGAGTATCTTTCCGGCTGCAGTGCCGCTATTTCATCGGAACAATATATATCTTTAAAGTCTACTGAACTTAAGTCTGTCACGGCGCACCTCCGGTTTATTTCACCCTGTAATCAAATTATATGTTTACCCGGCAAAACAAGCGACAAAAATCGCATGCGTTATTTGCACAACAAATGGAAACCAAATTTGTATATTCGGGTTTCCACATTCGCGGGAAATGCCTGATTCAAACTGTTATCATTAGGTCGGGAAACCCGTTTTGCTATTTTGCGTTTCCGTCAGCAGAGATGATTTCAATAAGTTACGGAGGATATACATGACTAATAATGACAATGAATTAAGGAACAGGATCCTTGATGCCACGATCGTCGTATTCAACCGCAAGGGCATTAAGCTGACGATGGCCGACATCGCTACGGAAATGTCGATCAGCAAGAAGACCATCTATAAGGAATTCGAGAGCAAAGATGATCTGTTCAGCGTAATGGTCGATTATGTTTTCGACCAGATCAAAGAAAGAGAAAACGAGATTGCGGGTGACTCCTCCCTCGCGACACCTGACAAGCTTAAAAAGCTTCTCGCTGCCATGCCCGAAAAATACAGCGGCATCAACTATCAGGAACTCGCTCCCCTGAAGGAAAAACATCCCAAGGTCTATAAGAAGATCCAAAGAAGGCTTGAGACAGGATGGGAAACAACAATAGAGCTTTTCGAAAAAGGAAAAGCCGAAGGCCTGGTCAGGCAGGATGCAGATGTTGTACTGATAAAAGTAATGCTCGAGTCTTCCCTTGAAAACCTTCTGTCAGGCGACACTCTCAAAAAGAACAAGATAAAGTACGTTGACGCACTGAACCGCATAGTCGACATCATCATGGACGGGATCACCGTTCGCTGACACAAAGGAGCAAGATCATGGAAAGATCAGCTGTTATCTTCGGAAACGAGATGCCTTCTTCAGTTCAGAAAAAGGCAGCAAGATCAAAAGCCAAATACATCAGAAAATTCGGTGACGACAGCAATGCCTCCTATTCGGCATGTGTCGTTCCCAATGAATACATCGGTGACATTCTAGGCGTTCAGAACGTCGCGATCGGCCAAGCTCCCGCCGGCACATGCGAAGGTTTTGACACGGACAAAGGCATCATCGTCGGCAACATCAGAATGGGATTCGGACATTACAGAATCTCGATGGCGATCGCTTCTGCAGCGAACCATTTAGGCTATAAGCCTTACTGGATGGATCTCAATTCCTATAAGCAGACCACCTGCACCAAAGTCATTTCCGCGCAGAATGATCTGTACTCAACAGGTTCAAGACTCTCGCAGAAAAGCAGGCTTTTCAACAAGATAGTCTGGGAACCTCTTAACTACGAAGGTTTCAGACAGCTTTCATACAACGCTGCCGACCAGAAAAATGCAGAACTCATGGCTCCCGTTTACGCAAACGTTCCCAAGGATATCCCGGTCGTGGCAACACACGTCTGGCCCGCCCAGGCCGCTCTTCACGCAGGAATGAAGTATGTCGTTAATGCCATTCCCGACAATTGGGCAATGGCACTCCACTTCGCAGAAGGCAGCATCCATGCGGTGCAGACCCATCAGGTATATCAGGGTTACCGGATCTGCAACGGTATGGACAAGAACAGAATATTAAAGCCGATGGATGAGGACAGCCTGAAGTGTGTCGGACATTTCATAGATCACGAACTTGTCTCCAACATTGAAGAAGACTGCAGAAAGAGAATCGAACGCAAGGACTCCGGCAAGCCGATGAGATTCCTTTTGACCATCGGCGGTGCGGGTGCCCAGAAAGAGATCTTCGCTGCGATCATCAACAGTCTTATGCCAAAGATAAAAGCAAATAAAGCTGCACTCTACGTAAACATCGGTGATTACATGAATGTCTGTGAAGACCTGAAGAAAATGTGCCCCGGCATGGAAGAGTTCACTAAGACCCATTTCAACAACTGGACTGAGACAACAGCATTCGCAAACGAAGCTTTGGACGGTGATGTAGAAGGCATCCACCTCTTCTGCCACGAAAACATCTTCGAAGCAGTTTATGCAACGAATCTTCTTATGAGGTCCTGCGACGTTCTCGTAACAAAGCCTTCAGAACTCGCCTACTACCCTGTTCCAAAGCTCTTCATCAAGAGGATCGGCGGACATGAACAGTGGGGTGCGATCCATTCGGCAGAGATCGGCGACGGCACGCTGGAATGCAGAGACATTCCCCACACGCTTCAGATGACGGAACTCTTCATGGAAGACAAAACGACTCTCAGATCCATGTGTGAAAACATAATACGCAACAAGCAGATCGGTATCTATGACGGAGCTTACAAAGTCGTAGAACTCGCGATGAACATGAAAGAACAGAAGTAAGCGGACCGAAAGGAGAAACTGTATGGAAACGAGAAAAGGCCTTAAAGGCGCAGAAAAGTTCGCTTACGGAATAGGCGCAGTCGGCAAGGACATGGTCTACATGCTGTCAGCTTCCTACATCCTGTATTATTTCCAGGACATCATGGGGGTAAGCGCGATCGCGATGGGAATCATCCTCCTCATTGCCAGAGTCTTTGACGCATTCAACGATCCCATCATGGGATTTGTAGTAGCCAAGACCCGTACAAAATGGGGCAAGTTCCGTCCCTGGCTCATGATCGGAACAATAACAAACGCCGCTGTCCTGATCGTCATGTTCTCTGCCCCTCCGGCACTCAACGCAAAGGGACTCGTTGCTTACGCGGCAATAACATACATCCTCTGGGGCGTAACATACACCATGATGGACATCCCCTATTGGTCAATGATCCCTGCTTTCACAGAAGGCGGCAAAGAGCGTGAAGGTCTCTCAGCTCTCGCAAGGTCATGTGCAGGAGTGGGCTCCGCAGTCGTCACCATCCTCACCGTCATGTGCGTAGCAGGTCTCGGCAATGCACTCGTGGAAAGAAAAGTCCCAACAAGAACAGTTACTTACACGTCAAGCTATTCATCGATCGAAGCATATGTCGTACTCACCGACAAGGATGGCGACCCGACATCCGAAATGGTTTCTTTTGCAAGCGACAAAACAGATCTCAAGCTCGAACTCACAGGCGCCGAGAAGATCTTCGAAGGTGTTGAAGTTCAGGACGGAGACAACGTGATCGAAGGCGTTCTCACAATGAATTCCGACAATGCAAAGATCGATGCCACATTGAACGGCAAAGAAATAAAGAAAGCCACGGCGAAATACGCTGATAACGGCAAAGGTACCAACTCCTCAGTCATCGTCTTCTACGCTGATCAGGCTCTGTATGATGAACTCAAAGGCGCAGACGTTCTCTCAGGTTCGGTCACGATGGAATCAACATTGGAGATCGAGCGCGTCGGCTTCAGCTATTTCTCGATCATCATCGGCATCCTATTCGTGATCTTCATTACGATCACATGCATCTGCATTAAGGAAAAGTCCTCAGTTGACATGGAAACTGCTTCCGTAAAGCAGATGTTCTCAGCACTCCTCCAGAACGATCAGGCCATGACCATCGTGCTAACCATCATCCTCGTAAACACGGCGACATACATCACATCAAATCTTCTGATCTACTTCTTCAAATACGATCTCGCAGGCACAAGCTGGCAGCGTAACTACACTCAGTTCAACACATTTGTAGGCGCCATGCAGATCCTGGCAATGATGGCCTTCTTCCCTCTCCTGAGAAAAGCATTCAACACGCTGAAGATCTTCTATATTGCCGTTTACACCGCGATAATCGGTTATGTGATACTGCTTGTCCTCGCACTTACCGGAACAAAGCATCTGTATCCTTTCCTCGTACCCGGTTTCCTCATCATGTCGGCAGTAGGAATTCTCAACGTCATCGTTACCATCTTCCTCGCCAACACCGTTGATTACGGCGAACTCAAGAACAACAGAAGAGACGAATCAGTCATATTCTCAATGCAGACATTCGTCGTTAAACTCGCATCAGGCATTGCCGCATTCGTCGCGTCCATATGCCTTTCGATATTCAGCATCCAGTCAGATTCTTCAGGTTCAGTCACTGCAAGCATGCTGATAAAGAATCTTAAAGACATCGCAAGCGGTGCCGCAACCAAGATCTCCGACTCGTCCGTCTTAGGTCTCAGGCTCGTCATGACACTCGCTCCCGTAATTGTTCTCGTTATCGCTTTGTTGGTATTCAGAGCAAAGTATATACTTACAGATAAGAAGCTCGAAGAGATCTCGGCTGAACTGAAAGCAAGGAGTTGATCTTATGATTTACATAACCGGCGAAAAAGAGCCGTTATTCGTGCTCGATACCGCTCATACGACTTATGCGATGAAGGTACTCCCTTCCGGCCACATAGAACATCTGTATTACGGCAGAAAGATCCATCTGGATAACGAAGACGGTCTTGCCGAACATCTTGAATTTCCGGCAGGCTGCACTGCCGTTCCCTCAAAGGAAACCGGAAACTTCACGCTTGAAGACGTACGTCTTGAAATGAGTTCTTACGGCAAAGGCGATGTCAGAGAACCGTTCATTGGGATCATCAATTCCGACGGAAGCAGAACATCTGATTTTCTGTATGTATCACATGCTCAGAGCAAAGGAAGAGCTGTTGCTGACGAAGCTGAAGATGATCTTCCGAGATCTTACGGTGAAGACGCAGAGATCCTGACGGTAAGCCTTTTCGACAGCGAGAACAGTCTTGCACTGGATCTTGTCTATACGGTATACCCTTCCTGCGACATCATCACCCGCTATTCCGTTGTAAGGAACGCAGGCGATTCATCTGTCACGATCAGCAGGATAATGAGCACACAGATAGACTTTGATCCAGGCGACTATGTCTTTACGACTTTTACGGGTGCATGGGCACGCGAGATGAAAAAGACTGACATGTCAGTAAGGACCGCAAAGCTTGTCAATTCTTCGGTCACAGGTTCTTCTTCAAGCCGTGCAAACCCGTTCGTCATGATCTCAAAAAGAGGCACGACCGAAGACTACGGTGACTGCTGGGGCTTTAACCTCGTCTACAGCGGCAACCACTACGAATCAGTCGAAAGAACACCTCACGGTAAAGTCAGATTCATATCGGGGATCAATCCGGAAGGCTTCTCATGGAAGCTTTCAAAAGGAGATTCCTTTGAAAGTCCTGAAGCCGTCATGACTTTTTCTTCTTCAGGATTTAACGGACAGAGCGGACAGATGCACGATTTCGTATCAGGCCACATTCTCCGCGGTTCGTGGAAGGAGCGTCTTCGGCCAGTTCTCCTGAATTCATGGGAAGCAGCTTATTTCGACATCAGTGAAAGCAAGCTCCTCCGTCTTGCCAGGAAAGCCAAAAGCGTTGGCATAGAACTGTTCGTCATGGATGACGGATGGTTCGGTAAACGTGACAACGACAGCTGCTCGCTCGGCGACTGGTATCCGAATAAAAAGAAACTTCCGCACGGCATAAAAGGCTTATGCGATAAGGTTAAGGCATTAGGTCTTGATTTCGGCATATGGGTCGAACCCGAGATGGTAAACGAGGACTCTGATCTTTTCAGAGCCCACCCTGACTGGGCCGTAAAGATCCCGGGCAAGAAGCATTCCACCGGAAGAAACCAGATGATCCTGGACTTCACCAGAAAAGACGTTCAGGACTACATTATCGAATCAATGCGAAGTGTCTTCTCTTCCGCAGACATCTCCTACGTCAAATGGGACATGAACCGCATATTCACGGATGTCTTTTCACAGGCGCTTCCTGCGGACAGACAGTGCGAAGTGTTTCACAGATACATTCTCGGTGTATACCGCGTAATGAGAACGCTTACAAAAGAGTTCCCTAACATTCTCTTTGAAGGCTGCGCATCCGGTGGCAACAGATTCGATCTCGGCATCCTCTCCTTCTTCCCTCAGATCTGGGCAAGCGATGACACGGATGCCGTCGCACGAGTTGAGATCCAAAACGGTTACAGTTACGGTTATCCGATGAGCTGCGTGACGGCACATGTATCCGATGTTCCCAATCATCAGACATTAAGGCGCACTCCGCTCGAAACAAGATTCAACGTCGCGGCATTCAGCACATTAGGTTACGAATGCAATCTCTGCGACATGAGCAAATCTGATCTGGCAGCGATCAAAGCACAGATCGAGTTCTATAAAAAGCACCGCGAAGTACTGCAGCACGGACGCTTCTACAGAGGCAGTTCCCTTAATGACACCGCATCCGCTGACGGTGATACTCTCGGTTCTTCCGGGTTCAGTGTTCTGGATTCTCTTTCGGGGAACGACATTACCTGGACAGTTGTATCACCTGACAGAAAGAAAGCTCTGACAATGACCATGCGTCTTCTGACCCATCCGAACACAAAATGGAGGATCATTTATCCCAAGGGAATCGAAGAAGGATTCAAGTACAGGTTCAGCGGGAGGAAGCTTGACTTCGACATCCGCAATTTCGGCGGTCTGGTAAACCATGTCGCTCCGTTCCATGTAAAGCAGGACAGCTTTATGCATGCGATGATCGCCAAATACGTCAAGATGCATTCAGAACCCGAAGAACATATCATGTACGGCGATGCAATCATGTATGCCGGCGTTCATTTAAAGAACAGTTTTGCAGGCACCGGATATAACGAAAATGTAAGTTATTATCCGGATTACGGTTCCAGGATATATACTATTGAGGCAATAGAATAACTCCGGAATAAAAAGCATGATAACCAAAATAAGATACGGAAACACAAACTCGTTCCTGATAAGAGGAACAAAGGCGAACCTGCTGATAGACACAGACTATGCCGGTACCCTTCCCGCTTTCTACAAAGCGATAAAGGAGCTCGGCATAAAGGTGTCTGATATCAACTACGTTTTGGCAACGCACTATCATCCCGATCACATCGGTCTTGTAAGCGAGTTGATGGAACAGGGCGTAAAGCTAATCATCATGGAATCACAGGTTGATCATGTTCATTACTCTGATTCAATATTCGCAAGAGAACCACATCTGAACTATAAGCCGATTGATGAGAGCAAAGCATTGATCTTAAGTTTTGACGATGCCCGCTCTTTCCTTGCCTCTTTAGGCATTGACGGAAATATAGGATCAACAGAAAGTCACAGTAAAGACAGCATATATGTATCTTTAAGCGACGGTACTTTTATCCTCGGGGATCTTGAACCGCAGGAATATCTTGATGCATACAAAGACAACGTCACTTTAAGAAACGACTGGGACGAAATCCTTAAGCAGAACCCCAAGATTCTGCTTTATGCACACGCTAATGCAAAGCAGTTCAACCAAAGCCAGTTTTAATCGTGTATAATCGTTTTATTCTACGGAAAGGCAGGCTATAGGTTACGGATACATTCTTTAGTCGAATCAGGATGCGTTACCATTCACTTTGGAATGATCTTACCGGAATGCGGCTTTTCGCATTCTTTCTTCTGCACTTCACCATTCTTTTCGCAATTGTTCAGTTTTTGGTCTTTAAAGATTTCTATATCTCCGGCAAATCTTTTATTCACAACCTTGACGGATTCGCATCCAACTATTCCGCAATGGTTAACAACAGCAAAGCTTTAAGAAACTTTTTCACTGCGGATAACAAATTCGATTTCTCGACCATCCCCGTTCGTCCGTGCATAAGTTTCTCGATCTTCAGTTTTCTCGCAGCCTTATTTCCAATTGAATCGCAGGAATATGTATATGATCTGCTTATCATCTTTAAGATTTATCTTGCAGGAATTTCTTTTTCTGTTTTAGGTTTCTATTTCAATCAAAAGCCGATGCCGATAATGATCGGTTCCATTTCTTATTGTTTCTGCGGCTTCTTGCTCTTATTCTGCCTTCAACAACCTATCTTTTACGGTTCTCTGATAATCATGCCGCTATTCGTGATTGGAGCCGAAGAAATACTTAAAGGCAAAAAAACATTTCTTTTCATTATCTTGGTATTCCTCACACTGGCTTCAAGTGTCTATCTTTCACTTAATTATGCCCTGCTGATATTGATTTATTACCTGTTGAGATATTTCATTTCGTACAACGATCACACACTCAAGAGCTTTTTCAAATCATTCGGAAAACTCGTGGCTTCAGGATTAACGGGAATCATGCTATCCGGATTGTTTATTCTGCCTTACGCCCATGTGATCATGCACATGGGATCTTCCAGAATCGGACGAACAGTACCAAATCTGATTTACTATCCAATCGAATACTATCGTTCATTCGTTTCTGACTATTCCCTTATAATCAGCAATAATCTTCAGGAAGGTTCTCTCGGATTATCAATCCTTGCAATTCCATGCATAATCACCCTGTTTTCTGAAAGAAAAAAGAATCGCTTTCTGAAGTCATTATTCATCGTTCTGTCCGTAATGCTTCTTATTCCTTTATTCGGTTACGTTTTCTCCGGTTTTAACAACATCGTTAACCGTTGGTGCTTTGCATATTCTCTTTGCGTCTCAGCTGTCATTATGTTCGCGATTCCTTCTTTCATAAATATGCCCATAAAGAAGAAATCCGTCGTCTGTGCCGGAACTACGCTTTATGGAATTCTGGCTTTCTTACTTTCAGGACAAAACGAAAGCCTAACCCTTTTGGTATTCCTGCTCATTTTTATTATTGCGGAACTGATGATCTCCTTCATTATGAGATCTAAAACTGATTTCAAAAAGTCACTCTCGCTTACCATACTCACGATTTCAGCATGCTTAACTCCTATGATAGGACTTGGGTTCAGACAGAGTGATCTTCCTGCATATATTGATAATGGACAGGCTTTTGCCATTCTTAACAACGGACAGTATGCATCAATAGCTATGAGCAACACCGTCAAGAATGACAAGGAGGCCTATTATCGTGTCAACGGAAGCAGCATTTTCTGGTATACCATGGCAAGTGCTCCCGGATATGGACTAAACGGAACATCATACTATTCATCTTTCTACTATCCGGAATATATGGCTTTCCTCAAAGTACTTGAGATGATCCAACGAGGTGCCATGAACTACAATCTCGGTCTCGATGCAAGAGCCGTACCTCTTACTCTTACTGGTGTCAGATATCACGCCGCAAGAACATCTGATTCACCAGTATATCCATACGGATTCACAGAAAAAGACAGTATCGTAAACGGAGAAAGCACCGATGTAATCCTTCAAAATGATAACTATCTTCCTATCGGATTTACATATGACAAATATATCACCAAATCAGCATATGAATCATTGTCCACACTGGATAAACAGGATGTCATGCTCCGTTCAGTATACCTGGAAACTACGCCTACAAAATTAAAAGAAGATTCTGATATACATCCTTCCGCAAAGAAACTGAATTACAGAATAAAAGAAGCTGATGGCGTTATTCTTACGGACAACGCCATCACGGTAAACCGTGAAAAAGCGCACATCACACTTGAATTCGATGGCATCCCAGGTGAAGAAACATATATCAGGTTTTCAAATCTTAAGCTCACTGAAAACTGTTCAAGTAAAGAATTGTATCTGTACACTAAAGCTGACGGCAAAATAAACCATACCCGTTTTCTTAGAGAAGATTATGTCTACTATGGTGGTTTTGACAGCCAGCTATTGTGTCTTGGAAGCAATAAAGACGGTATCAGATTGTGCACTGTTTATTTTACTAACAAGGGCACATATTCCATTGACGAACTTCAGATATGGAGTCAAAACATGTCAGATTATAAGGAAAATATCGAAAGGCTCAAATCCGAATCGCTGAATGACGTTACAATAGACCGAAACGGTTTTTCGGGAAACATAAAGACATCAACAGATAAGTTTTTATGTTTCACCTTACCTTATGATTCTGGTTGGAACTGCTATATTGACGGTAAAAAGGCTCAGATCATCAAAGCCAACATCGGATTCATGGGCGTAGAGCTTCCCGAAGGCACTCACAAAATCGATATGGTTTATCGACTGCCATTATTGACAGAAGGAATCGCTATATCTCTTGCAGGCATAATTCCGCTTATTGCCATTATTGTTTTAGATAAGCGTAAAGCTAAAACGATAATTTAATCAGATAAATAATTTCTGTATGCCTTTAACGCAGTATCAACACTATAGCCTCTTAACCGGGCAAGCTTGAGAAACTCATCTTCCCTTTCAGAATAACCTTCTTCAGGCGCACCGAAATTAGCCTCAAACAGGCTCTTGCAAGTATCAACATCGCTGTCCAATCCGGCAACTATGTCTTCAGAAATCTCTGAATTAATACCCGCTTCGAGCAGCCGCTGGAGCATATAGTTC
>JAFWQF010000116.1 GCA_017509205.1 Clostridiales bacterium | reverse complement strand
GTTGATGCCTGCGCCATGGTCTCTCTTGTATTCCCTGTCGAGAGTATCCCTGTCGTATTCCGAATGGCCCGTGATGAATATCTGGCGGCCGTGCAGATCGGAAACGGCATAGATGCCGCACTCATCAGACTCGGAAAGGATCCTGAGATCCTTATGCTTTACGATGTCTTCCCTTCTGATCTCCGTGTAACGGGAATGGGGAACGTAGAAGATGTCGTCAAATCCCCTGAAAAGCTTTACGGGTCTGCTGTATGTCATCGAATGCTCGAAAACTCCGAAGACTTTCTTCTTAAGAACGTACTTCGGGACTCCGTAATGGTAGTAGAGGCCGGCAAAAGCACCCCAGCAGAGATGGAGCGTGGAGTAAACGTGTGTCTTGCTCCATTCCATTATCTGGCAGAGCTCTTCCCAATAGTCGACCTTTTCAAAAGGGAGCTTTTCGACGGGCGCGCCCGTGATTATCATGCCGTCGAAATACTGGTCCTTTATCTTGTCGAATGTCTCGTAGTACTTGGTAAGATGCGCAGCGCTCGTATGGGTCGACTGGTGTGACGCCATGCAGAGAAGCTCGATGTCGATCTGGATGGGAGTGTTTGACAAAGCCCTTAAGAGCTGTGTCTCAGTCGTGATCTTGTCAGGCATGAGATTGAGGATGACAAGCTTTAGCGCTCTGATGTCCTGGGACAGAGCGCGGTTCTCCTCCATAACAAATATTCGCTCCTGTTCGAGGGTCTGCCTCGCCGGAAGATTGTCTGATATTCTGATAGGCATTTTTTGCCTCCTTCGTTAACCGCTGATGAATTCGTTGAGGATGGATTCCGCGGGAACCTGTTCAGGGCTGACTACCGGGATCTTGTCCAGGTGGCCGATCAGCTTGGAAGCTTTGGTCAGTGCCGCGGAAAGATCCGCAAACGGCTTGCTGGTGTTGGATTTCTCCATGAACACGCTCGGCTCGATGGTGCCCTTCTCCACCTTTTTCAGGGCTGACTGGATGTCGCTCAGTGCAAGAGGTGCGATTATGAGGCTCTCATATGCAAGGAACGAATTTACGTGATAGTCAGCTTCCGTAAGGTATTCAGTATAGTACTTGTCCTCTGACCTGCTGATCATGGGCCAGTAATCGATCGTCGCAATGGCGTGGGCATTCCTGTGCCTGTTGTCCCTGACGATCCTCCTGAGCATACGGATCTCGTTGCTGTCCATCAGCTTGGTGTCGCAATAGACATTGCCGTAGGGCATGATGAAGACCTTGGCACTCGTATCCTTGAAATCGCCTGAGATCCTCTTGTTGAGTCCGTGAAGACCCTCAACGACGAGAACGCCGTCTTCACCCAGAGTAATGGCATTCTCGGGTTTGCCTTCCTGCTGTGTCCTTGTCTGGAAATCAAAGAAAGGCGGGATCACGGTCTCGCCGTTTATGATCTTTGCGATATCACTCTGGATCCTTTCAACATCGAGCGCGTCGATCGTTTCAAAATCAGGTCTTCCCTCCCTGTCGTAAACGATCTCCTTCAGATTGTAGTAATCGTCAAGCGAGAGGTGGCATGCCTTGCGGCCGGCCGCAGTGATGGTCTTTGCAAGCCTTAAAGTAAAAGTGGTCTTTCCTGAGGAAGTGGGACCTGAAACGAAGATCGCCTTCTTTTCCCTGTCTTTGCAGATCGCATTGCAGATCGTATCGATCCTTTCAAGGAAAGATTTCTCCGATTCTTCTATGAACTTAGGGAGATTTCTCGCTCCGAGACTCTCTTCGAGCTCTTCAACCGTAATATCGATTCTGTCTCTAAGTTCCGCCATGCTTCCTCCTGTTTCCGCGAAAAGAGATTCAAACCGAAGGAAATCAATGCTTCGAGGGGAAGAATCTCTTAAGTATCAATGTGTTGATGAGCCAATCCCAGACAAACTGGCAGATCCTGAATGCAATGTAGATGAGACCGGGTATCACCATGATCACAACGAGATTGATCAGGATCATAAGTACTACGTGAAGTCCTCCGGCGAGAACTCCGGTAACCGTTGCGAACGAACCGGAACTTGTCGCATATTTTGTCGTGTACTGCTCAAGAGTCCTATTGAGATAGTCAATAACGTTCGTCTGGAGGTCTCCTGCGTTTACCGTGAGTCTGGGTAACATTATGCTCACCGTGTAACTGAGAACGAGATAAGATTTAAATATCTTCTCTGCCAATATGATCAACTTGCCCCAAAAGGGCATTCGATAGTATCTGAAACAAATGAAGGGACTGGCCACGAAAAGTACGATGAATACGGCAAACATGGGCATTCCGAAGTCTCCGCATCCCAAAAGCTTTTTGCCAAAGAGGTAGGTATAAAGAATGATGCAGTTGCAAAGAAGGCCATAGATTATGAAGAGCCAGAAATGCTTTCTGTTCTCATAATCGGTATCGCTCCAAAGCCTGCCGAGCATCAATCCTTCAAGATAATCCAAAGAGCCGTTCCTCCGAAAGTTTAACCTTTAAATTCTAACACATAAGGTTCTCTACGGCTATGCCGGGTCAGAGCCCCTCTATTTCATCGCGTCCTGCGCTCATGACGATCTTCTCGCAAAGATCCTCATAGGCGATTCCGTCAGCCTTGGCAGCTTCGGGAAGAAGCGACGTGTTCGTCATACCGGGGAGGTTGTTCGCTTCAATGAACCAGAAATCATGTTTTTCCTCGTCATATATCATGTCGATCCTTCCGTACTGGTTCATCCTCAGGATATCGAAGATCCTGACGGCTGTCTCCTGGCACTTCTTATAGTCGGCTTCGTTGATCTGAGCCGGGCAGACGTGCGTGGTAAGACCGTCCTGATACTTGTTCTTGTAATCGTAGAATCCCTCGTGCGGGATAATCTCCGTAATGGGCAGTGCCCTGTGACCGACAACGCTGATGGTGACCTCACGGCCCTTCAGGTATTCTTCGACAAGGATCATCTGCTTGTAGGAAGCGGCCCATTCAAGAGCGGGAGCAAACTCCGCTTCAGTCTTGACGATGGAAACGCCGCATGAAGATCCGCAGCCGATGGGCTTGATAACGCAGGGAATGCCGATCTCAGACTTGATCTTTTCAGGAGTCATCTCCTCGTATTTGCCGATTATCCACTTTGCGGTCGGGATGCCTGTTGCAGCGACCAGAGACTTGGAAAGAGCCTTATCCATGGCAATCGCGCAGCCCAGATAACCGCAGCCCGTGTATTTTACATCGTAAGCGTCAAGAAGGGCCTGAACCTGGCCGTTCTCGCCGTGTGAGCCGTGGAGTCCCAAAAATACCCTGTCAGCATACTGGCAAAGCTCTATTACCCTGGGTCCTACCCACTGCCTTCTGCCGCCGTGCTGCCTGATGATCTCCTCGAGATCAGGCTCCTTTTCGGGAATTACATATGAAAACGGATTGACCGTGCCGCGGCGGAAAAAGCTTTCTGCAGGGCGGTCATTCTCGATACCGTCATAAAGATCTACCAGCGCAACCTCATGTCCTTTTGAAAGAAGCGCATTAGCGATGAGACTTGCGGATTTGAGCGAAACATCACGCTCCGGCGACAGTCCGCCGCCCAAAACAGTTATTTTCATGAAATACCTTTCTTTCCCCAAAGTATGTGTAGATTATAGTCCATTTTCACAAATCTTTTCGCCCCATTGTATGAAACTGTTATAAGTTTGTAAAACTTGCCTATTTTATTAATTGATATAATTATTTAAATCGTTTGAAGGGAGATTTTATGCTCGCAATTTTATATTTATGCGTATGTGCCATAACCGGAATGGTTCTCGTGGCAATATGCGTCCCTGATGTAAGACGCCTGTATCTTGCATGTGCGCCTTCAGTCAAGGCAATCGAAAACATACCGAGCACCCTGTTCGTAGTTACAGCAGGAACCGTATCCGGAATGATGGTGGTTCCGTTCGTGAATTATTATGTAATCCTCGGTCTGTCTTATTTCGTTGCCAGCGACAAGCTATGCATGAAAATAGGCTTCATGGTAACAGCCGCGCTGTTCCTCTGGCTTGTTCTCACCTGCCTGATAATCGTTAACCGCAGGCGCATTAAGAAAGACGAGGAAGAGACTGCAGGTTTCGCGAAGCTGCCCGGTTATGTCAACAAGGCATCAAACACACTGTTCTACAGTTTCTTTATCCTCCTGACCGCAATCGTATCCGCTTTCCTGATGTTCTACACATACAGGATCGACCGCGGCTACCTCATCAACGGCTATTCGACTTTCTCGGATCTCTCGCCCCACACGGCGATGGTATCCTCATTCGGCAAGGGCTTTAACTTCCCCACTCAGTACATGCATTTCTCAGGTGACGGTATCAACTATCACTTCCTGTTCTACTTCCTCGCCGGAATGCTCGAGTACCTGGGTTTCCCGATCGACTATGCGCTCAACATTCCTTCCATCATCTCGATGGTATGTGCCATGACCCTTCTGGGCCTCCTGGCCGCTCTCCTGTCCGGAAAACGTCTTGCATTCGCTCTTTCGCCCGTGCTCGTCTTCCTTCGCAGCTCACTCAACGTATTCATTCACATCCGCAATCTCATGGCAGAAGGCCAGACAATCACGGATGCGGTCGGCAACATCCTGTCAGAATCTGCCTGGTACGAAGTCACCCCCTATGACAGCTGGGGTGTCTGGGCGATCAACGTCTACCCCAACCAGCGCCATCTGATGCTCGGTGTCGCAGTGATAATCCTCTGCGTAATCCTTTTCATACCGTTCGTAAGGCGCCTTTGCATCTCAGTTATGAGCGCAGGCTCTTTCGGCGGCATTTTCAAGGCATTCCTTTTCTCGCGCAACGCGTGGCTTCCCAGAAAGGATGACCCGCTTTCAAGCGGTACGGTGGCACTCTTCACCTGCCTGCTCGTGATAGTAATGCCTTATTTCCACGGTTCATGCCTCATTTCACTCCTCCTGATACTTTTCGGAATGGCGCTTATCTCTGAGAGCAGACTCCTCCACCTCATGGTCGCAGTCTGTGCGGTATGTTCTTCATACATCCAGACTCTCGCGCTCTCCGGCGGAGCCTCGAACGTGGTCAAACTGCAGTTCATGCCGGGATTCCTTTACAGCGAAGATACGACAGTGATCAATGCGGCAACTCTTCTCAAGTGGGGCGGATATCTGATCACCGTTACAGGAGCCACTCTGATAATCGCGATCCTGTGCAATGTCATTCTCCTGTTCCATGACATCGTTAAGAAAAAGCCTGTATACAGATTCTTCCTTATGCTCGCTTTCCTTAACCCCCTTATCTTCGCTTTCATTTTCCAGGTATCGCTCGAGATGCTTGCCAACCACAAGTTCGTTCAGGTATCCCTCATCCTCGTTGATGCATTTGTTGCGATATTCCTGGCTAACCTCTTCATCGTGCCCGGACGCCGCAAGGCTGCCGTCGCTCTGGCTGCTGACGATGACATCGCAGAAGATGCCGAAGATGAAGAAGACAGCGAAGACACAAAGGATTCCGAGAAGCTCGAAGAAAAAGCCGAAAAGGCTGAAAAAGAAGGCGAGCTCGCTCCCGTCATCCTTGATAAGGATAAGAAAGAAGACGAGGACAAGTCCGGCGATGAAGATTCCGAGGATGAGCCTTTCGAGGTTCTGACCGACTCTGACGACGATGAAGATCTGCCCGAAGAGATCGCCAAGGACTCTGATGACGAAAAGGCCGAAGAATCCAAGGAAGATAAAGATAAGGACGAAAAGCCCGAAGAAGACGAGAAGCCTTCTGAAGACAGCAAGTCCGGTGATGATTCCGAAAAGGACGATGACCGTGTTCTCGAGAGGTTCCCTTCCGAGACAACCGTCTCCATGAGACCCGGCAACATCATCAATTCCGACAAGGAAGAAGAATCAGATAAGGACGAGAAGCCTGCGGAGGAAGAAGCTCCCGCCAAGGAAGAACCTAAGGCTTCTGAGGATTCTGATGATTCAATCCCCAAGGAAGACACCGTTTCGATGAGACCCGGAAACCTCGTAAACGCTTCAGATGAAGAAACTCCCGCCAAGGAAGAGACCGCTGAAGATACAAAGTCTGAAAAGGCCGAGGATTCCGGCAAGACTGAAGAAAAGACGGAAACTTCAGAAGAGTCTGAAAAGAAAGAATCATCCGAGGCTTCAGACGATTCAGAAAAGAAAGACAAAGAAGAGTCTTCAGAAGATACCGAAGAGCTTCCTTTCGAAGTTCTTGACGATGACGATGAAGAAGACAAAGCAGACAAGTCTGAAGAGAAGTCTTTGAATACAGTCAAAGAAGACAAGGAAGAAAAAGATATCAAGGATGCTGATGACAAGTCCGAAAAGGATGTCTCTGAAGAAGACGACGATGAGGACGAAGACAAGGCAGACATGGTCCTCGAGCATCACGAGATCGTATCAGACAAGAACAAGGGCCTCCCTGCTCCAGTCTGGGTAATCTTCGAGATCTTCGGCGTACTGGCTGCTCTCATCCTGCTCGTAGGTCTTACGGGCACCGGCATTTCGGAATGGGCAACTTACATTAACATCAACTCCACTCCGATGGTCGTGAACACGAACTCACCCGTTACCGAGTGGATCCTCAAGAACACTGAACCTGATGACGTATTCCTGACTCCTGAATGGTCCATGAACAGGTTCCTGCTCACGGGACGCGCAATGTACTACGGCTGGCCTTACTACGCTTGGTCCGCAGGTCACGACACGAATACCCGCGACAAGATCTATGTATGGCTCATCACAGGCTGCGGCGGCGACATCAACGAGTTCAAGCGTTACTGCAAGGAGCGCGGCATCCGCTACCTCATAGCAGATCCTGAATTCGATGACGGAGACTACGGCGAAGGCGTTTACTTCAACCGTGAGTTCTTCGAACATAACCTCCAGCAGGTCGCTTACTTCACAGAGGAGAACACGGTCATCTACAAGATCTACTGATCTGGCCGTACATCTACAAACAATCAGGGCAGCTTCAACCGGAGCTGCCCTTTTCTTATTGCCGGGATACCGCAGCTGATAGACCGGCAAACAGACAGTAATGTATACTAGATAAGGTTAATGTATAAGGGGTAGACAAATGTTAATTGAAAACAAGATCAAGACATCATACGGTGATGTTCATTATTGGATTTCTGAAAAACTTATTGCTGACCGGATCACTCTGTTTTTTCTTCACGGACTTACAGCGGACCATAATCTGTTCAACAATCAGATAGAATTCTTTTCTGACAGATACAACATACTTACCTGGGATGCTCCTGCACATGGCGCTTCACGGCCTTATGATAATTTCACATATGAGAAAGCGGCTCTTGCTGCGAAACAGATACTAGATGATAACGGCATAAAAACCGCTGTGTTTATCGGCCAGTCTTTGGGCGGCTTTATCACGCAATCCGTGATCAAAAGGTTCCCGGAAGTCGTGAAAGGCTTTGTATCAATAGACAGCACCCCGTTCGGAGAAAAGTACTATTCCGGTTCAGACAGATGGTGGCTGCGCCAAATAGAGTGGATGTCAGGATTATATCCTGATAAGACCATAAGGAAAGCAATTGCCGGACAATGCACCACAACAGAGCATGCGTATAAGAACATGATGGATATGCTCGCAATATATGGCAAGAAAGAGCTTTGCCATCTGATGGGCATTGGTTTTGCAGGATTTCTTGAAGATAATTGTGATATTAAGATTAACTGCCCTGTTCTATTGATCGTCGGAAAACGGGACAAGACCGGGAAAGTCAAGATTTATAACAGGCAGTGGTCTGAAGATCTGGGTGTTCCCATAACATGGATAGAAAATGCCGCTCATAATTCTAATGATGACAATCCGGAAGCAGTCAACAAGGCAATCGAAGCATTTCTGAAAAGCAATTTCAACTGATAACCAAATGTAAAGGGCCGCCTCAGTGAGACGGCCCTCCCCATTTCAATTCTCTCTCAAGAATGTGTAATGCTTTATTGTCACCCGGCGGGAAGATTACGAATCTTCTTCAACCTTAGCCTCAGCGATAACCTTCTGAGCTACTTCCTCAGGTGCGGGTTCATAGCGGACATGCTCCAAAGCGAACCAGCCGCGGCCCTGTGTCATTGACTTGAGGTCGGTAGCATATTCGAGCATCTCTGCCGTAGGAACTTCAGCGTTGACTACAGAACCGAATTCGTCCGCGTCGATGCCCATGATCCTGCCGCGGCGCTTATTGAGGTCGCCCATGATGTCGCCCTGCTTGTCCTCAGGGATGTGAACCTCAACCTTACTGATGGGTTCGAGGAGGACGGGGCCTGCCTGTGTCATACCTGCCTTGAAAGCGAGGTTTGCAGCGATCTTGAATGCCATTTCTGACGAGTCTACCGGGTGGTAAGAACCGTCAACCAGCGTAGCCTTGAGGTTAACTACGGGATATCCTGCGAGAACGCCCTTCTTTACGGATTCCTGCAGACCCTTCTCGACTGCCGGGAAATAGTTCTTAGGAACAGCACCGCCGAAGACCTTCTCTTCGAATACGAGCTCTTCAGAATCGTAGTTGGGTTCAAACTCAACCCAGACGTCACCGTACTGACCGTGACCGCCGGACTGCTTCTTGTGCTTACCCTGGACCTTGACCTTCTTGCGGATTGCTTCACGGTAAGGAACTCTGGGAGCGTCGAGCGTGCAGCTGACGTTGTAGATGGACTTGAGCTTGCTGATGATGACCTTGAGCTGCATGTCGCCGAGACCTGAGAGGACCATCTGCTTGGTCTCAGGGTTGGTCTCAACTGAGAAGCAGTGATCTTCGTCACCGAGCTTGGTAAGACCTGAGATGATCTTATCTTCCTCACCCTTCTTGTCAGGGACGATACTCTTTGAAAGAACGGGTGTCGGGAACTTGATCTTAGGCATCTCGAGAACGCGTGCCTTGTCGCACAGAGTGTCGTTGGTATCTGTGTTTGCAAGCTTGGAAGCAGCGCCGATGTCACCTGCGGTGACCTTATCGGTAGCGATCTGCTCCTTGCCGCGCAGATAGAACAATCCGCCGATCCTCTCATCCTTACCCTTTGTGGCGTTATAGACTGTGGAGTTAGCGCGCAGTGTTCCTGCGTTGACCTTGAAGATGCTGATCTTTCCTACGAACGGGTCGGAGATCGTCTTGAATACGAATGCTGCAAGCGGATCTTCGAGTGAGCAGCCGACCATCTGTGTGCTGCCGTCAGGAAGTGTAGCTTCCAGAGCGGGCTTCTTGCCTGCCGGAGGTGTATCCTTCGAGATGCAGTTGAGCAGGAAGTCGATACCCCAGTTCATAAATGCGGAACCGCAGTAGATAGGATGCAGCTTACCTTCACGGAAACCTGCGTGTACGCCGTGACGGAATTCGTCCTCGGTGAAAGGCTCGCCAGCGAAGAACTTCTCCATGAGCGCGTCGTCAGCTTCTGCAACGACTTCGTTAACCTTGTTCTGGAGCTCATCAACTCTCTCGTTGTACTCTTCGGGGAGCGGATACTCAATGAACTTGCCCGTAGCCTTGTCAACGCTGAATGCCTTGCGGTTCATTACGTCGACGATGCCTGTCATCTGACCGTCCTTCATGATAGGGAAAGAAAGCGGGATGACTGAAGGTCCGTAACGCTCCATCATACGGGCAGCAACTGCCTCGAAGTCAGCGTTGGGCTCGTCCATTCTGTTCATGAAGAAAAGGAAAGGAACGTTCTTGCCCTTAAGAAGTCTGATAGCCTTCTCGGAGCCGACGGATGTGCCGCCCTTTGCGGAAATCATGATGACACCGGAGTCGGCAATCCTTATTCCGCTCATCTCTTCGCCCAGGAAATCGAAGTCACCGGGTGTGTCGATGATATTGATCTTGCTGCCCTTGTACTCACAGCAGGCAACGGAAAGGCTAACAGACATCTGACGCTTGATCTCTTCGGGATCATAGTCAAGTGTCGTGTTGCCGTCAACGATCTTGCCCTGACGATTGATCGCTTTGGTGTAGTAGAGAATTGCCTCTGCGAGTGTCGTCTTTCCGGACCCGACGTGGCCGAACAGCGCGATATTGCGAATTTTGTCTGCGGAATAAATCTCCATCAGTCATTCCTCCTTGGTTCTAAATTCAATAACTTTCCTATTATAAAATATTTGATAGTCTAATTCCACAAAACACCAAACATAATTTAAATATTTTTTGTGCATTTGGGTTTAATGCCTCACCAATGCCACAAAGATAAAAAAAGAGGCCGCGCATTTCGCTGGCCTCTTTGTTGATCTGATCTGTTTAAAGCCTTTTATCTGACTCTTCTTGTATCCTGAAGGGGTCTCTCGAAGATCAGGACGACACGGTCTTCCTTCGTGTTGAAGGTACCGCCGGAAAGTGATGCTGTCTCGGTACCGCCCAAAGAGGAAATGATCTTTCCGCCGTCATCGTCGATCGTGGAAACGAGTTTCCAGCCTTCTGCTGCCTTCTTCTTGAGGATCTCGGAAAGAGCTTTGACGTCGACTTCTGACATACGGTTATGTCCGACTACCTCAACGCTGTATTCCTTAGGGCCGTCACTTGAACCTGAACCGCCCTCTCTTACCTTCTTCTCAAGTGCAGCGATCGATTCATCGAGCGCAGCAAGCTTCTTCTCGAGCTCAGCCTTTTCCATCTCTTTCTCCTTAATCTGATTTTCCAGTTCTTCGATCTGCTTCATCATGGAGCCCTTCTCGCTCTCGCTCAAAGCAGCTTCCTTAAGGAATACGGCCTGCTTCTCGGCATTGAGTACGATCTCCTGTGCAGCAGCCTCAGCAAGGACTGTGGCTTTCTTGGAATCAGCGATAACGCGCTTTGCTTCTTCGAGCTCGCTCTTTAATCCGCCGATCTCGCCTTCGATCCTCTTCTGCTCGGCAATATACTGGTTTGTAAGTTCCTCTGCATTGTTCTTCTTAGCCTCAACGACTTCGAGATCAGCATTTGCAGCGGTAACTCTCTGGTTAAGTTCTTTCTCTCTTGCATCGAGATCAGCCTTAACTGTCTCGATCTGCTTGTTGAGCTCTTCCTTGGCGGCAGCGGTCTGCTTTGTGAGTTCATCACGTGTCTTGGCAGCTTCTTCAGCTTCAGCCATGACCTTTCTTGCCTGCTCGGTAAGTCCGTCGAGCTCGTCCTGAGCCTGCTTGTTGCGCTGCTCGAGCTCTGCGATGATCTGATCACGCTCAGCGTTTGCTGCTGCAATGAGCTTCTCGGTCTCGGCCTTTGCCTTGTCGCGCTCAGCCTCAGCCTGATCCTTTATCTTAAGAGCTTCGGAAGCCTGCTCCATGGAGACCTTCTTGGACTCCTCGGCGATCCTGACCTTTTCCTTCTCAAAATCTTCGTTGAGCTTGGCGATCTTTGCGTCTAAAGCCTTGATCTCTTTTTCCTTCTCAGCCGCGATCTTATCGGCATTGTCCATCATTGCCTGGACTTCTTCAGCCTGCTTGACGAGCTCATTACGCTTGTCCATGGCTTCCTTGTATTCTTTCTCGACCTGGACTGCGAGCTCTTCTGTCTGGCGCTGTGCCTCTTCAAGGATGCGCTTCTGCTCTGCCTGAGCTGCGGCGATCATCTCGTCGTGCTCTTTCTTTGTTTTCTCTCTGGCTTCTTTTACGACGTTCTCGGCTTCCTTGCGCATTGCGTCGCGCTTCTCACGAGCCTCGCCTACCTCGTTGCGGATGGTATCGACTGTCTGCTCAAGAGCGATCTTCTCATCGAGCTTCTTCTTCTGGAAAGCGGAGAATTCCGAATCGAGCTTTAGCTTCTCGGAATTGAACTTGTCCTGCATCGTGGCGTAATCGCGCTCGAGCTTTTCCATAGCTTCGATGATACGCTTCTCTTCTTCACTTCGCTTTGCTTCGGCGCGCGCTATCTTTTCCTGTTCCTTCTGCTCAAGAACCTTCTTGGCATCTTCAGCCGCAGAATGCACATCGCCCTGTGAAGCCTTCTGGAAGTCGTATTTGCACATAGAGCAGCGTGCTACGTTGTCTCCCATCATTACACCGCATACCGGACATCTCTTCATATCTTATCTCCCTGATTTCAGCCGTATAAAAAGCACGGCTTAAGTTAAAACCTGTTATATTATACTCCCTTGAAATAAAAAAGTTTTGTTTTTTTGAATCTGTAAATTTGAATTTTTAGTAAACATCAATAGAATAAGCGTTTGCGGGCCTGTTTTTATTGTGAGCGTTGTCCCCATGTCTATCTGAGACAGACCCGTATAATTATATAAATCAAAATCTAGGGGGGACCAAAAATGAAACACCTTTCCCGCAGGATCGCGGCACTCGTTATGTCCGCAGTCGTTTTTGCAGGAGTTTTCTGCGGATGCGCCAAGAACGGCGGAGCCGGAAACACCGTAACTGTAGGAATCACTCAGGAGCCTAATGTCCTGGATCCGCACACAGTCAATGCTGCAGGTGACCGCGAGATCATCTTCAACGTTTATGAAGGCCTTTACAAGTTCGATTCCGACGGAGTACTCAACCCCTGTCTCGCTACAGGCTATGAGCTTTCGGATTCAATGGATGAATACATCTTCACCATCCGTCAGGGCGTTAAGTTCCACAACGGCAAGGAAATGACTCCTGAAGACGTCGTTTTCTCACTTTCCCGTGCTGCAGGACTTCTTGCAGGTCAGGAAAAGGCACCCGTTGATGCACTCAAGGTTGTTTCCGAAGTCAAGATCAGCCCTGACGACGCAAACAAGGTCATCGTCAAGCTCAAGGAAAAAAGCTCTGAGCTCCTGAGCTATTTCACGACAGGCATCATCCCTTCAGGCTATGAGGACTGCAAGACAAAGCCCATCGGAACAGGTCCTTTCAAGTTCGATTCATATAATCCCGGCCAGAACGTCACTCTTACAAAGTTTGACGGTTACTGGGGAACAAAGGCAAGCATCGACACAGCTGTTTTCAAGATCTGTGCAGACATCGATGCCGGAATGGTCGAGCTCACAAACGGAAGCATCGACATCTTCCCTCACTTCACGACAGACCGTGCTAAGCAGATCGACCAGACAAAGTTCAAGATCGACCAGAATGTTTCCAACATGCCTCAGATCTTCATCCTCAACAACAAGGTAAAGCCTTTCGACAACGCAAAGGTCCGTGAAGCTCTGAACTATGCCGTAAACAGAAAAGACATCATCTCCGTTTCAACAGACGGAACAGGTGTTGAGCTTACAACAGCAATGAGCCCCGCCATGGGCAAGTACTATGACACTTCTCTCGACGGCACATACACATATGACGTTGAGAAGGCAAAGAAGCTCCTTGAGGAAGCAGGTTTCCCCAACGGTTTCGACACAACTGTGACTGTATGCTCCTCTTACCTGCCCCACGTTAATGCCGCAGTTGAGATCGCAGCTGAGCTCAAAAAGGTCGGCGTAAACCTCAAGATCAACCAGGTAGACTGGGCAACATGGCTCGACCAGGTTCACGATCACAGAAACTACGACACAACCGTCATCTGCGTAGACAGCGCTTTCGCACCTTATGACGTATTAAGCCGCTATGCATCCGACAGTTCCAAGAACTTCTTCAACTACTCCAACTCCAGAGTCGACGAGCTCCTCAAGCTCATCCCCGCAGAGAAGGACGAAGCAAAGAAGGTTGAGTACTATCACGAGATCCTCAAGGAAATGGTCAAGGACAGCAACAACGTATACATTCAGGATCCTACATCCATCACTGTCGTAAGCAACCGCATCGAAGGTTACAAGACATGGCCCATGTATGTCGTTGATCTTTCCACAGTCAAGGTAGTCAAATAACAGACCTGACCTGAAAGCAAAAAGAACGCCGCAGTACTGAAGCTGCGGCGTTTTTGTTTGTCTTATCAATCGTTGGGGAAAATGTTCTTCTCGTAGAAATGCTTGATTATCGAGCGGCGGGTAACGATCCCTATGAACATTCCGCGGTCATCGGTGATCGGAACAAAGTTAGTCTCCATCGCCCTGATTATCAGATTCTCTATCGAGGCACTGATGGTTACGGGAGGATTCTTTCTCGTCTGGTCAAGGAGAGCCGTCAGACGGATGTCTTCAAGGTTTTCGATCGCCATGGTGTGAGGCTCGCCGCCTTCACCCTTGATTATGAACCACAGCAGATCACCCTCGCTCACGGTGGCGACATAGTGGCCGTCGCGGTCTAAGACCGGTACTGCCGAAAAACCTGTCGCATGCATCTTTTCCAGAGTCTGTCTGACTGTGGAATCGGAATATACGAAGATTACATCCTGCTTGGGGCGGGTAAAGAAAGCGATATTCATATTATTCTCCGAAAATCAGACGCCGCCCAGATCCTTGTCGATACGTACCTGGAACGGTGTTGCGGTAAGACCGTTCTGGGCGTGGAGCGGAGTCGGGCCGTACGAGAAGAATGCGTAACGCACCTTTGAAGGATATTCGACCATCGGGCATGACAGAAGGATGGTCTTACCGTCAAAGTCAACCGTAGCTTCTGCCGGGAAGAACTCACCGTCTTCGCCTGCAACTTCAAATCCAGAATCCTCGGGGCCGAAGCCTGCCGTAAGGTTGAGGAGCATGTAGTCGCCGCCGAAGGTTATCTCAACACCCTCGCCGCGGCGCGCATCGATGATGAAAGGTGATACTGCCTCCGTGTTCTCGAAGCCGTAAACGAACTTCTGTGCAAGGAGAGCAAGTCTGTCACCCGGGGTCTTCTTGTCGGAGGGATGCATGTTGTCGAACTCTCCGCAGTCGACCGTGACTGCCATATAAACATTTCTCATGTCGATCGCAACTATCTGCTGCTGCTCACGCAGGAGCGGCCATGACATGTCGTCAAAGCCCATGTACTTTCGGTCTTTTGAAATATACATAGGAAGCTGGCAGAAGAGGAACGGAAGTTCATCGTCAAAGAAGACTTCACGCCACTCCCTGATAAGTGTCTCAAAAGCGTGACCATATTCGGTCTGATGACCGTCGGTATCAGCCTCACCCTGATAGAAGATGACACCTCTCAATGTGAAAGGGGCAACTCTGAGGATCATGCACTCAAAGAAAGAACCCGGATGTCTGACAGCTCTGGGGCCTATCGGGGGCGGCCAGGGTGCCGGTCCGATCTCACGGTCAGCTTCAAGATATGTCAGGAAAGGATTCTCTATCAGAGCTGTATCAAGTTTGTCGTTATACTCTTTTTCGCGCTTGGCAAACTCTGCAGCAAACTTATCGAATTCATCCGGAGTGTATTCCGAAGTACGCTCATCGAATTCCTTGATATAGGCCTGACCTTCCTTTGTGGTCATCAGGCTCTCAACGCTCTGCCAGCAGTCTATCGTGGAACCGCCGAAAGTGCACTGGATTATTCCGATTTTTGCATCAATACGGGATTCGATGGACTGTGCGAAATAGAAAGCTACGGCGCTCATGTCACCGGCAGTCTCATAATCGACTTCGATCCATTCGGACTCAGCTTCGGCCTTTGCCTGTGCTTCATCCATGAAACCTGCCTGGGGGACTTTATAGTATCTGATCTCAGTCTTGGTTATCTTGGGGATCAGGTATTTTGCGAATTCACTTCTGGCAAGCGGGTATTCCATATTCGCCTGGCCGGCTGCAAGCCAAACTTCGCCTGCATAGGCATTCTTTATGATGACAGGCTCTTCACCATCTGCAGTGATCCTTATCTCGAAAGGTCCGCCCGGTTCTTCTATCGGGTCGGCACAGATAAGAAAACTTCCGTCTTCCTCAGTAACGGATTCCGCCTCAACAACGAGTTCCTCGTCTTTGAACAGCTCGCATCTTACGGTGCACTTAGTGTCCGAACTGCCGAATACACGCAGTTCAGCGCCCCACTGGAACACCATGTTGTCTTTAAAGATGCCGTTTAAACTGATTGCCATATTATAAGATTATATCTCAGATGCTCATCATTTGTTATTGTCTTTTTAGTGTCAGAAAAGCTGGCTGATGAAAAGATATGCCTGACCGGCGTCTCCGTTCACGGTTATGAAGCCCTGTGCAACGGCAGAAGCAAATGACATCACGCCGTTGAGAACGGCTGTCAGAGCGTCTGCATCCGCATCGATATAGAACGGTGCATTGATGTATTCATACGGAGCCACTTCAACACTGCCCTCTTCAACTTTGACATAGAAAGGCTGGTTGTCGAGATTGCCCTTGAGCGTGATCTGGGTGGCAGTATCCCTGAGGAATTTTGTCTTTGCCGCTTTCTGCTCAACTGCTCTGAAAATGCCTGCGAATGTAGGTTCAACTTTAGTCTTGGCACTCATAATGGTTCCTCCCGGGTTTTGTTACTCTGCGGCCTGTCCGTTATCAGTCTCAACGGTAATGGCCTTTTCTTCTTCAGTTTCAGGTTCTGTCAGCGGAATTCCTTCCACGCTCGCACCGCTCTCAAGTTCCCTCTTCTCTTCGGGAACATAAGGTGCGCTGCCTTCCTCTGCGACAGTAACAGAGGTTTTCTCCTCCGGCATGAACTGCTTTTCAAGGAAAAGGATCCAGGATGCCGGCAATATCTTCGACGCAACATGAAGAGCCTTCTGCGAGAATCCGTAGACAAGTACCTGTCTTCCGGCTCTTGAAGCCTTGATCGAAGCCCTTGCAAGCTTGACGGGATCTGCTGCGACATACTGTCTTATACCTGTAAACCCGGTCTGTGCTCCGCCCGTGGCCCTGCGCTGGAAATCGGTGTTGACCGGTCCCGGACAGACAGTGGTGACTACGATGCCGTGGTCTATCAGTTCGTAATAGAGCGCTCTCGAAAAGGATATGACAAACGCCTTGCTCGCCGCATATGCAGCAAAACCCGGCTGCGGAAGATATCCTGCCGAAGAAGCAATGTTGATGATCCTCGGACTGTTGTCCTTTGTCCAAGCCGGATTTTTTACGATCATGTAGGGCAGGCAGATCCTGGTGAGCTTGGCAAGGCTGGTGCAGTTGACATCGACCGTATCCTCGATGGTCTTTGCAGGGTGATCGGTGACGGCACCCTTCATTCCCATTCCCGCACAATTGATCAGGAGTCCGACCTGTGGTCTTTCAGAGGCGAGACGGTCTGCCAGAACAGACATATCCTCGGGAGAAGCAAGATCTGCCTTAACGGGCATGATGCGTTCTTCACCCAGAAGTGTCTTTATCTCTATGAGCTTTTCTTCATTTCTTGCGACAGCCCAGATCTCGTCAAAGGGAACGGAACCATAGACTCCGTGTTCTTTAACGATCTCCTCGAGAAATGCTTTCCCGATGCCGGATGAAGCTCCGGTGATTATCGCGATATTTTTGCCCACGCCAAAACGACCTCCGATGATGGTCTTGTATGTTAATAATACACCATGCGGCAGAGCACCTGTTGAATTTTCTATTAATTCTGCATGAGGCCAAAAACTGAACAAAGAAAAACGGAGGTTTCAAAAACCTCCGTTTGAAATATCTTTATCGAATGACTCAGTTCTGAGGATCGATCGGCTTGAAGCCTGAGATCGGCTCTACCGCCGTGGGAGCAACATGTGAACTCGGATCAAGGATTGCAGGTTTCTGGCCTTCGAGTACGGAACCCATTGCCGCATTCTGTACCTGCTGCTGTCTTTCTTTGTCACTGATCACTCCGGTGGGACGGACGATTCCGCCGTATGCGTTCGAAGAACCTCCGATACTGCTCTGGCTGTCCTTGGAAGCCGAAGACCTTGAGAAGAATGCCGACTTATGTGTCTTTGCCTGATCAGCATAGCTTGTCTGAGGAGCTTCTGCTTCAACGGCGGTATTCATCTCTTCCTTTGCTGCTTCAGCCTTAACCTCTTCCTGAGCCTGTGCACTCTGCTTGAACGGGCTGATTCCTGCGGTTCCGGGTGCTGCCCAGACAGGAGCTCTGCCGCTGTTGTTTGCTTTTCCGTTCAGCAGATTTCCAAGCTGATTGGAATTGGAAGATGCCTTTGCACGTGAAGGTGAGATCACGGGACCGTTCTTGGGAGCAGCTGCTGATGCGCCTACTCCGAGGGATGCACCGGAAGCCTTGGGAGCAGCGGGTGCTGCCGGTACTGACGGTGCCTTATTGGCAGCAGGCTTTTCTGCTTCAGCATTTTGAGCTGCAACGACTGCCGCATGATTTACCGA
The DNA here is from genome assembly GCA_017509205.1 of Clostridiales bacterium. Lineage (GTDB taxonomy): Bacteria > Bacillota > Clostridia > Saccharofermentanales > Saccharofermentanaceae > Saccharofermentans. The sequence goes on along the minus strand of JAFWQF010000116.1, from coordinate 431 downwards.
GAATGCAGAAGGACGCTTGACAGGAGCATGCTGCTTGGCAGGAGCTGCCGCTGCAGTCTTCTGTGCCTTCATTGCCTCACGCATGGCCTGCTGTTCCCTGGCAGCTTCTGCTCTTTCCCTTGCAAGCTTAACAGCTTCATTGTCTGAATGGACTGCAGTTGCAGCTACAGCTGTATCAGGACCCTTCTGGGGAGTGAACTTCTGAGACTGCTTGAACGCAGATGAGACGATCTTGTCAGAAGGATTATGGGTGCCCGTTGAGGGCTTGAATGCGGATGAAACGATCTTATCCGAAGGATTGTGAGCTCCTGTGGAAGGCTTGAAAGCCGATGTCATGATCGCGCCGTTTGCGTTCTGCTGTGTCGCAGTCTTGAAAGGAGCTTCCGGTTTTGCGGGAGCAGGTGCTGCGCCTTCCACCTTCTTGAAAGGAG
>JAFWQF010000115.1 GCA_017509205.1 Clostridiales bacterium | reverse complement strand
GATCTGAAAAACTTCCATAAGTTCAGCGAAGACAGGATCATTGTTCCTATACTGGTTGCTACCCGTTACGACAAATCTTCTTCGGTTATACAGTCTTCCATATACGATGACCGAGTGCTCAACCCACTTATGACCGGTTCTTCCGGCATATCAAAGCTTATAACCGATGTTCTTGAAAGATTCCCTAATGAAAGCCCTGTTAATGAGAATTGGATAATAAGCCCGTATGCTCCTACGCCTACAATTATTGAGGCAGCTAGGACGCTTTATGAGAGCCATTCTGTAAAGGACATAACCAGACATGAAGCAGATAAGGTTACGACAGATACAACAATCGCATATATTCTGGATGTTATTCATCAGAGTAAAGCAAACGGAGAGAAGAGTATCTGTTTTGTAACAGGTGTTCCCGGTGCAGGAAAAACCCTTGTAGGCCTTGAAGTTGCAGTAAAGCAGACATATCAGGATCAGGACAAACCTATAGAAGATGAAGGTGCAGTATATCTGTCTGGTAACGGCCCTTTGGTAGCCGTTCTAAACGAAGCTCTTGCACAGGATAACTACAAGAAATGCAAGGAAAGACAAGAACCAAAGAAACTTTCAGATTCCAGGCGTGAAGTAAGCAAGTTCATTCAGATAATTCACCGTTACCGTGACAACATGCTCGAGAAGATCAAGATTCCTGTTGAGAACGGAAAGCTTGAAATCGATCCTGAGAAAGCCGTGAAAATGCAGGGTTCTGGTTATGGTGAAGTTGAGCATGTAGCAATCTTTGATGAAGCTCAGCGTTCATGGACTCATAAGAGGATTGCAGATTACCTTAAGCGTGGTGGTACATACGGCAACAAGAAGAAGGTCGACAATTTCCCGATGTCAGAAGCTGCATTCCTCATTTGGTCTCTTGATCAGAGAGAAGACTGGGCAACGATAGTTTGCCTTGTCGGTGGCGGCCAGGAGATCAATACAGGTGAAGCTGGAATTACTGAGTGGATTAGCTCTCTGAATAACATGTTCCCGCATTGGAAGGTATATATCTCACCCAAGTTAACTGAGCCTGAATACGCAGAAGGCAAGGTCAACGAGCTACTCAAAAATAATCTGAACGTTACCTTTAACGAGAAACTTCATCTGGGAGTCTCTCTGAGATCTTTCAGAGCAGAAAAATTATCAGCTTTTGTTCATTCCCTGCTTGCGATAGACGGCAACGCTGCTTCGATTTACGAAGAAATAAAGGATAGATATCCAATTGTTCTTACCAGAGACATGGAAAAAGCAAAGAGATGGATCCATGAGAAAGCCAGGGGCAATGAGCGAACAGGTGTTCTGATAACAAAGGAATCCGCAAGATATAAGCCATTAGGTATTCATGTCTTACCTTCTGACGATGACAATGCAGTTCATTGGTTCCTGGATGATATTACAGATACCAGATCTTCTAACTATCTTGAGGATGCAGCAACGGAAATCCAGGTCCAGGGATTAGAGTTAGAATACACTTGTGTTCTTTGGGATGCTGATATGCGTTTTGAAGGCGGAAATTGGAAATACTACACATTTAACCGTAAATGGAACGAACTTAAAGCTGATACCGAGAGCAAGGCTGACCGAATGAAGTACATGCTCAACGCTTATAGGGTACTTATGACACGCGCAAGATCAGGAATGATCATTTGTGTCCCGGAAGGCAACCCGCACAAGTCAGAAAACGGATTCTGGGAAGATGAAACACGTCTCCCTGATTACTACAACGGTACATATGAGTATCTGAAGAGTATAGGGTTAGAAGAGATATAGTTATGAGCATTACCAATCAATTCTATGAGACTCATGCAAAAGATTACTTTGACTCTACTGTTAAGGTGGATACAAGTCGTTTGTATGAAAGATTTCTAAAATATGTTCCGGTTGGTTGTCGAATTTTGGATTTCGGATGTGGTTCCGGTAGGGATAGCAAAGCTTTTGTTGATATGGGTTATCAAGTCAGTGCTATCGACGGTGCTGAAAACCTTTGCAAACTGGCAAGAGAATATGCTGGTATAGATGTTAAGTGTGTTGATTTTTTGTCGTTTGGCAGTGACCAAAAATATGATGCTGTATGGGCATGTGCATCATTACTTCATATTCCAAGTTCTCAACTGCCCACTGTTATTAACATATTGAAGAATGCTCTTGTAGACAACGGATTAATGTATATATCCTTCAAATCCGGTAACTTCGAAGGCGAACGGGATGGGCGATACTATACAGATATGACATCTGATCGATTCAGCAATCTACTTGTAAAAGGGCTTAGAATTGTTGAGGAATGGTATTCTGAAGATGTTATAAAGGGCAGAACCAATACTTGGTACAACGTAATACTTCGTAAGGAATAAAAGATGGACTATTCATTTAGCATTGACGGAAAATACTATAACACGCTCGAGGTAGAGAGTTTTTCAAGAATGATGGAGTCTCCGTCATATTGTTATAAGTTCTATTGGCTTGATGCTATTACAACGCTTATTCTTGAGAACACCACGCAGACTACATTTAACGACATCATTGACGAGATGATAGCTGATGCCTGGTATTCTGTTGTTGAGTTCCATATTCATTTGAGTGGCATTGTATATAAAGACAAGGATAATCTTGAAAAAGCCGTTACTATTTTGAAGGAACATTCAGATCTTAATAGCAACGCATCCAGAACGGAAATTAAGAACGCAATCGAAGAATACGATCAGTATATTCTTAAAGAGAAGAAAACTCTCACGAACATGGTGCCTTATAAAGCCCTTTCTGGATTCTTCATTAATCATGACCTTGGTCCTCTGGATGCATCTATTGGAAGAATGGTTCAGCAGATCCAAGATTTTAATAATTCAAAGACCAAACTTCCATATATACTAGGCGAAAGTAGCGGTCTGGCAAGAGAAGTTGTATTTGATGCAGATTGGTCTCAGATGATCAAGGATAATGCTGTGGCTATAAAAGGATGGATCAAGCATGAGAAAGTCAAATGGCTTCAAAGAAATAATCCTGAAATTCCCGGCATTGTTTATAAGCTGGCTCCATTAGACAACAAAGCGCGTAAACTTGAGTCAGTTCGTAATCTTTGGAAAGGCATATTCCCATATGCTCATATTGATGATGTATTTACAAACAAACCGATAAACATTGCAGATTTTGATATCGATCATTTTGTTCCGTTCTCATTTGTAATGAATGATGAATTGTGGAACCTTATGCCAATGGATTCGAATCTGAATTCAGTCAAAAACAACAATCTTCCTTCATGGGATCGGTTCTTTGGAAGATTTGCTGATAACCAGTTTGTTATGTACGAATTGATTCATTCGAGAAATGATGTTTTTGAGCTGTATGAAAAGTGTTATAAAGACAATCTTCATTCTGTTTGGGCAACACAAGAACTGTATCGCAAAGGAAACACCAAGGAAGTATTTGTCAGAATCCTATCAAACAATATGCGCCCTGTTTATGACTCAGCCTTCAGGCAGGGATATAGTTTGTGGAAATACGCCGGTTCATAAGCTGATATAAGGATAGTTTGTTTTGATGAAATCAATAAAGGTCGTAGCGGCAATTATCAAACGTGATGTCAAAATCTTTGCTACTCAACGAGGTTATGGTGAATATAAAGATCGTTGGGAGTTCCCGGGCGGAAAAGTCGAGTGTGGCGAGACTCCGCAGAAAGCACTTGAGCGTGAAATTCGAGAGGAATTGGCCGCTGATATAGTAGTTGGCCCATTGTTGACAACAGTTGAATATGACTACCCAACATTTCATCTTTCTATGGATTGTTTCTGGGCTGAACTTACATCTGATTCAGTGATGGAATTGTTGGAACACGAAGCCGCGAAGTGGTTATCGATTAATGATTTAGACTCGGTTGATTGGCTACCTGCAGACAAAATTGTTGTAGAAGCAATAAAGCATTTAGGAAGCATATAATTATTTCATTGAGGCATGTGATTTTTTAATATAATTTAGTCATTTTTCCTTAAATTACTAAATTGGCACGCAGATGACCAAATTAAATATCGGCAGATTCGGCAGAATAATCGGCAGATAATATATAATCCCCCAGTGCTCCACGTAGAACACTGGGGGTTATCCTTATCTGGTACGCGTTTTAATACTTTTATTCTTTGCAAGGTCTTTCCTCGCCTGTCTCCTGCTTTCTTCATTAACACGCTGCTGAACAAGGCCTATTGTCATCGCCCGAATACCAGGTTCTGCCTGTATGATCTCCTCGCACATGCGGATCTCCTGATAGAGCGGTCGCATTTGCTTTGTCTTCTCCTGAGCGGCCAGCCTATAAAGATTGGCATATGCCGGCACACCTTTTCTTTCCCAATAACGCTGTTGCTTACGGTCTTCGTCTCTAGCCTTAGCAATATCGGATATCCTTTTCCGCAGCACCTCTTTACAAGCCTCAACCTGTTCCGGAGTATCAAGCATATACTTCCTGCAAAAAGACTGGAGCTGGCAGAATCGTTTGAACTTTCGGATCTCTTCTATCAGCTGTGGAGAATACTCACGATACTTTCTCCGCTTGGCACATGATCTGAGCTGTAAACAGTGATAAGTGATAGTCACGCGGAATCCTGCTTTGTTAAGTCGGTCGGTATAACGCTTTACCTTTTCCGGAGTAGGTATACTTTCAAGGTGGGCATATGGACTTTCGATTACAGTATTCCTGATTATCCTCATCCTGTAATCGCCAAGCCCGTAACCGGGTCCCAGGGAGTCTAACCGCACACACTTATCAGAATCGGGAAGTCTGAGTTTGGGATGAACAAGATCCTTGCCGGTTTCACTCTTAAGAATGAACTGATATCCCATATCTCTCATCGTAGCAGCAAATTCTCTTTCAGTTCGGCTACACTGTATTGCAGCATCTATATCGGCTATCACCTTGCCTCTGAGCGTAATCTTGCCTTCCTTCTGGTCTTTCCATTCACGATAGTTTCTGCGCCTGTCCTGGTCGATCCTGGGCCTGTCTTCGATGGACAACCCATAACGCCTGCAGATCGCGTCAGAAACGTCTCTCATGCGCCGGATGTCTTCTTTAGTGTCGTGATACTTATAACCGTCACGGAACGATACAGAGTTCAAACAGAAGTGATTATGGTAGTGTCCGGTATTAAGGTGTGTCGCTACCACCACTTCAAATCTGTCGCCCCATAATTCCTGTGCAAGTTCCACTCCGATCTTATGTGCGGTATCCGCATCAACTTCACCCTCACGAAAGGACTGATAACCGTGATATGCTACCCGGCCGCCTTCCTTTCCCCAGAGCTGCTTGGTCTGCATGAACTGCTTTGCAGCGATCTCTGGCTCACAGTTAATCCCTGTTACATACATCATCTGCTCAGTCTTGTCAGCATCCGTGATATATGACATTACCTGTTGCATACCTCTCGGGGTTGTCTTCTCCGGGTTCTCGATATAATCAACAACGGAAGATACACTGCCTTTTACTGCCCACATATTCGTTACAGCCATATCACTTCACCACCCTTCTGAAGGTATTGCACAACATGTCACATACCTCATGGATCTCGTTCTGGTTTCTTTCAAGTTCAGGTGCGTGGACGATTCCCAGTACATTGAGCTTCTTGACCATTTGATTGAGATTACTTCCGACACGCCTGACCTCGAAGATCAAGGACACATAATCTGCATCCGGGGGTGCATTGATCTTGGCTCCGAGAAGAACCGCTCTGCAGAACTTCTCTCTTGGCATTTTTGCCTTCCTCACCTTGTCATTAAGTGACCGCCATTCATCTTCGGTGAAGCGGATGACGACGGCTTTGTTTCTTCTGCTCATAGATTTATTTACCTCGTGTTTTCATAAAAATAGCGCCCGGTTAAGGGCGCATTAGGGGTCTCAGGGATCTCCCTGAAATGTGCTTTTTGATATCAAAAAGCGTAGCCTGCTACTAATTAGGACAATTGTATGAGAACGTTTTCAGGAGTATGGCGAGCACCCGGGAGATGCGTATGATCTCCGACATTCTCATTAGTTAGGAGCTGCCTAAAAAGAGGAAACGGACACCAGCCGTTTCTCATTCTGATGCCGTTATCCTTCAGGCTGAATCATCAGTCACCTTCCTGACTTGAAACAACTTCGAACTTTGACAAGAAAACATACCCGCTTGTACTTGGCTCAAAGTACAGCTGCAAGGTGGATCCGATTGATACCTTCTCCATATCCATGAGCTGATCTTTTCTGAAAGGCTGGACTAAAGCAATAATCTTCCTTCCGTCTTCAAGATCAAAGAACGCTCTCATCGGTCTGCTGTTTCCGCTCACCTTCGATCTGGTTGCCCATGCCTTAAGTGTGAGTGTTCCGAGAAATGCTCCGCTCTCTTTATTGACCTTATAGTCATCGGTATTGATGTTCTTATCATAAAGCTCCTGCTGTGTATAAACTTTTGTATCTTCCATTGATTTTTTCCTCCTGGTTTGTTTGGAAATAATAAAGGAGAGTTACGTTCCTACTTAAAGTAGAAACTACACTCTCCTTCTTTTTTGCTGGCTTGCTAGATAGCTATATAGCTAGTTAAAATAATAAATAAGGACTTGTTTGTTGCGCATGACGGATCTAACCATTATAATTACGGTGATACTTACATATGACTGTCCTTGAGCTGTTGCAGCAGCACGTGGGGCAGTTTTATTTTGCTCACCTGTCATCGCTGTCATTTCCTTTCAGACCGTTCAGTGTGGCGGTAAGGAGTTCTATCGACCTCTTAAGCTCCGGATCGATCGTCTTGCCCGACTTCACGAGTTTCTTAAGTTCCGTCGCAAGGTATTCCGTCTGTTCGACCACAATCTTATACAGCCTTGAATTGGGAACGACTACGATCTCCTGGTTCCTCAAACGCTTCAGGATATAGTCCTGCTTCTTCATTCCTGACAACAAAGCTGCTCTCTGGATCTCTTCAGCTTCCTCCGGTGTTACTCTGAAGCCTACATTTACACTTCTGTACCTGTTGTAGTTTTCTTTCTTCGCCATGATCAGTACTCCTTTACACTATTAAGTTTGCTGGCAAGTTCTCCCTGGACTGAGGGGAAGAGGTGTGCATAACGGAATGTTATGTCGATGCTCTTATGTCCTACCCTTGAAGCAATCGCTACCGGCGTGAATCCCATATCGATAAGAAGGCTCACGTGACTGTGGCGTATATCGTGTATTCGGATCCTCTTTACGCCTGCAAGTGCGCTTCCCCTCTTCATCTCATGGAGAAGAAAATGCTTAGATACCGGGAAGATCCTCTCATCACCCTTAATGCCGTTCAGGAACTGCAGATACTCCTTCATCTCTTCACAAAGGAAATCCGGCATCGTGACCGTGCGGTTGCTGTTAGCCGTTTTCGGGGTTGTGATCAGATCCTTTCCGTTGAGCTTCTGATAGGTCTTCGAGATCTTCACCGTCTTTGCTTCAAAGTTGAGATCATCCGGTGTCAGTGCAAGAAGCTCGCCTTCACGCATTCCCGTCCAGTACAGCATCTCAAAAGCGTAGTAGGACATTGGTTTATCCATGATCGCATGAGAGAATCTTGTGTACTCATCCTTCGTCCAGAACAGCATCTCTTTGCCGCCTTCCTTCCCCATATTCCCTGCTATGGCAGCCGGGTTCTTGGGAAGGTGATAGAACCTTACGGCGAAGTTAAACGACGCTGAGAGCTGATTGTGGATCGTTTTAAGGTATACAGAAGATAATGGTTTCCCATTCGCTCTGCTCTTCTTCATGATCTCCTTCTGCCAGTTGGCGACATCGATCGGCTCGATCTCATTAAGTTTGCGCTTACCGAAGTACGGGAGAATGTGATGCTTGAAGATGTTGTTCTTCGTTACGAGAGTGTCTTCTTTCAGGTGCGGACCGATGGCATTCATATACTGCTCTACAAAGGATCCGTAGAGCATATCCGATTCACCGCTGTCAGTCTTCAGGAATTCGCTCTCCCAGTCCAGCGCCTGTCTCTTGGTCTTGAATCCTCTCTTACACTTCTGCTTACGGTTACCGTAGGCATCGTCGTAATAAACCATCGAAAACCATTTCCCGGTTCTGTTATCTATGTGTACGGACATATCAGATACCTCCTTCGGAACTGCAGCTTGGTGCGATCTGGCCGTCACCCGTGAAATCCATACCGGAAATACCGTATCTCACTTCGAAATAACGTCTGTTGACTCTGCCGGTCTGAACCACAAGACCTTTCTTCTGAAGCTCTTCGTTGAGCTGCCTGATGATCTTGTATCCTGTCTGAACAGATACGTGTAACACCATTGCGACTTCGTCTGCTCTGATAAAGATGTTGTTGTTTGTATTAATTGCTGTTTGCATATTGTTTACTCCTTTAATTATTTGTTTTTTCAAGCGTATGCACGCTTCGTTCCTGTTAGTTGCCTGTGTGTTCTTTGTAACTATGGTGGTGATCTTGTTTTGGACATAGTGCTTCCTCCTCTTTTCTTTAGTTTTTAGGCATGAAAAAACGCACCGGTTTAACATGTAAAAACCGGCGCGTTATGGGACGCAAACAAATCAGCTCATCCCATTAGGGATAAGCTGTAACTGCGTCTTTGAAAATAAGATGGAACGATGAAGCCGATAGATCATGGTTATTATTGAGTGAATCAATCAAAGCAATAATCTGTAATCGGCCAAATAGGTATAGTTCACCTTATTTAGCATAATCAAACCATAATTCTGGATATAGTACTCCCTATGGTTTGACCTCAGCTTTTACAGCTATTGCATAATTGATTCACTCGATCTTTAGCAACCAATGTTTCCTTTAGAGCTTCATCGAAGAATTAAATATGCATGTCATTTCCTTCTTATCTTCACATGGCTAATACAGTTGTGTAGATGTAGTTTCCCTGCAAATTCCTATCCACATCACATTTGAGCACAGTAATACTGCAACGCATTTATCCCTCTTGCATAAGGACACACTTCTCCCGTTGATTACGGTAAGCGAATAATAAATGCAGTGATCACATCAATCAACACCCGTCACTTCGGCGCGATGGTCAGTAAAATACGGATTTATTTGTGTACCGCTTACTCTCGCAAACGCTTAGTTGTCTTGTGTGATCTTACTCAAAAGCACGGCTAAAACCGTGAACACATTAGACTCAGATGCATAGACTTCTCCCTGGAAATCTTATGACCCGGGTCTTTGACCTCTTTGGCCATGTAAAACCTCAGTATTTGTCCCTGACACCCCCTGAGGCACCGTTCGGCTTACGCCTTCCGGACTTTGAAGGGAAATATAACTGGCTTTTGCTTGTTAGCAAAACATAGGAGTTTCACCTCTGGTAGCATTACGCCCCAGCTGCGTTCATTGGGTGTGACGCCTCGCCGGGAAGCTATCCCGGTTGCACGCTCGGCCTGTGACTACGCAGAAGTATCATTGTCCCCGAGTGGATCTTGACCCCGAAGGGAACAACCCTTCGATTACAGGAATGAATTCTCGCACCTTCCTTGCGGAAGGATATAGCGTACATCCTGAACGGCTCGCCGGTCTCGGTTAACGTTACCTGTTATAGTGCATATTATGTTGTCCAAGGCAGGAAGCTATCCTGCAAGACAAATATAACATCCCGAACAAATGTTTGTCAAGAACATATTTTCGTTTCTGTGTTTTTTTCTTTGCGCTGGTTTTTTTATTTTCAAGATCCGACCGGCTGCGGATCCTGCTTCCGGTATTCCCGGACAACAAAAAACGCTGCCGATCTTGTAAGACAGCAGCGCTCTTATAATATGTAAACCTGTTGTTACTATGAATAATTCGGTTTTTCACTATATTATCCGAATCTTATCCCAAATGAACTCAAATTCTCGAAATGCCCTATTTTATTGGCTTTCAGAGCCTATGCGATTATTCAAGCTCTATTGTCGCCGGCGGCTTTCCAGTCAGGTCATACATGACCCTGTTGACGCCCTTGACCTCGTTGACGATGCGGTTGGTAACCTTGCTTAAGAGTTCCCAAGGAAGCTCTGCTGACTCAGCTGTCATGAAGTCGGTTGTGGTGACAGCACGGAGAACGACTGCGTAATCGTAGGTTCTCTCGTCACCCATGCAGCCGACTGAACGCATATTGGAAAGCGCTGCAAAGTACTGGTTTGCTTCCCTGTTGTATCCGAAGTTGTCCATCTCCTCACGGAAGATCGCATCAGCATCCTGAACGATGCGGACCTTCTCAGGAGTGATATCGCCGATGATCCTTATCGCAAGTCCCGGACCCGGGAAAGGCTGACGGAAAACAAGTTCTGAAGGAATACCGAGCTCAAGGCCTGCTTTTCTGACTTCATCCTTAAACAGGAGTCTTAAAGGCTCAACGATTTCCTTGAAATCAACGTAATCAGGAAGTCCGCCTACGTTGTGGTGAGACTTGATGACCGCTGATTTTCCGAGACCTGACTCGATAACGTCAGGATAGATCGTGCCCTGTACGAGGAAATCGACTGTGCCGATCTTCTTTGCTTCCTCTTCGAATACTCTGATGAATTCCTCACCGATTATGTGTCTCTTCTGCTCAGGCTCTGTAACGCCTGCGAGCTTCGAGTAGAATCTCTCCTGCGCGTTTACGCGGATGAAATTAAGATCATAAGGACCGTCCTTGCCGAAAACCTTTTCGACGAGGTCGCCTTCGTTCTTACGGAGGAGTCCGTGGTCTACGAAAACGCATGTAAGCTGCTTGCCTACTGCCTTTGAGAGCATGACTGCAGCAACGGATGAATCAACGCCGCCGGAAAGAGCGCAGAGAACGCGGCCGTTGCCGATCTTCTCTTTGAGAGCCTTGACCGTTGTATCAACGAAAGAATCCATCTTCCATGTTCCCTTGCATCCGCAGATGCCGAGAACGAAGTTTACGAGCATCTCCTTGCCGTTAACGGTGTGGGAGACTTCGGGATGGAACTGTACGCAGTAAAGCTTTCTGGAATTATCCTCAGCTGCAGCAAAAGGGCAAGCTTCGGTGTGAGCGGTGATCTCAAAACCCGGAGCGGGCTTTGCGATATAAACTCCGTGGCTCATCCAGCAGACTGTTCTATGTGGAACATTTAAGAGCAACGGTGATGACGGATTATCCACCAAAACCTCTGTGTGGCCGTATTCTCTTACCTCAGCGCGTCTGACGTCGCCGCCTAAGAGGTACTGCATGAGCTGTGCGCCATAGCAGATTCCGAGTACCGGGATGCCGAGGCTGAACAGTTCAGCAGAGCATCTGGGTGCATCGTCCTCGAAAACGACGTCAGGACCACCCGTAAGGATGATTCCCGTGGGGTTTAAAGCCTTGATCTCTTCGATCGGCATTGTGTAAGGACGTACCTCACTGTATACCGAAAGTTCACGGACGCGGCGGGCAATTAACTGGTTGTACTGGCCGCCGAAGTCCAGTACGAGTATCATTTCTTTTTCAGCCATATAGCCTCGGTATTATCTGAAGATTATCTCTTCTCTTGCAGGACCTGTGGATACGATTGAGATGTGTACACCGAGTTCCTTCTCAATGAACTCAACGTAATCACGTGCTTCCTGAGGAAGCTTATTGTAATCTGTAAGGCCTCTGATCTCGCCCTTGCCCTTCCAAGAAGGCAGGTACTCGATGACGGGCTTGCACTTTTCGATCTGTGTGGGGTTCGGGAAATCCTTGATGATCTCGCCGTCAAGCTCGTAGCCTGTGCATACGGGGATCTTATCGAGGTATCCGAGGACGTCAAGGTTTGTCAGAGCAACGTCTGTAGCGCCCTGGAGCCTTACGCCGTAACGTGTTGCAACGCAGTCGAACCAGCCGACTCTTCTCGGACGTCCTGTTGTTGCACCGTACTCACCCTTGTCGCCGCCTCTGTCACGGAGCTCTTTTGCAACATCCTCATCGAGGATCTCGCTGACGAAAGCACCGCCGCCGACGCTTGAGGAATAAGCCTTTGTAACTGCATAGATCTGCTTGATCTCATAAGGAGGGATGCCTGCGCCTACGCAGCCGTAGCCTGCGAGTGTGGAAGAAGAAGTAACCATCGGGTAGATTCCCATGTCAGGATCCTTCATTGTTCCGAGCTGGCCTTCGAGGAGGATCTTCTTGCCTTCCTTGATCGCATCGTAAAGGTAAGCCTGTGTGTTTGCTACGAAAGGCTTGATGAGTCTTCCTTGCTCGAGCATCTCTGCAAGGAGCGCATCGGGATCGATCGGATCCTTGTGGTAAAGATTTACGAGAAGCGCATTCTTGATCTCAAGAACACGGTTGATCTTTTCTTTGAGTGACTCCTCTTCGAAAAGTTCGCTGACCTGGAAACCGATCTTTGCGTACTTGTCGGAGAAGAACGGCGCAATGCCTGATTTTGTTGAGCCGAAAGCCTTTCCGCCAAGTCTCTCTTCTTCGAACTTATCGAAATCAACATGGTAAGGCATGATGACCTGTACCCTGTCGGAAACCATGAGCTTGGGATCCAAGCCCCTGTCCTTGAGTTCGTTGTACTCTTTGATGAACTTACGAATGTCGAGAGCAACACCATTTCCGATGATGTTTACAATGTTCTCGTGGCATACGCCTGACGGCATGAGGTGCAGTGCAAATCTGCCGTGTTCATTGATGATGGTGTGTCCCGCGTTGGCGCCTCCCTGAAATCTGATTACGATATCAGAATCGCTGGCCAGAAGGTCGGTGATCTTACCCTTTCCTTCGTCGCCCCAGTTTGCGCCCACAATTGCCTTGACCATGTTAAAGCCTCCGGTTTAGATGATTGGTTCTTATTTTTGCCGTAAGAATTATAACAGAATTTACTGATATTAAAAGATAGATATATAAGTTAGCCTTATCTAACCGGGTGGCAGATGACCACTCTTCTGTATCCGTGCCCGTAATCGTCATTGGCGCAGGTAACAAGTGTAAGCTGCTCCTGTGTCGAAGCGCTCTTGATGACATACTGGTACAAAACGTTCTTATAGACGATCTTGATCTCATCGATCTTGTAATTGAGGACCGTGCCGTCGAGCTTGATGAACTTGACGTTGTCCCCGACATTGCACTTCTTGAGCTTCGAAAACAGCGTCGTATTCCGCATGTTGTGCCCTAAGATTGCAGCATTTCCGGGCTTTCCGGGCTTGACCGAGCCTTCGTAGTGGCCGACGCCGTATCTTAAGGCAACGGTCGAGGTGGAGTTCCAGACCGGCAGGGTCTTATTGATGCTGTCGATCTTCAGGACTCCGATACACGTAAGAGTAACGTTTTTAGGAAGTTTTGACTGTCTGTACGAGATAAAGGCGCGGACAGAGTTCTGTGTGTCGGGATCCTCATCGAAAAAGTCATAGTCCTCACCGGCCACTTCATTTCCGTCCCTGGGAACGACAAAAGTCGCCTCAATGTCGCTGTCAGGGTCATAAGTGCCTGAAGGACCGGCCGAAGCCACGGCTTCGGACATCTGTGAAGCCATCACGTCAACGGCTTCGTCCAGGATCTTTTCGCGCTTCATGGACTTGATCGGTTCCACAAGGAGAAATCCGATACCGGTCAGCAGCAAAAGTCCCGCAAAGATCATGAGGACCAGGAATGCCCTGTTCCTCTTTTTGACCTCTTCTTTGGTGTAAGACACGTTCTTTTTCATACTGTAACTATGTTATTTTTTCGCAAAAAAGTACTGTTATTATACCCCCTATCCGTGCTATTATGTTCAACACATTGAAAATTTGAGGGGGATCTTATGGACAGCGCTATCTGGAATAATGCTCTTAAATTGCTGCGATTTGATAACGGCATAGACAGCGTCACATATGAATCCATCATCAGCAAGATGACCGTTGCCTTCTGTGACAACGAAGTTCTGGTCCTTGCTGCAAGAGACGAATTTTCCTTAGGTCTGGTCAAGGGCCAGAAGCTCAGCAAGATAATAACCGCAGCCATCAGAGCAGCAAATAACGATAACCCGGTTTCCGTTAAATTTGTTCTTGCAGGCGACGAGAATGCCGTCAGGGCATCCGTAAATTCCGAGAAAAAAGCCGCCCGTGCAGAGGTCGCCGACCCGTCCGCGTTCGGTCTTTCAAATGAGTACACTTTCGCAAATTTCGTTGTAGGCGACTGCAACCGTTTTGCTCATGCTTCAGCCGTTGCGGTTTCCCAGAAACCCGGACAGCGACAGCGCAATCCTTTCTACCTCTGGGGCAACTCCGGACTTGGAAAAACACACCTCATGAAAGCCATCGGAAATGCCATTTTGGCCAATTTCCCGGATAAGCGCGTCATCTACACGACCTGTGAAGCTTTCACAAACGCTTACATCGCCAGCATCAACAGCAAGAATTTCGAGCCTTTCAGAGATAAATACAGGACTGTTGACGTTCTTCTGATAGACGACATCCAGTTCCTCATCGGAAAAGAAGGCGTTCAGCAGGAATTCTTCAATACGTTCGAGGCACTGATCAGCGCAGGAAAGCAGATCGTCATCACCTGCGACCGCGCTCCTTCTAACCTCACAACGCTTGATAACAGGCTTACTTCCCGTTTCCAGGACGGCATCATGTTCGATGTTCAGCCGCCGGATTTCGAGACACGTAAGGCCATCTTCATCAGCAAGCTCAAAGAGGACAATTTCACCCTCTCCGACGAGATAATCGACTATGTCTGCGAGAACATCACGGACAACATCAGACAGCTTAACGGCGCTTATAAGACCATTTCTTCTTATGTAACACTTGCCAACGGCGAGCTTTCACTTGAAGAGATCCAGAAGATCTTAAGGCCCATGTTCTCCCCTAACGAGAAAAAGCATCTCACACCGGAGATCATAATCAACGCTGTCGCCAAATACTACGATATTACTCCCGACAAAATCACTTCAAAGCTCAGGTCGGCTGAAATTTCAAATGCCCGCAATGTCGCAATGTACATCTGCAGGGATTATCTTGAGCTCAAACTCGCCAAGATAGGCGAACTTTTCGGCGGAAGGACTCATACAACCGTCATGCATGGTTGCACGAACGTCGAAGAGGATAAAGAACTCAAGTCTGATGCTGAAGAGATTATCAAACTGATCACCTGAGCATAAGAATTCATTTGAACAGTAATTGTTCAAATGTGTATAACTTCCTGTAGATTTCATGTAGATGCGGTGTTCATAAAAAACGCCATGTTTATAACGAACGTTTTTTACACAATGATTTTTGATGTTCTGTACAATCTGTGAAAACCGTCAAATGACCTGTACCGTTTGATCAAAATGACTTTTAGACATATCTACAGAGCATATTGCAATGGAATAATAACTTATAGAATAGTAGCTGGACAAAACGGCCGGATCTGTCCTTAAAACCTCGGAATTTAACACTGTTAAATATTTATTTTTTTTTATATTTACTGTATAATTATTTGGAAAATTATGTCCTTTGAAAGGCGGCCTTTTATATGAAGTTCACATGTAATAAAGATGATCTGGTCAACAACGTAAGCATCGTTCAGAGAGCTGTATCTTCCAACAGCACGGTCCAGATCTTAAACGGTATCCTCATCGAGTCAGACAACAATAGCAAGATCAAGCTCACAGGTTATGATCTCCAGACCGGCATTGAGGCTGATATGGACGCTGATGTTTTCGAGAGAGGTTCCGTAGTACTCGATTCAAAGTTCTTCGGAGACATCATCAGGAAGCTCCCTGAATCCGAAGTTGAGATCACAGTAAACGACAATTTCCAGACAGTCATCAGCTGCGGAAAGGCAGAGTTCAAGATTTCCGGTCTTGATCCTGAGACATTCCCTAAAATCCCTGAAGTTGAGACTTCTTCAGATAAGATCGTTATGCCTCAGAAGATCCTCAAGAACATGATCAACCACACGATCTTCGCTGTTTCCAGAGACAATTCAAGACCTGTTCTTACCGGAAGTAACATCGTAAGCGACGGTTCTGTCCTTTCAGTTGTATCAATCGACGGTTTCAGAATGGCAATCAACCGTCAGAACATGGGCAATGACTTCCCTAAGATCAACTACATCGTTCCCGGTAAGGCTCTTACCGAGATGAGCAAGATCTTAAGTGATGACGATGATGCTGAGATCATTCTCTACACATCAATGCACAATCTTCTTTTCGATATCGGCAATGTAAGGATGGTTTCCAGACTCATCGAAGGTAATTTCATCAACTTCGATTCGATCATCGCAAAGAATCCTAAGACAATAATCACCATCAACCGCAAGGATTTCCTCAATGCAGTTGACCGTGCTGCACTCATTATCATGACAGATGACAGAAAGTGCCCTGTAAGACTCCTTACTTCAAATCCTTCAGAGCTTACCGTTTCAGCTGTTTCCGCTCAGGGTAATCTCCAGGAGAACATTGAAGTTAAGGTTGAGGGCGATCTGATCGACGTAGACTTTAACTCAAGATACATTCTTGACGTACTCAAGAACATTGAAGACGAGACCATCAGGGTTGAAGTCAACGGCGGACAGGGTCCCTGCATCATCAAGCCTATCGAAGGTGAAGATTATATCTACCTCATCCTCCCTATCAGACGATAAATGATAATACAGGGTATTCACCTAACTGATTTCAGAAATTACGGAAGGCTCGATCTTGATGTCGGGCCTTCTGTTAACATATTCTACGGTGACAATGCCCAGGGCAAGACCAATATCATTGAGGCGATATATGTAGCAGGCAGTGTTGCTTCCCACAGAACATCCAAGGATATTGAGATGATCCGTTTCGGTGAGAACAGCTACAGTACCGGCCTGGATCTTCTCTGTGATGACGGCGGAACACTGAAACTGACAGCTGAATTTCATACCGAAAAGTCTGAATTATCCAAAAATGTGCGCTCTTACCGCGTCTTAAAGCAGGACGGCATCAAAATTGACAGGATATCTGATTACATCGGTGTTTGTAACATTGTTATCTTCGCTCCTGAGGACCTGAATATCGTCAAAAATGCCCCTGCATTCAGGAGAAGGTTCCTCAATACCCTTATATCGAAGGTCTCCCCTTCTTACTTCAACCTCTTGAGTGACCTTTCAAAGCTCATGAACCGTAAGAACACGTATCTGAGAACTGCCAGATCGGGCCTTCGGAACGGTGAGATAAAGCAATCAGATATTGATGCTTCGCTTGATTACTGGGACTTTTCCATAGCGGATCTCTCAGCTGACATAATCATCATGAGGGACAGGTTTGCCAGGCTTCTTTCAGAGGCTGCCTCAAAGCATCACAGCAACATTTCAGGAGGCAAAGAAAAGCTTACTATAGGGTATGACACCATATCAGGTTGTAGCGTGCCCGTAGAAGCGTCCGGTGATGATTCCCGTCAGTATGACGGATACCTGAGGAAAGGCCTCTCTGGGAGCGATTACACGCGAATTAAGGGTATATTGTCAGATAATATACTTTCAAAGCTCAAATCAGCCCGTTCCTATGACCTCGAAAAGGGGATTTCTTCGGTCGGAGTCAACAAAGATGATCTCGATATCAAGCTCGACGGTCTCCAGATGAGGAGTTTCTCTTCCCAGGGACAGCAGAGATCGGCCTCTCTTGCGCTCAAATTGGCCGAGTTGGACATTTTAAGGATGTTTACCTCATCCACCCCCATCCTGCTCTTAGACGACGTTTTCTCGGAATTAGACGCTGAGAGAAGGGCAAGCCTGCTTTCGGTAATGAAAGATGCCCAGATATTCATCACATGCACAGACCGCGACATGACTGCCCGTGAACTGGCTCCTATGGAGGCTGCCGAGAAGGCACGCTACTTCCATGTGACAGGCGGCACAGTTTCTGCCGAATAATTGCCCCATATATTATAATTAATAAATTACTTGATTTTAAATATTTATTGTATAATAAGAAGGACTGAAAACAGGACGGAGGTTTCGCATGTTCATACATATCGGCAATGATATGTCAGTCCGCAGATCCTCCGTAACGGCTATCATCAATCTTGAGACTGCCCTTCCCTCCCGGAAAGACATCGCGGATTTCATGAAGCTTGAAGATGAGCAGGGAAGACTCCAGTATGTCGTGGACGAGATTCCGAAGACTCTGGTAATAACAGACGATAAAACATATGTTTGTTCACTCTCATCACAAGTCCTGTTTAAAAGACTGAAGCAGTCCTGATCAGCCTGATAATATACGATTAACAGTGTTACAGATACGCTGTTTCAGGGACTTTTACGGCTTCAGGCACAAAAACGCGAAAAACTGCATGAAGAGAGGATATTTTCGATGGCAGAGAATGAAGAAAAGAACATTCTAAATGAGAACGGAGCTTCAGAAGGCGAGAAGAAGCCTGCTGCGGTAGACCTCTATTTCCAGCCCGTTGAAGACGGTGACGATGACGAGCTCAAGAACCTCGCCGAGAACCCCAGAGCTCTCACAGAGGATTTCAAGGAAGAAGACATGGCTGACGTCAAGGCTGCTTCTGAGGATCAGGACGAGTTCGATACATCAAATGACAGTTCTTACAGCGAAGATGACATTCAGGTCCTGGAAGGCCTTGAGGCTGTCCGTAAGAGACCGGGCATGTATATCGGTGATACGACCTTAAGAGGTCTTCACCATCTCATTTATGAGATAGTCGCTAATTCGGTCGACGAAGCACTCGCAGGCCGCTGCGACACGATAGATGTCGTGCTCAATAAAGACGGTTCCGTAACTGTTACGGATAACGGATCCGGTATTCCGGTCGGTATCCATCCAAAGCTCGGAATCCCTACGGTCGAAGTCGTTCATACAGTCCTTCACGCAGGAGGTAAATTCGGCGGCGGAGCTTACAGCATTTCAGGCGGTCTGCACGGCGTAGGCGCTTCCGTTGTTAACGCTCTTTCTGACCACATGAAAGTTCAGGTTAAGAGAGAAGGAAAGATCTTCGAGATCGAATTCGAGAAGGGAATCACGACAGTTCCTCTTCACGAAGTCGGAACATGCGACGAGAACGATACTGGTACGAAGACCAATTTCATCCCTGACAATACGATCTTCCCCGACATTCATTTCGACTTCGATTCAATGATCACACGTTACCGTGAAATGGCTTTCCTCAACAAGGAAGTCACGATCGATCTTACTGACGACAGGGGAGCAGAGCCTGTTCATAAGCATCTGCACTATGACGGCGGTATCATTTCCTTCGTTGAATATCTCAACAGACATAAGGAAGCCATCAACGTTCCGCCGATCTATTTTGCAACAAAGCAGGGAGACAGCTTCGTAGAGATCGCTCTCCAGTACAACGATTCCTATCAGGAGACCGTTTATACATACGCTAACAACATCGCCACACCTGAAGGAGGTACGCATCTCGCAGGCTTCAGAGCCGCAATGACACGTGCCATCAACGACTACGCAAAGAAGTATAAGTTCATCAAGGACGGCGATACAAAGCTTCAGGGTGAGGATACAAGAGAAGGTCTTGCAGCGATCATTTCAGTTAAGCTTCCTGATCCTCAGTTCGAGGGACAGACGAAGTCCAAGCTCGGAAACGCTGAGATCCGTCCCATGGTTGAGAACGTTGTTGCAGAGAAGCTTGAGATCTATCTCGAAGAGCATCCTGACATTGCTAAGCTCATCATGGATAAGTGCCTCCAGGCATCCAGAGCCCGTGACGCAGCTAAGCGCGCACGTGAAATGACGAGAAGAAAGACCGTATTTGAGAACAACTCACTTCCGGGCAAGCTCGCTGACTGCCAGTCCAACGAGGCTGAGTTCTGTGAGATCTTCATCGTAGAGGGAGACTCCGCAGGCGGATCAGCAAAGCAGGGAAGAGAGAGAAAGTATCAGGCAATCCTCCCGCTCTGGGGTAAGATGCTCAACGTTGAGAAGGCACGTATCGACAAGGTATATTCCAACGAGAAGCTCCAGCCTGTCGTTATGGCTCTCGGTGCAGGTATCGGCGACGAGTTCGATGAGACCAAACTCAGATATCACAAGGTCATCATCATGGCGGATGCCGACGTCGACGGTTCACATATCAGAACACTCCTTCTGACATTCTTCTTCAGATACTTAAGACCTCTCGTTGACGGCGGATACGTTTACATCGCATGCCCGCCTCTCTACAAAGTCTACAAGGGTGACGAAGCATACTATGCTTACGACGAGAAGGAAATCGAGCAGATCAAGCAGGAACATCACTGGGAGAATCCTCTTATCCAGCGATTCAAGGGTCTCGGTGAGATGAGCTCCGAGCAGCTCTGGGATACAACAATGAATCCTCTCACTAGAAAGCTCCTCCGCGTCACACTCTCTGACGCTCAGGCTGCCGATGAGACATTCACGCTCCTGATGGGTGACCAGGTTGAACCGCGTAAGGAATTCATCCAGGAGAATGCGAGCCTCGCCAATATCGATACTTGATCTTATCTGTCAAACTGACCTTTCGAGTCCCGGTTTTTGCCGGGACTTTTATTTTGTTCCACGTGGAACAAACATCAAGTTGGAAACGATAAAAAGATTTGTGAAATCAAAACATAAAATTCGTTAAATTGTAAAATTTGTTCCATGTGGAACAATTGCCATACTATTTGTATTTCATATTTCAAAATTACAGTTATAATTTGTTTGTAAGTTGTAAAACAGTAACTCTGAAAAGGAGATAACCTTATGAGCATTGTTATTGCTTTGGTAAACCAGAAGGGAGGAGTCGGCAAGACCACCACGTCGGTAAACCTTGCTGCTTATCTCGGAAAGAAAAAGAAGAAGGTCATGCTGATAGACATTGATCCACAGGCTAACGCAAGCAGCGGACTCGGAATCGACAAGTCACAGCTTGATAAGACCGTCTACGATGTCATCATCAACGAGACTCCGATGGAAGAAGTCATCTATGAGACAGGAACGCTCAATGTGGATATCTGTCCTGCCAACATCAATCTCGCCGGTGCAGAAGTCGAGCTTGTTTCTATGATCTCTCGCGAGCAGGTCCTCAAGACAGCGCTCGAGCCGGTACGTGACAATTACGATTACATCATCATCGACTGCCCTCCGTCACTTTCACTTCTTACTCTCAATGCTCTTACCGCTACGGATAAGATCATCATCCCCATCCAGGGCGAGTACTATGCGATGGAAGGTCTCACACAGCTCATCGAGACAGTCAACGTCGTTAAGAAGAAACTCAACAAGAACATCGAGATCCTCGGCGTTGTCCTTACCATGTTCAATATGAGAACACAGCTCTCTCGCCAGGTAAAGGAAGAAGTAGATAAGTTCTTCGGTCCCAAGGTCTTCAAGACAATCATCCCCAGAAACGTCAGGCTCGCTGAGGCTCCCAGCTTCGGCCAGTCCATCTCAGACTATGACAAGAACTCCAAGGGCGCCAAGGCCTATGAGGCTCTTGCCAATGAGGTCATAAAGAAGACTAAATAAGAAATATAGATACATATCTATATATTATAAGGAGACTATCAAATGGCTAATATCAAGAAGACTGTAAAGAAGGCTGTACCTGTTAAAAAGACAGCCGGCAGACCTGCTACTAAGGCAAAGACTGTAGCTAAGAAGACAACCAAGACGTCAGCTAAGATAACTAAAGCTGCAAAGCCTACTGCTAAGAAGACTGCTGCTAAAGCACCTGCCAAGACGGTTAAGAAGGCTGCTCCCAAGAAGGCAGCACCTGCACCTAAGCGTGCGCTCGGCAAGGGACTTGAAGCTATGCTTTCAATAAACGGCATTCCTGCGTCCTCAGGTGATTCCGTAGTTGAGCTCAAGATCAATGATATCTCACCCAACGAAGGTCAGCCCCGTAAGAACTTTGATGATACTTCTCTTCAGGAGCTCGCTGCATCCATCGCCGAGAGCGGCGTTATCCAGCCCATTATCGTTCAGAAGAAGAACGGCGGCTACAGGATCGTGGCAGGTGAGCGCCGCTGGCGTGCTGCACGCCTCGCAGGACTTACGGTAATCCCTGCAATCGTACGTGAGCTCTCTGACCGCGAGACGATGGTACAGGCGCTGCTTGAGAACCTCCAGAGAGAGGATCTCAACCCCATTGAAGAAGCATATGCGATGCAGAACCT
>JAFWQF010000114.1 GCA_017509205.1 Clostridiales bacterium | reverse complement strand
ATTACCTGTTTTGGTCTCTGTTTCAGTAAAAACAGGTCGTGAAACAGAGAACCGTAACCTGAATATTTGAATCCCTGACTCCAAATGTGATAATAGATACAATGCTTAAGGGTGAGGAGCGTTGTTTTGACATGTTGAATATTTCTCTTCTGGAACCTGTCGTTCTGTATCTGGGCCTTGTCCTTTTTATCTGGGGCGGGACCAACAAATTCGGCAGAAAACTTGAGATCAACGAAGACTTTACAAGTCTTGAGATAATGAAGTCTTTGCGCGGTCTTGCAGCGATCGGAGTAATCCTTCATCACATTTCCCAGGAAGAGATCTTCCAGAAGAACCATGTGCTCTCGCCGTTTGTAAACGCGGGCGCGATCTTTGTCTCGATCTTCTTTTTCTGCTCGGGTTACGGACTCTTAAAGAGCTTCGACACAAAAGAGAATTACCTCAAGGGATTTATAAAGAACCGCATTGTTAAGACACTGGTACTGCCGTTTTACGTTGATGTCGTGATCTACGGTCTCCTGATGTTCATCGCAGGCTTCAAGCTCCCGAAAGAGCGCTGGATCTTCAACTTCACGGGCCTCACCATGATGAACGAATTCGCATGGTTTCCGATCGTTCTGGCGTTTCTATATATTGCGTTCTACCTTTGCTTCAGGTTCATCAAGAACCGTCCCGTGTGTTTTGTGATGATCTTCACCGTCATCATCGCGCTCGGCGTGGGATTTTGTTACAACGGCCATTTTGCATGGTGGTACGGACCGAAGAACTGGTGGTCGGAGCCGTTTTCCTCTTATACCCCTGAGTGGTGGCAGGTCCAGAAAGCCCTGTGGTTTAACGGTGAGTGGTGGGTTAATTCAGCTCCGGCATTCTTTACGGGACTCGTCTTTGCAAATTACGAGAAGCAGATCGTGTCCTTCTTCAGGAAGGCATACTGGATTAAGCTTCATATCCTTCTTTTGATCACGTTTGCGATGTTTATGTTATCCTCGTTCGGTCAGATGAGATTCGGTTACTGGACAGAATTTAACGGCAACGGCCCGGATGTGGAAAACAAGATATGGACGTTCTTATGCCAGGTTCCGTTCTACCTCGTCGTCGCTTTTACGGTGATCGTCTTCATGATGAAATACCACGTGAACAATCCGGTCCTGCGCTTTTTCGGAAAGTATTCGCTGCACACATACCTGATGAATCTGGCTGCGCTCACAGCCTTCAGATTCCTTCAGACGGACAACACCTCATTCATCAAAGCGGGTAAGAACGATCTTCTGATCTACGTGATCTTCGTCATGTTGTTTACTGTGCTTTTGGGTGTGGGAGAACAAAAGCTCACGGAACTCCTGCAAAAACTCCTGTTCAGGAAAAAGACCGCGAAAGCTTCTTAAGAGTCTTTGGGCCTGTAGATATACTGATGCTTTTCAAAGGTTGAGCTCTTGGCGCGCTCCGTCATGGCCTCGAAAGCCTGGTTGCGGAGCTTCTGTCTGCGCTCCTTTTCGGTTAGGCTCATGTCGGGGAAGAACGGTCCGTCAACATAGACCACGGCCTTTGCACCGGGCAGGATCTTCCGTTTATGCCAGGTCACCGTGAAGGTGAAGATTGGTTTTCCGGTCTCCGCCGGATAGTGAAAAGCTTCCGAACGGAAAGGCCTGATCTTCGTGTACTGCGGCCAGATGTGGGCTTCAGGGTAGAGCGCGATTATGTGTCCCATGTCGGAATGCTTTCTCATTGCCCTAAGGAGATTCTTGTATCCGGTCTTACATGTGGGCAGGGCGATACCGCCGAGATCCTCGACTATCCTTCTGATGCCCTTTATCGAAAATGCGTCTGCACCCGCAATGATATAGGCCTTTTTGGGCCATGCCAGGAGGGTGGGGGAGTATGCATCTCCCATGACTCGCGTGTGGTTGCCGTAAAGATAAAAACCTTCTTTGCGGTAGCCTTTGAGCTTTCCGCGGCCGATTATCTTTTCGCCGTAAACGATCTTCTGCATGACGGTTACGAGCGGTGTTGCGATTATGTGATAGAGGACAAAAGCGGCCCCGTGCCTTAACCATGTCTTCGGGAAATACCTGTAATCAGCGGGAAGTTCGACGGTCTTGATGTCCGTTCCCGCGAAATCGTCATTGACCGGGTCTGAATAGTAGTAGGTTCGGCTTTTCATCTCATGCCTCTCGGGCGTTGGATTCCGCTGCTTCCGTGAGCATTTCTTCCATCTTTTTCATGCATTCGGTAAGGCGCGAAACATTGGCCTGCTTCCTGTATTTTTCCCTGCATCTGTCGAGCTCTTCGGGGTTTTCAATGAAGTATTCGATCTTGTTCTTCAGGTCTTCGGAATCCCATTTGCGGTAAAGGCATCTGTCATCCTGCGCAAAGAACCTGGCGGCACTTCTTTTCGAGTTGCATATGATGGGAACGAGGCCCGTAACTATCGCTTCAAGACAGGCGATCGATTCAAGTTCGACATATGCCGTGTGGACATAAAGATCGGCTGCGTTGAGGACTTTCCTCAGCTCTTCGTGATCGAAAAAACTCATCTCGCAGTCAACGCCGTAGCGCTTGACCATGCGGCTGTAACTCTTACCTTTCGGGCCTTCGCCTGCCATTATCAGATGGATCTTTTCCTTGTACTTTGACTTGGCGACAGCCCTGATGAGAACCTGCTGCGCCTTTTCGGATGAGTATCTTCCTACTACGACGATGGTGAACTTGCCGCCTGTCTTTTTTCTTTGTCTGCTTATGACATCGTCGGGAACCGGTTCAAAGAACGACTCGCATACGCCGTTGGATATTACTCTTGAGGGGACATGCCTTCTGATGTTGCTCTCGAAATCCTCTTTGATGAACTCGGTCGGATAATGCGTGAGCGTGCAGTGTTTGTAGATCTTTTTGTAGAAGTATCTGTAGACTTCCTTTGTCGCGAAATGCGACTTCATCATGCCGAGGTGGCAGGTGAAATTCTCAGCCTGGACATGGAAGCTCGAGGTCATGGGAATGCCGTGTCTTTCGCAGATCTTTACTGCCTCCCAGGAAAGAGGGAAGGGCATCAGGAGGTGCACGACGTCTGCGCCTTTAATGGCATCTTCAAGTATCACCGGATCGGCTTTTGCTGGGACGACTTCGTTCCTTGCCAGAGCCGCATTTATCAGAGGCCCCAGATCCAGTGTAGGAACTATCCTGAAACCGCTCTCACCCTTTTTATCGGCGTCACAGCAGACGACCGTCACATCGTGTCCGCGTGATCTTAAGTAACCGATCAGATTGTACGCTGCTATTGATGTGCCGTTGTTAGGCTGTCCGAGCACATCGCAGACTATAGTGATCTTCATGTTCTTCCAAAACCGCTAAGATACTGTAAAAATCATAGCATATAATCGCGCATAATTGATTTAGTCAAAAAAAGCAATTAATATAATTATCGGAATAACGGAGTTATTCGAAAGGGGTAGATCATGGCAACACTTTGTAAGAACTGCGGTCACGCGCTGGTCTTTGATCCTGGCAGGCAAAAACTCGTATGCTCGGCATGCGGCAGCACTTTTTTCGCCGAAGAAGTTGAATCCGAATCAAAGGCATACAGGCAGGACCTTGACGCTGAGTCCATTAATAAGATCAACGGCACTGATGATAAGGACCTCATGGACTGCTATGTCTATACATGCAGTGAGTGCGGCGGCGAGATCATCGTAAACGGAACAGAGGCATCGACTACATGCGTTTACTGCGGAAATCCCAACGTCGTCTTCAGCAGGATCGCCAAGCAGAAATGTCCGGAGTTCATTCTTCCGTTCAGGATCACGAAGGAAAGAGCGATCGGGATAGTAAAGGAACATGTACGTTCCGGTTTTTTCATTCCCAGGCAGATCAAGAATTTCCCGGTCGAATGCTGTAGGGGAATTTATCTGCCTTATTGGGTCGTAAATGCTGATTTTTACGATGCAGTCATTATCCAGGGACAGGTCAAGCAGGGCAAGAATTACGTTACCAGATATTTCGGTAGTGCAGGCTCGATGAAGCTCAAGAACCTTCCGCTCGATGCGTCACGCGCGCTATCCGATGAGAGTTCTTCCAGGCTCGAACCTTTCGATCTCAGAGATCTTAAGTCGTTCGATGAGGATTACCTCGCGGGCTTCTATTCCAACGTTTCAGACGTTACTTACAGTGACGTCAGGAAGGCTGCGCTCTTGAGGGGAGAGGAATACTTTAACGAGCAGGCTATGGGTCAGGTTGATGCATCATCCAAAAAGGTCATTGCTTCCCGGCCGTCACTTAAGCTCGATAATGACATGGTCTATGTCATGCTGCCTGCCTGGTTCATCACTTTGAACTATAAGGGAAAGCACAACACGATACTGGTAAACGGCGACACGGGAAAGGTCGTGTGTGCTCTGCCGTGGAAGAAGGTCCTTTTCTTCACGCTCCTCATACTGGTCGGAATCCTCATTACCATCGCAGCTTTCTTTGTTTTCAGGGCAACGCTTCCGATCTTCTTTACCGGACGCCGCTCATCGAGCAGCAGAAAGGGCGAAGGAAAGATCTTCGGCCTCCTCATCGCGGGCATCATCGCCCTGTTTTCAACGGGGATCGGCAAGGTAATCAAGGTCATTAAGAACATTAAACTTACCCAGGACAAGGATATGTTTAATTTCATGAAGAAGAGGCAGGGGTGAGATTATGATCGATATTCTTTCATGGATCCTTGCTGCCGGTGTCGGCTTCGGCATTTCCTGCTGGATCTTCGGCAATCTCCTCGAAAAGTCAAATAACATGGGTGACTACAAAGGAGACAAAGGGGATTACAATGCCTATGTCAACTTCAAGGTCACCAGGCAGATCGGCAAATCAGAGCAGTCATCTTTCCTCTACATGCATGCCGAAAAGATCGATACAGCCAATGATCCCCAGGGTACTGAACTTGTCAGGAGAATGACTGACGAAGAGCGTGAGCAAAACAAGAAAAAAGTTCCCACAGGTGCATTCGTTTCCGAAGCAAACGGCATAAACTCCAAAAAAAGTTTTGTTGACGAGTATGAGAAGTGGGAACAGGAAACCAGTAATTACGGCGGTCTTAAGGGTATTTTCAAGCCCGTTGCGACCGAAGACGAGGACCGTGCCGGTTTCTGATGCAACATTTTCCGTTTCTTATCTGTACTTAAGGTATCAACCTTAAGGGAGGATCATGGAATGAGAAGTGAACTGAGCAGGAGCCTTTGCTGCGTAGCCGCGGCATCGGTACTGATAGCAATGGCAGGATGCGGCGCAAGAGAAGTAAAGGCGGACGTTAAGGAAACCGCTTCCGCGATAACTACGATAGTCATCAGCACAACGAGTGAAGAAAACAAAGAGACAGCCATGACGGAAACGTCAGCTGCCGAAACGTCAGTTTCGTCTTCCGAAGGGACACTCAAGGAGTCAGGCATCATCAACGGACTTTACTATCATCTGATCCCTGCGAGCAGCAGCGGCAGTTCTGGCAGGCGCGGATATTTCATCTTTCAGGATAGGCAGGACAAGCTCTCCTACAAGATCTGCATTGCTGCGGGAGAGTTTTCCACCGGCGGCCACGACATCAAGATCACCGACATTCAGTATGACGGAAGTAAGCTCAAGATAACCGTCAAGGAAACATCACCCGCTCCGACGGATTACGTCACGGAGGCGATCACTTATCCCTGCTGCGCAGTGGAGATCGACCAGCTTCCCGGAGAAATCGAGATCGTCTCGCAGAAAGGGGCTGAGTTTGATTGTATTGACACACAGCTTGATGCATCGGAGATTGGGAAAGACTGGATCGCCAGAATCCAGAACGGCGCAGGTGAGAGGATGCGCTCAACTTATGTTTATGAACTTCCTGACGGAAAGTATAAATTTATCAACGTGCAGTCCACCACAAAGAACTGGGGATCTTCAAGGTGGAATCATGTTGTAAAGGGCAGAGGCACCGTGGACAGCAGGGAAGCGGTTGTTGAAGAAGCAAAGAAATTCGGTTCATGCGGCTTTGTCTCATTTGCTGGAGATGCTTCCAAAAAAGTGCATTCCGTTGCTGAATTTCTCGCGGCAAAAAAATAACCCGTAAAAAATCAACAGCGCTAATTTCTTAGCGCTGATGACGGAGTGAGGAATTATTGAAATGGGAAAAATTGGTTTGTTTAAGTCCTCATCCTTAGGTTCCCTTCGAGTTGTTTGTGTTTGTTTGATGGCTACATTATTGCCTGAGACGGGGGGCAAAACAATCAGCAGATAAGGGCGTTTCTGATGCTTAAGCGACACATCGTACAGGTTGTGTCGCTTTTTGCTATATTTCTTCCGTGCTGCCCTGAAATACCGTGTTATCCCGGCAACTTTTGACAAAATCAAGGCCCGGTTTCATGGAATGAGGCCGGGAAAACACCGCCGGGTTCAGGAGCAATTTGCCCAAAATCTCTGCATTTGGTCTTATTCTTTGTGGCATATCGGGCAGAGTCCGCCCTCTTTTTATCGTGCTATAATCTGCTCGTTTGATGTAAAACGTCAGACAATACTTTTTTTTGGAAAAGGAAATTAGAAATGAAAAGCAAGAAGATTACAGCTCTCCTTCTCGCAAGCGCAATGGTCTTCTCTCTCGCTTCCTGCAACATGATCGGCAAGCGTGACAGAGACGATGACGATGAGCGCATCGAGAGAACAGAGGACGAAGAAACAGAAAAGACAAAAGAGACTACTGAGGAAACCACAACTGAGAAGGAAACAGAAGAGGAGACAACCACTACTGAGTCCGAGACAGAGGCTACCACAGAGGAAACAACTGAGGCTAAGCGTGAGGAATTCTCAGGCAAGGTTGTTGATTTCGACGACATGCACTTCTTCGTAAACGGCAAGAAGTACACACTCGGCAAGTCAACTCTTAAGGAAATGATCGATGACGGCGTTCCTTTCGAAGAGAGCGACCTCAAGAAGCTCGATCAGAAGATCAAGAAGAACCAGAGACAGCTTACAGGCGGTTTCCGTATCAGGCTCGACAAGTTCTGGTCTGCTCTTGTATATGTCATGAACGTTGATGATGACGAGAAGACACTTGGTGAGTGCGTCATCTACAGGATCAGCGTTCCCAGCCTTACCGAGAATTACAAGAACGAGGCAAATCTTACATTTGATTTCCCTCTCAACCTGACAATGGACGAGCTCGTAAAGGCTGCCGGTGAACCTGAAGGAAGCAACAAGAGCCACTATGACGGTGAAAAGTATCACACCGACACATATTCTTACAAGCAGAAGTCCAAGAAGTTCCTTGGTTCCAAGGCATTCACTTTTGAGTTCAAGAATGATGTTCTCAACAAGATCGAGCTTGACTACATTCCTTAAGCTCTGAATTAAGATTTTACGGATTGTCCGGACCCGGTTCATTTTGAACCGGGTCTTTTTGTTTTTGTGGGTCCGGAAATAAGATGACAGCTAAAATTTTATGTCTATTCAAAGAAATTTAATTTTTCTTGATATATAATAATATCATGACCGTTTCAGCGGGTTTGTTTGCCATCCCCGCCGGGATAGACTCCTTAACCCGGAGGCTCTTATGACGAAACAGGACGATATTTTCAAGAAGATAGCGGAGTCGTTGCTCGGCGACTACTCCAGTGTTTATTATGTTAATGCGCACACGAATGAATACTATTGGTATTCCGTTAATCATGAATTCCATTCCCTGAACCTTGAGCAGGGCGGAGACGATTTCTTCAAGAACATTATCCGTGACTGCAAGCAAGTCATAGTCGAAGAAGACCAGCACATATTCATAGAAGACATTCAGAAAGACAAACTGCTTGCTGATATGAAAAAAGGCAGCATGCAGAACATTGAATACCGTCTGCTGATCAACGGGGTTCCTACATGGCACTCTCTCAGACTGATCCGTGGCCTTGATGAAGCTGACGATTATTTCATTCTGGGCGTTATCAATACCGATAAGGAACACCGCGAAAAAGAGATGCAGGTGGAACTGGTACGCCAGAAGGATGCTTATAACCAGATCGCCAAAAGCCTTGCCGCACAGTATGACATCCTGTACTACATTGAGATCGAGACCGGAGCGTATGTTGAGGTTGCTTCAACTGAAAGTTACAAGAAGCAGAATGTTCCTGTAATGGGCGACGATTTCTTTTCCGTAAGTAGAAGGATCCTGAAGAAAAAACTTCATCCGGAAGACAGCAATAGGGTCTTAAAGATACACTATAAAGACGCAATGCTGAAAAATCTCGAACAGAACGGCGTTTATACAACTGAATTCCGTCTGATCACCCAGGGTACGCTTAAACATGTAAGACATACGGAAATGCTGTCGAGCGATGGCAAACACATCATTGTCTGCATGAAAAACATCGACGATGAGATCAGGGCGAAGATGGAACTTAACGCGTCACAGTTGAAGAGCGCGACGTTTACGCAGATCGCAGAGAGTCTGGCATCGCATTATGACATGATCTACTATGTCGATGCCCGTTCTTCCTACTACATTGAATTCTCCACTCACAAGCTCTATGGAGAACTTGAGATCTCTGAAGAGGGAGAAGACTTTTTCGGAACCGCAGAGCACAATGCGGATAAGATTATCTATTCGGAAGACAGGGAGAGGCTCAAACTGTTCCTTAACAAAGACAACTTCATCACAAAGCTTGAAAATAGCAGACAGCTTATTGAAGATTACAGAATGAGTATCAACGGCAGTGAGCCGAAATACACCAGGATGACCGTCAGATGGTCTTCTGACAAGTCTCACTTTATCCTGTGCATTGAAAACCGTGATGAAGAGGTCAGGAAAGAAAACGAGCAGCTGAACGCTCTTTCTATCGCAAACGAAAATGCCAGAAAAGACGGCCTTACCGGCATTAGAAACAGAACAGCTTTCCTTGAAGTTGAAAATGAACTTCAGAATGATATCAGCGAAGGAACCATCGCGTCTTTCGGAATCTGTATCTGTGATCTGAACGACCTTAAGGTTATCAACGATACTCAGGGTCATAAGGCCGGAGACGATTATATCAAGAATGCCTGCAGGATCATCTGTCAGAGATTTTCTCACAGCCCGGTATTCAGGGTCGGCGGCGATGAGTTTGCCGTAATCATGAAAGAAAAGGCTTACGATAACCGCGAGACTACCGTTGCAGCTTTTAAAAGGCAGGTAGAAGATTTCTTAAGGACTGATTCCGGTCCGGTAATTGCCATAGGTCTGGCTGAATTCGAATCCGGTAAAGATGAGACAGTCGAGGCCGTGATCAAGCGTGCTGATGACAGGATGTACGAAGACAAAGCACGTCTTAAGGAGCAGAAGCACCTTCTTGAGAGCCATGCTTTAAAAGAAAAGGCCGCGGTCAAGGTTATTACCGAAGACAGAAGAAGGCTGCTGGATGCTTTGTTCAGGTCTTATGAAATCGTTGCAGATGGTACCTATGTATATGTCTGCGACATGAAATACGACTTTTCAAAGTGGTCCAAGACATGTGTCGATACATTTGGTCTGCCTTCAGAATTCATGTATGGTGCCGGAGACATCTGGGAAAACCATATCCATCCGGATGACCGTGACGCATACCGTAAAGCTATTGATGAGATCTTCTCAGGATATTCATCAGGACATGATATGCAGTACCGCGCGGCAAAACCTAACGGCGAATACAATGTATGCACCTGTAGAGGAATCGTTTTAAGAGATTTCAACGGTGAGCCTGATTATTTCATCGGTACTATCCGCAATAACAGCAATCAGGGACATGTCGATGAACTTACCGGTTTCCGCAATCAGTACGGCTTCTTTGAAGATCTTGAGAGCTGGATCAAGAGGAAGGCTTCAGTCAATGTCATTGCTGTCGGAATCAGTAAGTTCGCCGAGATCAACACGGTCTACGGATATCATTTCGGCAACAGGGTATTGCAGCTCTTTGCGAGAAAAGTATTTGAGACGACAGGAAATACAGGCAGCTGTTACAGGATCGACGGCACTAAGTTTGCGATCATAAGCAACAGTCTTAATATCGATGAAATACAGCAGAGATATGACGGATTCCGCAACTTTTTCCGAGAAGCATTCCAGGTTGATGACAAGCGGATCCTGCTCGAGGTCAATGGCGGCGTACTTAAGGTCGATAATTTTAACGTTGACTCACAGACTATCTATGCCTGCCTTAACTTCGTATATGGAGAGTCAAAGGCCCGCCATCAGGGAGACATGGTAGTCTTCCACAATAATCTTAATGATGACAACAAGTTCAGACTCGAAAAGCTTCACGATATCCGCGCTTCGATAATGCACGGATACAGAGGCTTCTATCTTCTGTATCAGCCCGTTGTCGATGCGCAGACAGAAAGGCTTATCTCTGCAGAGGCACTGCTCCGCTGGAAGAATGAGAAATACGGAATGGTCCCTCCGGATCAGTTCATACCGCTTCTCGAGTCGGATCCCCTCTTCCCTGAACTCGGTGAGTGGATCATCAGGGAAGCTATCTACGCGGCAAAGAAGATACTCACAAAGGTTCCGGAATTTGTCATTAACATCAATCTGTCCTATACGCAGCTTGAAAAACATGACTTCGTAGACATGGTCTTCCGCATACTGGATGAGATGGGATATCCGCCGGATCACCTTTGCTTTGAGGTTACCGAGCGCTGCAGGCTGCTTGACATAAAGCTCCTGAAGAATGTTACGGCACAGCTGAAATCAAGAGGCATCCTGATAGCACTGGACGATTTCGGTACAGGTTTCTCATCCGTAGGACTTGTTAAGGAACTTCCGTTCGACATCATTAAGATCGACCGTGCGTTTGTAACAAAGATCGAAGAGGACAATGCTGAAAGAGAGCTCATGAGATACTTTGCGGGAGTTGCTTCGCTCTTCGGCGCTAAGGTATGTGTTGAGGGTGTTGAGACATCCGGTATGAGAGATATTCTGCAGAAGTTTAACGTAGGCAGCTTCCAGGGCTACTATTACGCAAAACCCCTCATGCTCGATGAGATCTGCGTTTGGAAACCAAAGTCTGAAAAGAAAGAGGATAAGAAGAATGCATAAGAGAAACATTACGGTCAGAGCCGCAGTTGTTTTACTGATGGTATCCCTGATCGCGATATGCTCACTGCCTCTTTCTGTTTTCGCTGAGGAGAGCGGCAAGAAGACGGTCCGCGTGGGCTGGCACGAATCGCCGCATTTTATTACGGACGCATACGGCAGAAAGAACGGATATTCCTACGAGTATCAGCGCAAGGTCGCAGCCTACACAGGCTGGGAATACGAATATGTCGAAGGATCCTGGACGGAGCTCATGGAAAAGCTTAAAAAAGGTGAGATCGATCTGATGAGTGACGTTTCATATACCGAAGAACGTACGAATGACATGCTTTTCACTTCGATCCCGATGGGAACGGAGATCTACTACATCTTTACCTCAACAAGGAATAAGGACATCTCATCAAAGGACGTTACCACGCTGAACGGAAAAAGGATCGGCGTTACCCTGGGCAGCGTCCAGAAGGACTTCCTCCTCGAATGGGAGAAGACTCACGGCGTAACTGCACAGATAGTCGAGATGAACTGTGATGAGGAAGAGGCTTTCAAAGAGCTTGATAAGAGCGTTGATGCCGTCGTCACGATGGACACTTACGGCTCTGCTGCAAACGTCCTTCCCATATGCAAGATCGGTACTTCCGAATTCTATTTTGCCGTAAGCAAGAAGAGGCCTGATCTCCGTGATGAGCTCGATGCCGCGCTGAACAGCATCCAGGACGAGAACAAGTACTATAACCAGCAGCTCCACGACAAGTATCTCAAGAACACCGAAACAAGCAAGTTCATGAACCAGAACGAAAAGGACTGGCTTGCAAAGCACGGTTCCATAAAGGTCGGCTATCAGGACAATTACCTTGCGTTCTGCGCAAAGGATCCCGCAACGGGCGAGCTGACCGGTGCTCTGAAGGACTATCTGGATTATGCGGCACAGTCTTTTGATACCCTCAATCTTAAGTTCGAGCCTGTATGCTTCCCGACTTCTTCGGCTGCGATAGAGGCCCTCAGAAGAGGCGAGATAGACTGCGTGTTCCCCGGAAACCTCACGGATTACGATGCAGAGCAGCTCGATCTTGTAATGACTCCCGCGCTGATGAGGACCGAGATGGTCGCAGTCGTCAGAGCTTCCGAGCAGAAGGAATTCCTGCGCAAAACGCCAATAATAGTTGCTGTTAACGAAGGCAATACCAACTACGACATCTTCCTGGCTGACCACTATCCGACGTGGCAGAGAAGATACTATAAGGATACTCCCGCAGGTCTCGATGCAATCGCAAAGAGCGAAGCTGACTGCGTTATCATAAGCGGCTACCGTTTCAACAACATCTCCAAGCAGTGCGAAAAGCTGCGT
>JAFWQF010000113.1 GCA_017509205.1 Clostridiales bacterium | reverse complement strand
GACGCAATGGGATGCACAAGGATCGTCATCGCACACAGGCTTTCGACGATCAAGCACTGCGACCGCATCCTGGTCATTGATGAAGGTCATATTATTGAAGACGGTACATATGATGAACTGATAGAGAAAAAAGGATACTTCGCAGAGCTCGTAGAGCGGCAGCGATTGGATACCGCAGATTAAAGGAGGCACTATCAATGGAAGAGAAGAAGACAGACAGAAGAACTCTGAAGACCAGAAAGGTCATCTACAATTCACTCATGGAGCTCCTCACACAGAAGGAACTTCACAAGGTGACGGTCCAGGAGATCTCGGACATGGCCGACATCAACAGGACAACTTTCTACAAGCATTTCCTCGATGTATACGATCTCTACGACAAGCTCGAACAGGAGATCCTCATCGAATGGGGAATGCTGGTCCTCAACATGCAGGACTTAAGGAGCAAGGAGTTCTTTGACAATCTCGTCGGATATGTAGACAAGAACAGGAACGTATTCAAGATGGTATTCAGTTCCAAGGCTCCGGGCCAGCTCAGAGCAAGATTCGAAAAGCTTCTCGAAGGCCTCCTTCAGAAGATCGAATCCGAGAAGAAGGGCGCTGACATCAAGGACGTCAAGCTTTCTTATCAGACCAGCTACCGTTCACAGGGATGCATCTCCGTTCTTTCCAGATGGATCGACCAGGGTGCGGATCAGTCCAAGGACTTCATCGTAAAGGTCCTTTCAGAGCTTGATACAAGCGTTGAGAAGGTAATGTGAGCAGCTGGTCCGAATTCACAATTCTTTCACGGAATGATTCTTTGAAGCCCCCGTGCGGCTGAAGCACCCTGTTTGTCATAAAACGAAAGGAGCATGGGCATATGAATGAGATAGACATTAATAATCTTGACGGAGTCTCCGGAGGCACGTCTCCGCTTTTCCCCGAGAAGGAAAAACAGGCAGTAAACCGCCCTTATGACCTTTCCACGCAGATGCCCGCAGTGAGTGCAACTCCGCTCCCCGAGATATTTGCCAACTGCAAATTGTGCGGCAATCAGGTGCTGTATCTCGGCCAGATTAGAGAAGGCGGCGGCAACACGGGAGAATACAAGTGTACGAATCCCATGTGTGCCAATTTCGAAAAGATCTTATATAACGACGGAGTCGATATTCTGTGAATTTAATTTCGATAAATGATGTAGCGCCTGTCCGCATAGGGCAGGCGCAGAATTTTGAAGCGGGCACGGGCTGCACCGCTTTTATATGTCCTGAAGGAATGTGCGCGGGCTTAGATGTCAGGGGCGGCGGTCCCGCATCACGCGAGAGCCAGCTGCTGCAGCCGCTTACAGTCGCTCAGAAGATCCACGGAATAGTTCTTGCAGGAGGCAGCGCGTTCGGACTCGGAGCTGCCGACGGCGTAATGAAATACCTTGAAGAGCAGGGCATTGGTTTCGATGTGAACGTTACCCATGTCCCTCTTGTCGCGCAGTCTGACCTGTTCGATCTGACCGTTGCTGACGGCAGCATCAGACCCGATGCGGCCATGGGTTATGAAGCCGCGAAGAACGCTCTTGAGAACCCGAATTACAGGGACGGCAACTACGGTGCCGGAACCGGATGCACGGTCGGAAAGATATGCGGAATGGAGTACTGCATGAAGACCGGCATCGGAAGTCATGCGATCGAAATCGACGGCCTTAAGATCGGCGCGGTGGTCGCACTTAATTCATTAGGCGATATCTATGACTGGAAGAGCGGAAAGAAAGTCGCCGGACTTCTCAATAAAGAAAAAGACGGTTTCGAAAACACGGCTGATGTACTTGTCAGCAACGTGAGATCGATAAATAACATATACAGCAGCAACACCACGCTGGCTGTCGTCATCACAAATGCAAAGTTTGACAAGTCTGCGCTCTGCAAGATCGCATCGCTTTGCCACGACGGGTACGCGAGATCTGTAAGGCCTGTTCACACGTCGTTTGACGGTGACAGCATATATGCGGTTTCAGCAGGTGATTTTAAAGCTGATCCGGATGTGGTCGGAACGATCGCAGCCGACGTTGTAAGTGAAGCGATACTTAATGCGGTCAAAAACGCGGAGAGCGCTTACGGATTCCCGGCAGCAAAAGATCCGGGTTTACGGATCTTCTGATCTTTGAGCCCGGACCTTCCGCCTGCTTAGAGGTAGAACATTTGTGGGATGTCTTATTTATTTGCTGATATGACGATGTCCTTTACGTCGCCTATGGAGCATTCGCCGTTTACCATTTCAGCTACCTGAACGAGAGCGAAGCTGCTCTGTGCACCGGGAGCTGTGGCTGTTACTTTGCAGAGCACCACATGGTTGGTTCCGTTGATCACCTGTGAACCGATGTTTGCAACGGGCTCATAAGATGCTCCGAGCTTTGTCTTGGAAGCCTTGTCCAGAGCGGAAGCGATCTCGGGAGTGATCGTGGGATCTTCAGCAACCGTGAATCCTCCGAGTGTGCCGCTCTTTCCGGGCAGATCAAGATTCTCGATGTTTAAGATGGTGCATTCTCTTGAGAGGTTCTCATAGATGTATACCAGGGTGTAGGTGGGAGCTGCTCCGGGGCGGACTACCGTTGCCTTGCAGAGGAAGCAGTGATTTGTTCCCGATACGATCTGGCTTGCGAGGTAAGCTATGGGTTCATACTTAACGCCTACGAGCTTTTCCATTGCCTTGTCGAAGATCTTTCTCTGTGCGTCGTTGATCTTCTGATCTTCTGCTGTCTTCCATCCGCCTGCGACCGCTGCGTGATCCATTTCATCGTTGGAGACATCTACTATCTTGATCTCGGAAGTTGTTTCCTTGTTGCTGCTTCCGGGTGTTCTGCTGCAGGCTGTGAGTCCTGTGTTTGCGAATAGACTGATAAGTCCGATTGCTACGATCTTAGTCGTAAGGTTTCTTGTTGCGTCAGGTTTCATAATATTGTCCTCCTGTTTGAACGGTTGTTTTTGTTTTGGTTTGTAGCCTCATTATCGGAGGCTGAAGGAGGCATAACAATCAGTAATGACTGCATTTTCCGTTGCTTAAGCGACACTCGCGGGCAGGGGTGTCGATTAATGAAAAAGATAATGATTAAAGGACGGAAAAATATCAGCCGTGGGGAAGGTTTTTCTTCTTCTCCCACTTTCTTTTAACTTCCTCGGCCTTTGCGATGACCTTTTCTTTCCATTCGTCATCGTCAGCGTCAAGCTGATATGCGTCAAAACCGAATTCACGGCCGTAGGAACAGATGACTGCCTCGTCATCTATGTGGAGAGATATCCTGTATCTGTTGGGGACCTTCTGGGGAAGGATCTGCGTCCTGTTTGCCTGAACTTCCTTGAGATGCCTTTCGGCGTTGACTATACCGTCAAACTTAACGCCGTAGCGCTTGAACAGTCCCTGGATATAGTTGATGGAACGGAAAGAGGATGTGTATACCCATACCTCATAACCCATTTTCTGCAGTGTGTTGATGAGTTCAGGCGCGCCTGCCCTGAGCCTTTCCTTGTAGAGTGCCTTGAAAGGTATCGGAAGTTCGGGCTCTGTTTTATGAGTCTTCGGATTTACGAAAAGGACCTCATCCAGATCGAATGAGATCCTCATCTTGTCATTGTCATTTCTTTCCGGCACGCTTTTCGATCTCCTCTACGATCGCGATGGCTTTTCTGGACCATTCCTCTTCCGGAACATTGATCTCGTATTCTTCGAAATCACCGTTCTTTCCGTGTGTCTCGAGTATGGTGTTGTTGTCTATGTGAAGTGTCATCTGGTACTTGTTGTTGATGAGTTCGTTCATACGGGCTGTACTTGCAGACTTGTTCTGTGCCTGCTTGGCGACACCCGTCAGGATGCCGTCGACATGGACTCCGTATGCTTTGAAGAACTTCTGGATATCATCGATCGAATAGAAATCCGCGGCATATACCCAGATATCATATCCGCTCTTGGAAAGCTTATAGAAAAGGGCTGGGATTCCAAGCCTTATCCTCTGCTTGAATCTCATGCTCATGGGGAAGATAAATGCCTTCTTTTCCAGATATTTATAATCAGGTGATCTGAATATAACTTCATCAAGGTCGATCGTCGCACGCTTGTCATGCTGAGACTTTTCAAGGATAGTCTTGATGTCGGACTCGGTTGCGCAGTTGATTATCTTTATCGGAACTTTCTTGATGTTGCAGCGCATGGCGGCAGCCCATCTGTGATGTCCGTTGAGGAGCAGATAGCCGTGAGGATAGAGTTTCTCTACCATGAGAGGTTCATCCACGGGGCTTTTGTCCATCCTCATCGCGTCACGGAATTTGGTTTCGTATTCACTTATGATCCTGTAGCTTGGACCTACGGATTCCATCGAGAACTCATCTTCGGAATTTGGGTGAAGATTCTTGCAGGCAGTCTTCGTGACCATGATCCTTTCAAACAGGCTTGCATGTACAGGGATGGCAACACCTTTCTGCTGCTCGATGTCTTTTAAAACGTACTCCATCAACTGTGACTTTGCCATAGTGCTTCACCTCTGTCGCGGAAAATGTATTGTGCGTGATCACTCGATGGTGAGGATGTCTGCGAAACCTGTTACGGTAAATACTTCCATTATGGCCGCGCCGGCGTTTTTGATCTTCATGCTGCCTTTCTTATTCATGGTCTTCTGTGCGACCAGAAGAGACCTTAATCCTGCGGATGAGATATAGACAAGTTTCTCAAGATCAAACGTGAGGGAAGTGATCCCTTCGAGGGACTCCTGGAGAGCCTGGTCGAGCTGCGGAGCGGTAGTGGTATCAAGTCTTCCGTCCAGAGCAAAAGTAAGCTCAGAGCCGTTGCGGTTCTTGATCAAATTCATAATTGAAGAATCTCCCTTTTATTTGATATTTGCATTATAACACGCAAGTTCATTGCCTTTCAGTTAATTGTCTGTAAATCAACACTACGGGGCAAAATTGTCGACTAAGCATCAGAAATGAAGACCATTAGTGATTGTCCGGATGCCTTAAGATACTGATAATGACCTTAGCATTCAACAAAACCATTCATTTGAAAAAAGTTTGTAAATGATGCGCGAAAACAGCCGAAAAGGGCTTAAAATGCTATGCTTTAAAAGCCTGAAATATTGACAAAAAGATTGATTGAAAATAAAATTCTTTTATATAAATGTAAAGGTGATTTGAGGCATTTATTTACATTCCGAAAGACAGAAAGGGGTCAAAACATGAGCAGCATTAAGGCATTTGAAGATGGTGAGATCATCATCAAAGAAGGAGAAACAGGTAATACTTTCTACTATCTTTTGGAAGGTAAAGTCGGTATCTACAAGAACTACGGTGAAGACGACCAGGTCCAGATAAGGATCCTTGATGCCGGACAGTATTTCGGCGAGATGGCCATCATCGAGACATATCCCCGCAGCACAACAGTTATCGCTGAGGGTCCGGTGCAGGTTGAAGAGATCGAGGCTGAAGCACTCAACGAATACTTCAAGCAGAATCCCGAGAAGATCATCCTCATCATGAACCAGCTCGGCAAGAGACTTAAGGAAATGACTCACGATTACGATGAGGCAAAGAAGATGCTCACCGACATGAGGAGTTCCGGTTCAAGCAAGAAGTACGACGGATTCTTCAAGCAGATGGTCAAGCAGTCCATCTTCACATACACCAAGAATTCCAGGATCGAGAAGCCGAGCGCAGAGGCACTCCGCGAAGCTGCAGAGGCAGTTGCAAAGCAGGATAAGGACGGCAACAATGTCGAGTCTTACAAGAAGGGCACGATCATCTTCAAGCAGGGTGAAGTCGGCAAGTGCATGTACATCGTTCACGGCGGTGTAGTTGCCATCTACAGCAACTACGGTCAGTACGGCGAGATCAAGCTTACAGAGCTCTATCCTGTTGCATGCTTCGGTGAGATGGGAATGATCTCCGAGGATCCCAGAAGTGCTACTGCAGTATCAGAGTCTGATGAGACATATGCTGAGATCATCAAGCCTGAGGATCTCGCTGATCTCTTCACCACATGCCCCGCAAAGGTCGACATGATCCTGAAGCATCTGTCATACCGTCTCAGAAGCCTCACATACGATTACTTCAGTGCTTGTAAGGAAATCTACGAGAATTCCGAGAAATGATCACTTCAGATCAGGTCAAATACATTTTCGAAAACACTCAGGACGCGGTCTGCATAGTCTCGTCCACAGGTGATCTTCAATACGCCAATCCGTCCGCAGAGAAGCTTTTCGGCATCCCTGCGGACAGTGGTATGAAGATATGGAAAGCAGTCCCGTTTATCGAGGGCAACGATGATCTCATCCAGCTCTTCATCGATGCGGTAACAAACAAGGTTGCCTCACATGAGGCATTGGCTGAATACTGGAACAACGACGGTGAAGTCAAGAACCTTCATGTAAGGATGACCTGCTACAAAGTTGATCAGTTAGTTTATCTCATCGTCATTACCGATCTTACACAGCTCATAAAGGTAAATTCCGCTCTTGTCAGATATACATCGAAAGACATTGCGGATTTCGTTCTCACGACTGAAGAAGGCGCGAAGAGCGGCGGCAAGAACAAAGACGTTACCGTCATAATGAGTGACCTGAGAGGATTTACTGCACTCAGTGCAAAGCTCACCGCTGAAGAGCTCATCACAGTCATCAATCATTACTTCGAGGCGATGTCCAACATCATCACGAAGTACGGCGGCACAATCATCGAATTCCTTGGAGACGGCATCTTTACGATATTCGGAGCTCCCAAGGACATGCCGGATCATCCGCAGGCCGCAGTTAAATGCGCCGTAGAGATGCAGCGTGCGATGAAGGAAGTCAACGAATGGAACAAAGAGAACGGTTTCCCCATACTCGAGATGGGCATCGGCATAAATACCGGTGTCGTTGTAGTAGGAAATATCGGTTCCGAGAAAGCTATGAAATACGGCTGCATGGGGTCAGCCGTTAACATCACAGGACGTCTTGAAAGCCTTACGATCGGCGGACAGATATTCATCACGGAGACTACCGCAAAGCTGATCTCCGAAGAACTCACCATTGCATCCGAAGGCTGCTTCCTGCCGAAGGGATCACCTGAGGAACTCAGATATTACGAGATAAGGGGCATCGGAGATCTTAAGACCGGACTCGATCTCGAAAGCAACATCACATGGCGTGAAGAAGCCGAACCTTTGGACTATCAGTTCTACATTCTTGAAGAGAAGAAGGTCGGTGTTAAGGCAAATAACGGAAAGATCATCAAGACTTCAGAAGACGGAAAGTTTGCGATGTTCCGCGCAGACATCCCGCTTAACGAGAAGCAGAACATAATGCTGCGCAGGGATGATGAATGCATCTATGCCAAGGTGATAAGGAAAGAGAATGAGGGTGTTGTAATATGTTTTACTTCAATGACCCAGAACGTATCAACATGAAGCATCAGAACCTGACATCTTTCATAAAGGCAACAGGCGCAGCTCTTTTGAGCTGCTGCTTTGTTTTGGGAGCTGCCGGCTGCAGCACGAAGATCAGCAGGGACAAGAGACCCGAACACGACACTTCGGTCATGATGCCTGCCAATACATACACGCTTAAAGGTGCGGTCGAAGTCAAAGGCAGACAGGGCGTCTGCGCTGAAGGTGATTACTACTGGGTATCGGGTTCTGCGACACTTGCAAAGTACGATAAGGACTGGAACCTGATAGCCATAAACGAGAACCCGTTTGAAGGGTATGAGAAAAAGGTCAATCACATCGGCGACATCGATGTGTATCATAATGAGCTCTACATCGGTGCCGAGTATTTCATGGACGGCGTCGGAACCAATATCCAGATTGCCGTTTACGATGCTGACACCCTGAAGCTCAAGAGAACATTCCCGTTTGATGAATCGAGCGGACAGCTTGAATGCTCAGGCATAGCCATCGATACTGACAAAATGATCGTGTGGATGTGCTCCTGGGTAGGCGAGGAGAGCGGAAGATACCTGTACAAATACGAGCTTTCGAGCGGAAGATATCTCGGGAAAGTCCACATGCAGATGCCGCCCCAGTGGATACAGGGCATCGCGTACTATAACGGAAGCATCTATATCACGGCTGATGACGGAACGGCTGATGACAAAGAGCCTGATCATCTTTACAGGACAACCATAAAGGACGGTGAGACATACTGCATCGTAACGCTTGAGAGAACATTCGATGACGTTACGCTCCAGGGCGAGATCGAAGGCCTCACCTTTGATAAGAAAAACGGCAGACTTCTGCTGCTGTATAACCGCG
The DNA here is from genome assembly GCA_017509205.1 of Clostridiales bacterium. Lineage (GTDB taxonomy): Bacteria > Bacillota > Clostridia > Saccharofermentanales > Saccharofermentanaceae > Saccharofermentans. The sequence goes on along the minus strand of JAFWQF010000113.1, from coordinate 7,955 downwards.
GCGCAAGGATAGTCCTCGGCATGCCGCAGGGATTCTATGAAGGCTACGACAAAGAAATCTCGGAAGTATTTACCTATAAGATCGGGAAATAATCATGGGGAAGATCAGTGAGAGTAAAATTGCAGATCTTGTTAAGACCAGAACCAAGGATTTCTTTAACAGATTTCTGGATTTCATCAAGAATGTCATCATCCTTTTCAAGGAGAGTTTTAAACAGGTCCTGGCGTTCATCCTGATCTGCTCGACCGTTACGGCTGTTGTTTCAAATATCCTCAAGCAGATCCTTGAGGTTCTGATAATGAAGGTCAGCGGCAATACTTACATTGCTCCGGTAAACCTGAAAGACGTGTTCCTTCATCCGGTGTCCCTGATCCTGTGCATAGTGTTTGCCGTCATCATAATGATGTTTTCGCTGTTTGAGATGGCAGGCCTCATGCATGCTTTCTCGATGGCGCAGGTCGGAAGATCCACCAATCTCGCGAGCATGTTCTCGGCTGCAGTCAAGACATGCCGCAGAGCAATGCATCCGAAGAACTGGCTCATAATAGTCTTCGTAATGATACTGTTCCCGCTCACGAAGGTCATGCCGCTCTCAAGCTCCACGATAAAACTCATCCTGCCGGGATTTGTCAATCAGACGATCGATTACACCAGATCCCTGTTTGTCATCTACCACATAATCTATTTTGCGATCATAATCCTTCTTGCCGTTTACGGTCTGTCGATCAGCGGATTCGTTCTGCAGAACAAATCATTCAATAAGAGCCTTGCAAAGTCCAGGGAACTGAGCCTCAGCCACGTCTTTGAGATAATCCTGACAATGGCGCTCCTGACGCTCATCCTGAACTTCCTGATCAACTCGCTGTCTTCTGCGATAGTTATCAACGGAAAGGAATTCATCTCTTTCATTCAGCGCAGAAGAGGCAACGTGATCCTGAAATCCGGAATTGTAGGAACCCAGACTTATGTCCTCAGGCAGATACTGAAGGGGTTCCTTGCGCCGGCAGTAAACAATGCTGCCCTAACAACGCTCTATTACCGCTATATTGAAGAAAAGGGCGAATTCAGGGAGCTTTCAGGCGAGATGTTCAAATTCAAGAAGTCTTCACCCAAGCTTACGGCAGTGATCGCTGCAGGCTTTGCGGCTTTCATTGCACTTGTTACATTCATTGCATATACGAACTTTTCATATCTTCAGGAAAGTGTTGACAGGCCGCTGGTCTGTGCCCACCGCGGAGACAACACCAATGCTCCTGAAAACACCATACAAGCATTTGAACTTGCGGCAAATGAAAACCTTACGTGGATTGAACTCGATGTCCATCAGACATCGGACGGAGTTATCGTCTGCAATCACGATTCAACGATAAAGAGGACTACGGGACACAACAAAGCGATACACGACACCCCGTATACCGAACTCAAGAATTACGAAATGGGTTCATGGATGCCCGGAGATTACAATCATGTCAGGATGCCGACTCTTGAGGAAGCCCTCTGGCTTGCGAAGGCATATCATATGAACGTCCAGGTCGAACTTAAAGGACACCGCGATGATGTAAATTTCGAGGAAAATGTCCTTAAGGCGATCAACAATGCCGGCATGCGCAATAACGTCATGATAATCGCCCAGGATGCGAAAAGACTTCAGCGCATATACGAACTCGATCCTGAAATAACCAAGGGTTACTGCATGGTCGTTGCCGTCGGAAACCTTGATGACATTGAGTATACAGACAACATTACGATAGAAGAGACCAATGTGACTCCGGATCTTGTCAGAAGGATGCATGCACAGGGCAAGAAGGTGTTCTGCTGGACCGTTGACCTTGACGATACCGTGCAGTATCTGGTCAGCTGCGGCGTTGACGTCATCGGAACGGACAATCCAATGCTTATAACAAATGCACTCGAGAAAGCTGATTATTCAGGCGGCAGAAGAAGGTTTTTCCACATCCTGATGCACATGATCGCCAACATGGATAAATAATCATCCGCTCCTTACTGTATAATGTCATGGTGAGGAGAGAATGCTTTGACTGATAATCATCATGACATCAAACCGGATATTTCTATGAAACGTAAGACGTACGGCAGCAGGACGGTCGTTTCATGCGTATGTTCATGCATTCTTACGGCACTGATCCTACTTGCCGCATATGTCCTTCTGGAGTTTATTCCTTTCGGCAGCAATGCGCTTCTTTATAAGGACGGACAGCAGCAGATGGTCGATCTCTTCTGCTGGTTCAAAGACGTCCTGTCAGGAAAGTCTTCCATCGGATATACGTTCACCAAGTATCTGGGAGGCAGCAACTTTGCGGTCTTCTCGTATTATCTGGCTTCTCCGTTTAATGCTCTTATAGTCTTTTTCGATAAGACACAGGTCCCTCTGTTTATTAATGTCCTTTATATTGTTAAGACTTCATTTGCATCAATGTTTGCATGCTTCTATCTGTTCAGGAGGTTCAAGCCCGGGACACGCACAAAGTGTGCTGCGGCGGTGATCCTTTCCGTATCTTATGCGCTCGGCCAGTACATGATCGCGCAGAGCTCCAACATGATGTGGATCGACGGAGTCTACATGCTTCCGCTCGTCCTTGCTGGAGTGGAAAGACTCGTGGCAGAAAAGAAGAGTGCGCTCTTCATCGTCAGCGCTGCTCTGGCTATATGCTTTAACTGGTATACGGGAATAATAAACCTGATGATGGGCGGGATATGGTTCCTTTTCGAATCATTGCGAACTGCGCAAAAGCCTGCTCTCAAGAACTTCTTCGGTTCATTCCTGCGGTTTAGCATATCGTGCGTCAGCGTGCTCCTGATATCTGCGGTCATTCTCCTGCCGTCGCTGACACTGCTTTCTGGGAGGACTTACGGAAGCGGCGGAATCGGAATGCTTCTGGACTTTTCCATGATCGGTTTTCTCCCCGGCGTCATCAGCAACTACTGTTTCGGAATTGCGTCAGTCAAAGGCAGCGTGAATCTTTTTGCGGGAAGCTTTGTGCTTATCGGAGTGATATTGCTTTTCTTCTCGTCTCTTAAACTTAAGGAAAAGCTGGTCTACGGCGTTCTGCTCATAACGGTGATACTGTCATTTTACTGGCAACCCCTGGTCGCGCTCTTTTCGATGCTCAGGAACGTTGAGGGTTTCTGGTACCGCTACGGATACATCGGCATCTTCACGCTCGTATATCTGGCATCAGTCTTCTATCTTGAATCCGACACGGCAAAACTCAAGACATGGATACCTGTGTGCGCTTCTGCTCTGTATTGCGTCGTAGTTGTACTTCTGTCTTTCGTGCAGCAGCCCGGTGTCGTTGATTCTATCTTCACGTCCAAGCTCTCAGAGATCCTCATGACGCCTGATGACGTTCATCTCATGCCAATGCTCGCAAAGATGGCATTCCCGCTCATCACGGCGGTGTTCTTCTGCCTGGCTCTCACATTAAAGAAAGGGAAGAGCAGCATTTACGGTGCAGGAAACATACTGCTTTCTGCCGTTATCCTTATTGAACTGCTCTTAAGTCAGATGGTCCTCGGGAAGACTTATTCCACGACTGACGGACCTGACATCAGCAGTTACAACGGCAGTGAGATCGAGCTTTTGAAGCAGATCGATGACCCCTCTTTTTATAGGGTGGTCCAGACCTCATACCACAGTCTTTATCACGGACTTTCGGCCTCTTACAGTGAACCGATGGCATACGGATTCAATTCCGTTACGGCCTTCGTTTCCGCGCCTGATGAGAACAGCGTCTATTTCCTCGACAGGGCAGGGTATCCCCAGTATTACGACACGATCCCCGTAACGGTAACCGAGAATCTCGCGCTCGACAGTCTCCTGTCAGTCAAATACGTGATCCTTCCCGCTGGCGATGAAGGCAATATAGGCCTTAAGAAGACCGGCAACGTTGAAGGCTTCAAGGATCTTTACATGAATCCTTACTCTGTTCCCGCTGCGTTCGTTATCAAAGGCACGGGTTCGTTTGAAAGCAGCGGAAGCAATCCGTCTCTTTATCTGAACGGCCTGTACCGTCATCTGTCAGGCATTGAAAAAGACATCTTCGTTCCCGTGAATGATGTTGAAAGCACATCTGAAGGCAGGGAATTTACTTACAGGATTAACGTAAGTGAAGGCAATCATGTTGTTTACGCGAACCTCGTAACCAACGAAAAGTCCGGTGCGGTGCTTTACATGAACGGCGAAAAGTTCTCGCCCTATTCTGAAGAGATGGCACCCAAGACGGTTCAGGTTAAGATTGTTGACGGCAAAGCCGAACTGAAGCTCGCATTCAACGGCGAAGAGGGAAAGGTCACGGACGCACAGTTCTACATGCTCGATCTTGATGCATTGGAAGAACTGACATCCGAAATGAAGACAAACGGTGCGTCACGCATTGATATCCGTGACGGTCACTGCATCTTTGAGGTTGAAAACGCATCTGCTTCCGACAGCCTTTTCACATCTGTTCCTTACCACAAGGGATGGACGGTAACGAGGAACGGAAAGAAGGTAAGCGTTGATCTTACCGGCAATGCATTAATGACCGTTCCGCTCGAGGAAGGAAAGAACGTGATTGAGATGCACTACAGCGTTCCGGGCCTGAAGGCAGGCACAGCTGCAATGGCAGCAGGAATCTTCCTGCTCGCAGGAATAGCCGTTTTCGATAACAGAAAGAAAAAGGTCAGTAACTGATCTCCCAGTAAAATTCATCACGCTTGCAGAAAGAGTAGGTGTACTCCTTCGTTCCGGGAGTATCCTCAGTAGGCTCATTCTGCGAGACAAACTTGGCAATGGCTTTCATCTTCTTATCTAACTGCACGTCTGTCAGATCGGATTTAACCGCCTTGTCCCAATCAAGATCCGTCTTCATGGTGGGGAACGGATTGGTAAATCTTCTCATCATCGACTTGTTGTTCGGATCATCAGTCAGACGCTCAGGCCATGTGGTTTCCTCGCCGTGGATGACTGATACGCAGAACACGGGATGGTAACCTGTTTCGCCGGAGAGCTTCTTGAGCATGTCTCTTACCATTATGAAAGCGTACTTGTGATCTGTGTGCCACTCGTATTCTGACGTCGTATATATGCGGTCAGGACGGCAGGCGGTAAGATAATTCTGAAGATCCGTCGTAAGATCGGCAGCGCAGTATTTACCGGGATTTCCGGTGTTCATCGTGTGATAGTCAAAAGCGTTCAGAGAGGAGACGCCGTAAGTGGTGCATTCGCCGCTCTTTGCCATGAACTGCTGCTGAGGGTCTCCGGCGGTAAGGAGTGCTTCCATGGTCAGATCACCGTATCCCAGAACGGTGACGTCGGTTTGGGATACGCCCAGAGATCTAAGTGCATCAATGCTTTCCTTGATCCTTATCGGAGCGTATTTGGTTCCGTAGTAATCGCCGTTGGTAAGGAAGAGGACCTTTACGATATTGCCTTCATCGATAGTCTTCTGGATGGTTCCCGCAAAGGCCAGGATCTCGTCATCCTGATGGGGAGCCACGATCAGCGTGACTGACTTGGAGGACTTTTCGACTGATGCATCCTTTATGTCGATGTTGCCGTCTCCGGGGAGGAAGCGGAATGTAACCTCGGACTTTCCTTCGTCGAGGAAGATCTGCTCGCTGACGGTGCCGGAACCCTTGGGAAAGTTAACTTTCTTATAGAAGATCCCGTTGATGAATAGTCCGTAGGTCGCGTCAGCTCCGTCGTTGGAGTATTGCGTCTTGAGCTCGTAACGGCCCTTTTCACTTGCGTTGAACGTGAATGACTTTGCATGTTCGCCGGGCAGGAGGTCCGCGTCGTAGTTGTAAACTTCAACGGTTCTGAAGTCGGCGCCGTTGTCCTCGCAGACTTTTGCTTCGCTCAGCGTCTCGCCGACCAGTGCTTTGCAGTAGGCACGGCGGTCATCCGGGTTGTCTTCAAAGAACGTGATCTTTCCGTAGATGCGGTTGCCCTTCATTATGCCTTCGTGAGTCTTATCCTTGGGATAGAACATGTAAAGGCCTGTCATGCCGCCGTTGTGGGCATAACCGTGTTCTGAACCGTAGCCGTCGATCGTGACGGAACAGTTGATGAAATCGGCGTATCCTGCTCCGGTGATGCCGCCCATGAACTGCTCGTCCTTTGTAGTGCGGTCTGTGTCGATGCATACGAGCGTGACCTCGGCCTGTACGTTTTCGAGTTTTCCGAACCCGTAGCCGATCACGCCGCCCACGCCGAACATCCTGTCGTGAGCTCTGAGATAGACTTCACCTTTTACAGTGCATCCGGTAACCGTGGAATCACCCATGTAACCTGCAAGGGTTCCGGCAAAACAGGGATTATCGGATGTGATGTCAGTGCATACGGAATCAAGCGTAAGGTCTCTTATGGTGGCTCCTTCTATTACGTCAAACATGCCGGCGAGAGTCGTTGAATATGACTTCATGTTGCCGTCGTATGTGTCACGTACCGCGCTGCCGGGTTTGTCCAGACGCAGGTTCTTTATCGCATGTTTGTTACCGTCCAGCACACCGTTAAAGGTAAAAGGAGTCCAGTCTTTTCCGGCCATGTCGATGTCGCATGAAAGATAGTATTTTCCGTCAGGTTTGCCTGACATGGCGGCAAGATCCTCATAAGAAGAAACCTTTGTATAGCTTAAGAGTTCGATCCTGTGTGCAAGGTCACAGTAAGCAAAAAGTACGTACAAAAGCAGTGCAAGTGCGGCCAGAACAACTCCTGCAAGAAGTATGCCGGTCTTGGATTTGCCTTCAGATTTATTATTCATTGGATATTATGGCTCCGTTGTTTTTTCACTAATACTAAATAATGAATACATATAAATCAACGCTGAAGGTCAGACGTCAGGTGCTGCATGGCGTTAATAAGACGGGAACCGGAAAGTTTTGGAAGAAATTTCAAAACTTTTTTCATGTTTGGCGACACGGAGCCGGAGAAGTGTTGTTTAAGCATCAAAAAGGCCTTTCATTAGTGATTGTTGGAGGCCTTGCATCAGCACATAATGAAGCCATCAAACAAAAACAAACCAAACATAAACAAAACGGAGGAAGGAAAAATGAAGAAGGTAAATAAGAATTCAAAGAAGGGTTTCACACTTGTAGAAGTTATCTGCGTAATCGCTATCATCTGCATCCTCGCATCAGTAATGGCATTCAATTACATCCAGATCGTTAAGGATCTCCCTTGGCAGGAAGTATTCGGTATCGAGGCTCCCTTCACAAAGAAATAAGTTTATTTAGGAACAAAATTCCTACCTAAATAATGTGTGTGTTTTCCAAATAAAAGATGGCCGGTTCCCCCTCCGGTCATTTTTTACGTTATGGGTCTTAAGGACGGTTAACACTTTCACAAAGCAATAAAAAACCTCTCAAACACTGTTTGAGAGGTTTGGCGGAGAAGGAGGGATTCGAACCCTCGCGCCAGTTGCCCGACCTAAAGCTTTAGCAAAGCCTCCCCTTCGGCCCCTTGGGTACTTCTCCGTGGAACGATTGCAAGATATCTTAACACAATGACTTTTTAATTTCCACACCACAGTTTTCAGTATGTGAATTCTTAATAAGAGATAAATAAGACTCATTAATGTATTAAAGGACTGTAATTAATTATGAAATATCCAAAAAAAGTTCTTGACAGACAGGGCACACCGAATTAGAATAATCAAGCACTTTGCGGAAAGGCAACAGATAAAGATGCCTGCAAAACCGCAAAAGGCGCGGATCTTGAAAATTGAATAGAATGCAAAACTTGAAGTAAAACGGACCTTTTCAATTCTAAGAATTGAGTTTAAAAAGAGTAATAGAGCCAAACGGCTCTCAAAATTTATTTGAGAGTTCGTCGATTAATTGGCAATGTTTCGGCTCAAGCGGAGAAACCAAGGCAGATTATTCTCGCGGCGTCTTGGAAAGATTCACTCATCGTGCTCAAAGCGATTGGGATCTTGACGGAAAGAGCGGCAATG
>JAFWQF010000112.1 GCA_017509205.1 Clostridiales bacterium | reverse complement strand
GTTGTCGTTTCCGTAGCTTCAGTATCCTGGGTTGTCTCAGTCACCTCAGTTGTCGACTCCGTGCTCTCAGGAGCGGTCTGCTGCGGCTTACTGCTGTTGCAAGCTGCGAGCGAAAACAACATCGTGCAAATGAGTGCTGTTGCAAATACCTTCTTCATAACTTATCACCTCGTACTGCTTTTGATTTGAAGCTCACCGAACTTCTTGAGCATAGGATAAGAGACTTTTGTGTAGTCTGTGTGTAGTTTAAGTGTTTTGTTTGTGTTTTTGACAATTAAAGCATCTTAAACCAGTCTGCTCCGTAAGCCAGGATCGAAGGCAAGATAAATGTCACGAAGATCAAGAGGATAACTGCGATAACGATCCATATGGTAATGGTTATCCTTAAAAGCTTCTTGTTCCTTTCCTTGCTCATCTTGCCTTTGAGCTGAAGACCCGCGAGCAATGTGTTGATCGCGAAGATGCCGCTTGCAAGTATCAGAAGGAGCGGCGTAAGGACAATGCCTCCAATGTACATTGTGACAAAGTACATGATGAATGAAGCTACCGAAGTGATCAGCATGCCCTGTCCGCAGATATAGACCTTCTTCAAAATCTTTGCCTTGTCGGCTTCTGTGTATTCGGCTACCATTTCCAGTGTTTCTTTTAAGTCTGTATCCATATTTTCACTTTTCCTTTCTCCGCGAAGGAGTTCACGGATGTCGATGTCGTAAAAATCGGCCAGCTCTATTAACACACTGATATCCGGCATCGTAGTCCCGTTTTCCCAACGCGATACAGATCTCTGCGTAACGCCGAATTTACCGGCGATCGCTTCCTGAGTCATGTTACGTTCTTTTCTTAATTCTTTTAGAAAAGCACCAATCCTGATCGGATCCATTCTCTGTACCTCCTTACGAGCGGATGCTAACATCTTACACCACCCGGGTATACGTCATACCCCGAGTATTTGGGAATCAGGGGGTGGTTCTTTACAGGACATAAAGTGAGTATTTCAACAATATCAAGGGTTTGCGGGTTTTATACTTAACCTTTGGTGTTTTTGGGAGATACCCAGGCCGGATTTCCTACATAATCCTGGCTGTTTCCGTCGGCATCTATAACAAACTTCGAATATAAAGCGGCATCATACATGGTAATAACAAAGAACATCTTGCCCTCATCAGTCAGGCCTACCTTCATGTCATCGCTGAAGTACTTTTCGTTAAATGTAGCCTGCATGTTCTTTTCTTCAGAAGTAAGCTTTTTCCCGTTTTCCGGAATTACTTTATAGTTTTCGACTCTTTTGCCGGCTTTAGCGCCGTGAAAATATTCATAAGTACTGTTGTATGCATTCTGGAGAGCATCCATAGCTGCAGTCTTTATGCTGGTAACACCTGCGATCTGCGCGATGCGTGCATTATCAACTTTCTCACCAGTTGTAACGTCTATATTGTATACATGGTGAACTTCCTTACCTTTGTGCTCTGTGAACACAACGCTCAGAATACCGTCCTTTGTAAGATATACAATATAATCTGATCCGAATATTTCTGCGTCTTCGTCTTTCTTAAAAGCATTTTTGTATTTCTCGAAAATCTTCTTTATATCATTGTTGACAGAATCAGCATAGGACGACTTTATCAGGATCTCGGGCGCATAAAAATCATCTTTACAGTCGCCTTTAACGTATTTCTTATACTTGTCGCGTGCATTTTTCACGTAATCCTCTTTGGTAAGAATCTGCGTGCTTGGCGCTCTTAAAGTAGTTTCCTCAGTGGTTGTCTCGGTAGTTTCTTCCGTAGTCTCCGTCACCTGAGTCGTTGTCTCAGAACTTTCTGTAACGGTCGTCTCCTGCTGTTTAACGCTGCATGCTGCGAGCGAAAACATCATCGCGCAAGCGAGTGTTGTTGCAATTATCTTCTTCATAACTGATCACCTCGTACTTTATTCAAGTTTTTCTGCAGGAAGCTCACCTGTCTTCCTGAGTAAAAGATAAGAGACTTTTTTGTAGTCTGTGTGAAGTCTGTGTGTTTTGTTTGTGTGTTCATAGTAAATCTATCACCACCATGACTCCCTCTCAACCGACTGTTGGTAGAGTCCCTTTGTTTTAAGGATTTGCGGCCTTTTTACCAGCGTACGGTCGCCTCGAATGTCTCGTCTTCGAATTCGATATCCAGGCTGTGGCCTGCGGACAGGAGGCAGTTCTCGACTATCGAAAGGCCGAGTCCTGCACCGCCCTCAGCGTCTCTGGATTCCTCGCCCTTGACGAAAGGCTTCTTGAGATCCTTTACGTTCTTGATCTTCTGATCGGTAAGGTTGGTCATCGTAAAGCCCTTGTTGTCGATCACGATATTGACTGTTGTATCGGGCCTTGCGTATTTGGTCGCGTTGCCGACGAGATTTCTGACGGCCTGGTCGATGAGCTCTTTGTTGCTCTTTACGTGGCCTTCGCCCTTGATCTCGACTTTGATGTTCTTCTTCTCGAAAAGTTCGGCAACAGCATTGTACTCGGCCTCGATAAGGGCGTGAACGTCTATATCCCTCGCTACAGACTTAGCCGTTCCGGTCTCGCTCTTGGTAAACATCAGTATGCCTTCTATTGTCTTGTTCATGAAAGACACGTTCTCTCTAACCTTAGAAGAGTAGTATGCGCGCTTCTCCGGATCGGTGTCGTACTCCAGGTTCTCAGCGTATGCGGACATTGCTGCCAGCGGGGTCTTAAGGTCGTGAGCCATTGCGGCCGTTGTCTTCTTTCTGTATTCGAAGATCTCCCAGACAGTCTTCTTGCTGCTGTAGATGATGGTGGAAACCGTAATTGCAAGAAGGAGCGCCACGAGACATGCAACGATGAGGATCAGAGCGGTCGTGAGCGGAAGCGCCTTAAAGCATGCCTTGTTGCTGAAATCCTCGGCAGACACTGTCAGGATCTCCCAGTTCATTACGGAAGCCGTATCATCGAAATTGATGTCTTCTGAAGAATCATTAGTGATGGACTCTGCATTGTTGATGTCCGTCAGGGCCGGATTCATGTATCCGTCATACTGCATGGCATCGCATTCTGACAGATCGATCAGTTTGTAGCCCTTTGTGTCTTTGGGAGTGCAGTCGATCTTCTCGAAAAATGTGTCCTTTGCGTCTTCCTCATCGTATTCGAAATCTTCATTGTAATGATCATAGAAGATATTAACTTCTCCGGGAAGGAATGTGTGCGTCTTCTCGTTTACATAAATAGTGCTGTAACCGTGGCAGAGAGCTTTAGGCTTCAGTCCTAAGAAACGGGCGATCTTTACCAAAGTCTCGTTCTCTGCAGCATACACTTCATTCTGGTTAGCATACTTATCGAAATCGTATTTACCGTTTTTTGTTACGGGGTCAAGATAAGACCGGTCTTCGAGATAGTACACTTCCGTACGTCCGTCCGACTCGTAGTCATCGGAATCATAAGTAATGCTGACTGCATCAAGGGCTCCGCAAGGAGCTTCGAGGATCTTCTCGTTATCGATATAGATCCCGCAGTATTCGTTCATTTCTTCCCCGTAACGGATAACGAATTCCCGAAGTCTCTTGTAATATATTTCGCGGACGTCTTCGTCAGCGGCACAGTAATCGTTTACGAGCTTGGTAAGCTCCTGCGTGTAGCTGTTCCACTTGCTGATCGCCTTGGTCTTGGAATTCTGCCTGCACACTCCGATGACAAAATACGAAGCCGCCATGGAGATCGCCAGGAATATGGCGAGCCATATGGCAAAAAACTTAATGAACTTAGGCTTTTTGATCGCTTTCTTTTTGGGTATTACATTTCTCTTCTTGGTTTTCATGAGATCCCCTTTCAGACGGCTTTATAACCTCCGCCTCTGATAGTCTTGATCTGATCTCCTGAAGAACCGAGCTTATGACGGACATTCTTTACAGTGGTGTCTACGACCCTGTCGCTTCCGAAATAATCCATGCCCCACACGAGATCGAGCAGCTTCTGCCTGCCGAGAACGTGGCCGATGTTATCGAGCAAAGCCTTGAGGAGGAAGTATTCCTTCGGAGCGAGTTCGATCTCGTTGTCACCGACGAAAACCTGCATTCTTGAAGGGTAAAGTCTGATGTCTCCTGATTCCAGGACCTTTTCATCCTGCTTTTTTACCTTCCTGTCCATCAGGATGAGGCATTTGGTATACAGGATCATGAGCGAAAACGGCTTGACCATGTACTCGTCCGCGCCCATCTCGTAGCCCAGGAGGATGTTGTCTTCGGTTCCGAGAGCTGTCAGGAACACGATCGGGCAGTCGCTCTTTTCGCGGAGCTTCTTGCAGATCATGTAGCCTGAAGGCCCCGGCAGCATGATATCCAGTATGACCAGGTCATAAGTGTTCTCAGTGACGGCTTTCATTCCTTCATCGCCGTCTGCCGCCGTCTCAACTGTCAGTGTTCCGCCGCTCCTGTTCATAAAGAAATCAGAGACCGCTTCCCTGAGCTGAGCCGAATCTTCGACCATCAGTATCTTTGCCATTCAATGACCTCCATGTGGAAGAGGATAATAGACTAATGTGTAGTCTGTGTGTGGTTTTCGTGTTTTGTTAGTGTGAAAATAACAGTGTTATATTAACACTTATTAATTATTATTGATATATTTTCAGGGGTGAACTCTTGGTAGAGTCCGATCTCAAAGGCCCTGAAACAGGGCACTCTACTAACAGTCGGTTGTTCATGAGACCGGAAGTTGATAGGTTTAGGCTATAAAACCATCGGGAGGCGTTTTATGGGTTACCGTAAATTTATGAGTGTTCTGATCTCGATCGTCATGGTCGTAGTCTTTGCATCCGCGGCAGTGTCTGCTGACAGTAAGGAAAAAAAGTGTACGACCCCAAGCGGGATCACACTGACCATGCCAAAGGAATTTCACAGTATCTTATGGCCCGGCATCGAAGATAACGATCCTGCCCTGGCCGAATCCGGATACACCAAGGAAATGCTCTCGCAGTTGTACACAAAGTCGGGCGTTGAGTTTCAGGCTTCCAGATCCGTTAAAGATGTCAAATACGGAATTAATGTACTCATATATGAGCTGGATACGCCTAAAGATCTGAAAGCTTCATTTGCCGATAAGATAATGACACCCGGCAGCGTAAAAGCAGAAGATCTGATCGGATACGGCATGGTTAAAATAATGGGCGTTCCCCTCTATAAGATCGTTTATCAGTCATCCGCAGCTCCCGGAGACACGGTCATAAGGCTGCATCAGTACTCCCTGTTGACCAAGTCAGGCAAGATGCATCAGATCAACATAATGCTGATGAATGACCCGCAGAACAAGACCGGCCAGGTCCCGTACACAGAAGAAGATTACAGGCTGCTTAATCTGGTTGCCGCAAACATCATCGGTTCGATCGAGCTGTCAAAAGAACTCGCCCCTGACGTAAAAAGCCCGGAAGGCGCAGCACCTTACAGGATGACAACAGGAAAAGCTTCGGAATACCGCAATATTACGACCACGAGCGGTATCACGCTGACTGTTTCGTCAGACTTTCTGTATCCCTTATGGCCCGGTATCGATGAAAACGATCCTGTCCTGTCCTGGTTAAGCATAAATAAGAAACAAGTCGAAGAAATGTATAAACTGGGAGGGGTCGAATTCCAGTGCAGCAAAACCCTTGACCATGACGACGACAAATACATTGAGGTGATCATATTTGAGCGGGATACGCCTTCTGATCTGAATCAATCGTTTTCTAAAGAAATTCAGCCGATGTCGCCGAACAGTTTCGGAAGTTCGGATATGTTCGGATATGGCCTGACTGAAAAAGCGGGTGTACCCATATACAGGATCGCTTATCAGACTACAGGCGATAATACATTAAGACTGAACCAGTACACCCTGGTAACCAAGTCGGGCAAGATGCATCAGATCAATATAATGTTGATTAGCGACCCGGCGAAAAATATCAAGACATACACCGATGAAGACATCAAAACACTTGAAGAGGTCACCGAAAGCATCATGGGTTCCCTTAAGCTGTCTGATGACCTTGCTGCTGACGTGACAACTCCGGAAGGAGCTGAACCGTTCAAGATGGCGGTGGGAGAAGAACCTTCGGTTGGTCCCCGCTATAATCTCTTAAGCGGAATTACCGTTTCCTTACCTTCGGAATTTGCGGTCTTATGGGACAGCATGAGTAAAGACGATCCTATTTTTGCTGAACAAAACATTGATTATGAAACTGCTGTAAAAGCAGAATTCGAAAAATATGAATGTGAGCTCACTGCCGGTGACATATATGGTGAACATGCTTACAGGACAGACAAAGAGTGGTTTATGGTCGCGGTATTTGAGAACGATTCCCCTTCAGATCTGTCGGAGTCATCCCTGTATTCACATTTTGCCGATAATCTTCAGGTTTACTATCCCAGAAGTTTGAATACGACCGATCTGCTGGGTTACGGAACAGTCAAAGTAAACGGCATTGATTTCTTTAAGGTTTTCTACCAGAATTCGGCTTCATCATCTGAAAAAGTCAGACTTTATCAGTATTCATTCAATTGCGGTAACGGCAAGAAGTATCAGATCAACATAGCCCTTGCAAGCACCGAGAGTCCGTTCAGCGATCAAGCATGTAAACATCTTGATTATCTTGCCGGATATATTATTAACTCTGTCAGGTTGTCTGAAGGTCTTTCCGGACAGGTAAAGGCCTCGGATATCGCATCGTACAGGATGGTTACCGGTGATTACGCTCCTTCCGCATCCGTTGAAGGAGGCAATTCCGATGCCTCAGCCGTGCAGCCGGGAACAAATGCTGATTCAAAATCCACAGTTAACACGTTTTCTTCATTTTTCAGCAGTTTTACTTCCTGGAACATCCCAACATTCGTCATCCTCATCGCTCTGGCTCTGATCCTCCTGATCGGGATCAAGCCCTCCAAACTGCGCGAATGGCAGGAGGAGCCTCTGTCTCTTGATAAGTCCAAAGCAATACAGGGCTTTGCCGCAGTCTGCATCATCGTCCACCACCTTTCGCAGGAGCTTGCGGAACAGGCCGGTGCGATAGGATTCTTCCAGGGCCTTGGCGTTCTCTTCGTCGGAATCTTTTTCTTCTTCTCAGGCTACGGTCTCTATACGAGCCTGAAAACAAAGGACAATTACCTTAAGGGCTTCCTTAAGAAGCGTTTTGTGACGATTCTTGTTCCTTTCTATGTGTGCAACCTGATATTCGTTGCGGCATCCTGCATCTGCGGTGAAAAGTATAAGCCCTTGCAGCTCCTGTATGTCCTTTCGGGATGGTCGCTCATTAACATGCACATGTGGTATATCGTCGAGATCGCGATACTGTACATCGTCTTCTTCCTGATCTACCGTCTCATTAAGAACCGTACGGCCGCAACTGTAGTCATGAGCGTGTTCGTTCTCGCGATGATGACAGGAAGCCTCATGCTCTGCCACGGCGAGGACATGTCCTGCAGCTACTGGTTCCAGGGCGAGTGGTGGTATAACGCATCATTCCTCTTCGTTATCGGAATCATCTTTTCAAAGCACGCAGAGGGCCTTCGCAAGATCGCACGAAAGGGTTATTACCTCCTTCTCCTGGTCTTTGCAGCGCTCACGGCAGTATTGGGACTTCAGACCAACTACTTGTTAGTGAAGTATTCCTACTGGAGCGAGATCCCGGGTCAGGATCCCAAATATCTTGATAAGTTCCACTGCCTGGCTTTTCAGCTCCCCTGGATCTTCTGCTTCGTATGCCTCCTGCTCCTCATCATGATGAAGGTCAGGTTCGGAAATCCCGTCCTCAAGTTCCTGGGATCCATCTCGTTAGAGCTCTATCTCATACATAATCTCTTCCTCAAGGGTCTTCAGGACGGAACCGTATTCAGGGTCAAGAGTCCCGGAATGTACGTCATCCTCACGATCCTTATGGCTGTGGGCTTTGCAACCGTCATTAGCGGCTTTGACAAGTACCTTCTCTCACTTATCACCGGAAAGAAGAAGGCCGCTGAACCGGCTCTGAAAGCAGGCTCTCACATCCATTCGATCGACGTGATGAGGATCGTTATGGCTTTCCTGGTCGTTGCCATCCACCTGCCGTTCTCAGACAAGGCAGGCGATGTCTTCATTACCTACGGCAAGACGGCCGTTCCTTTCTTCCTCGTGATCTGCGGCTACTTCCTCTACCGCGATGACAGCAAGGAGATGATGAAGCGCCTTATCAAACAGACAAAGAGGATATTCATCTTCTATGTTGCGGCAAATGTCTTCTACGCAGGCTTATATGCCATATATCTGAAAGTCACTGAGGGAAGCTTTGACGGAATGTGCGAATGCTTCACTTCCAAGGCATTGCTCGATTTCCTGCTCTACAACTTCTCGCCTTTCTCAGAGCACCTTTGGTATCTGGGATCGCTTCTTTACGCGCTCCTCATCATGCTGTTGCTCAATAAGCTCAAGATAATGAAGTTCGCGATGTTCACGGCTCCACTTCTCGTAGCGGGTTATGTCGTTCTGTCGCACCTGGGTATCGGCACGGGCATTCAGCTCAGAAACGCGATCCTGGTCGGCCTCGGATATACCATGATGGGAATGATCATCAGGAGATTCGAAAAGAAGATCCTGGACCACAAGGCAACGGCTCCTGTACTCTGGATAGTGTTCATCATCTGCTGCGTTACTGCAATCTTTGAACTTAACGGCTACAAACAGGGCATCGCCGTCCCGTTCGTCAGCTGTGAGATCCTTGTGTATGTGATCGCGCTCCTCTGCCTGAAGTATCCGGACTTCGGTGCGGGTACATTCGCAGAGTGGCTCGGTCGCGAGTGCTCGCTTACGGTCTATATCGTGCATATGGCCGTCATAATGCTTATGAACATGACCGGCAATAACGGATTCTTCGGAAAATACGGTGCCGTAACGGTATTCGTCATAACGACCGTTATAGCTGCCCTCTACAAGAGCATAAAGAATGCGGTGACTGACAAAAAACAGTAAGCCCCTTTCTTGGCTATTTACGCCAACTCGGTTATTATTTCCTTATCTGAGGTAATAAGTCTTAATGGACAAAGAAAAGACAGGACAACTGATAACCGAGTTGCGTAAAGAAAAGGGACTTACCCAAAAGCAGCTCGCCGATGCCTTGAACGTAACAGACAAGGCAGTGTCCAAGTGGGAGCGCGGCCTCAGTTTCCCCGACATCTCAATGCTTGAACCCATATCAGAATTGCTGGGAGTCTCCATTATGGAGATCCTTGCAGGTGAACGTCAGCCCGAAGACGCGACGCTGACGCGCGAGGAGGCACAGAAACTCATCAATGCTTCAGTTGAGCTGGGTGACGAAGAGATCAGGCACAAAAAGGAGAGGAGCAGACTGATAATCATAATCCTCATAGTCTTAGCGATGCTCCTTGTATCGATAACACTCAACATAATCAGCTTACTCAGATAAGGAAGGAGGAATCAGGTGGAATTTACGGTTGCCTTATACATTTGCTTAGCCGTTCTCGGCACGATCCTGTTTGCAGGGTCGTCAAGAAGGCCTGCAGATGAAACGGCATTTTTCGACCGCATATCGGGTAAAGAGATCCAGGGAGCCCTGGCTGTCTTCATCATAATCCACCAGACCGTCGTCGCACTGAATGCAAAATACGATGATCCGGAAGACATGTTTTTCTTCTTCTTTTACGGCATCCTCGCAGTCTCATTCTTCTTCTTCAGCTCAGGATTCGGTCTCATCAAGAGATGGATGACCGACGAAAACTACATCAGGGGATTCATGAGAAGAAGGATCTTCACTGTCCTCGTTCCGTTCTTCATCTGCAACTACATCTATCTGACCGATGCACTGCTGAATAATATCGTCGCCCGCGAACATTTCGGATTCGGCGAAGTTATCTGCAGCTTCTTCGGCATATTCCTGATAAACAACGAGATGTGGTTTGCGGTTGAGATCATGATACTGTACATAGCCTTCAGGCTTGTTTTCGCGAAGGTCAAAAAGCCTCTTACCGGCATAATCATCATGACCCTCGTTGTCCTTGTAATGATGACCATTGGCCTTTTCTCCGGACATTCTGAAACAGGTGTCATGTCCTACTGGTTCAAGGGCGAATGGTGGTACAATACACTGCTCATGTTCCCTTTAGGCATGCTCTATGCGTACAAGGAAGATCGCATAAACAAAGTGATAAAGAAGGCGTTCATCTCGATCCTCATCGCCTCTTCCATTCTTTTTGTCCTCCTGGATCACGTCCACAGAAATCTCGTCATGGACTCCATCTACTGGACGGAATATTACGGTTCTGCCCATCATATCCTCGACAAGCTCAAGGGACTGGGCGTGGAGACCCTGTTTGAAATTGTCTTCCTGATCCTTGTCCTCACAGTAATGTCGCGCGTTAAGATCGGCAATCCCGTCATAAAGTTTTTCGGCAAGATCTCTCTTGAGATCATAATGCTGAACTACATCCTGATCGATAAACTGTATTTCCTTTATAAGTTGTACGGCATAGGCGTGTATCTGCCGGCAGTTGCGGCAGGAACCATCGTCTGCGCATCTCTGGTCTACATGGTCAAAAACATCGTCCTCGAACGGAAGTCCGGCCTGTTTGACGGCAAAGTAACCTGATCCAAAATCAGAACCACCCGTCTAACGGGTGGTTTGCTCTGAGGCTATAAGCCTCTGTTACCGGCCAGCGCCTCAAGGCGCTGGCTTTCACATTCGTTCAAGCCTTATTGCCTTTGACCCGTAGCCGCCCATAAATGGGCGGTCGT
>JAFWQF010000111.1 GCA_017509205.1 Clostridiales bacterium | reverse complement strand
GTTCGATCCCGCTGCACTCAAGGCTGCAGAGGCTATCGGCAAGGGACTCGGTGCTTCTCCGGGAGCTGCTTGCGGTAAGATCGTCTTCACAGCTGACGATGCAGTTGCTTGGCACGAGAGAGGAGAGAAGGTTGTCCTCGTAAGACTCGAAACATCTCCTGAAGACATCACAGGCATGAAGGCCGCTGAGGGTATCCTCACAGTCCGCGGCGGTATGACATCACACGCTGCAGTTGTTGCACGTGGTATGGGTGAGTGCTGCGTTTCCGGTTGCGGCGACATCGCAATGGATGAAGAGAACAAGAAGTTCACACTTGCAGGAAAGACATTCCAGGAAGGTGACATCATCTCCCTCGACGGTTCCACAGGTAAGATCTATGACGGCGCAATCGCTCAGGTTGACGCTGACCCCAACAACGGTTACTTCGGCCGCATCATGAAGTGGGCTGACGAGTACAAGAGACTCGAAGTACGTACAAATGCTGATACACCCAACGATGCTAAGAAGGCTCGTGAGCTTGGTGCTGAGGGTATCGGTCTCTGCCGTACAGAGCACATGTTCTTCGGTGAAGGCAGAATCGACGCTTTCCGTGAGATGATCTGCTCAGATACAGTTGAGGAGCGTGAGGCTGCTCTCGAGGTTATCCTTCCCATGCAGCAGTCTGACTTCGAAGCTCTCTATGAAGCTCTCGAGGGACATCCCGTTACCATCAGATTCCTCGATCCGCCGCTCCACGAATTCGTACCTACAGAAGAGGACGACATCAAGGCTCTCGCAGCTAAGAAGGGCAAGTCCGTTGAGGACATCAAGACACTTATCGCTTCTCTCCACGAGTTCAACCCGATGATGGGTCACAGAGGATGCCGTCTCGCTGTTACATATCCTGAGATCGCTAAGATGCAGACAAGAGCTGTCATCCGCGCTGCCATCAACGTTAACGCTAAGCATCCCGACTGGAACGTTACACCTGAGATCATGATCCCGCTCGTTTGCGAGATCAAGGAGCTCGTTAACGTTAAGAAGGTAGTTGTTGCAGTTGCTGACGAAGAGATCAAGGCTGCAGGCGTCAACATGGGCTACAAGGTTGGTACCATGATCGAGATCCCGAGAGCTGCTCTTACAGCTGACGAGATCGCTAAGGAAGCTGAGTTCTTCTGCTTCGGTACAAACGACCTTACACAGATGACATTCGGTTTCTCAAGAGACGACGCAGGCAAGTTCCTCACAGCTTACTATGAGTCCAAGATCTTCGAGTCTGATCCGTTTGCACGTCTCGACCAGAACGGCGTTGGTAAGCTCATGAAGATGGCTATCGAGAACGGTAAGGCAGTACGTCCTGACCTCCACCTCGGTATCTGCGGTGAGCACGGCGGCGACCCTACATCCGTAGAGTTCTGCGATGAGATCGGCCTCGACTATGTATCCTGCTCACCTTTCCGTGTACCGATCGCTCGTCTTGCAGCAGCACAGGCAGCAATCAAGCACAGAAAGTAATCAGACATAACAACTGATAAACCAAAAGATCCGGAGAAGAGATTCTCCGGATCTTTTTTTGTTTGCGTTTTAAATGTGCTAAACATAATAACCGCACATTGGCATTAGATATTTTCATCTGAGCTGACAGATCTGGTCTTCTTTTGCCGATATCTCCCTTATCTTTTTACAGCGCGGATCGTTCCAGATCTTCTTCCATTTGGTTGTCAGGATATTACCCAGAGGTTCGTCAGAAAGCCAGCTCTGGCACGGAACGACATTCCCGGAAGGCGTGATCGCCATATTGCTCAGGCAGGCACCACATGAGGGTACGTCAAGCTGCATCTTCAAAAGGCGTTCACTGCTCACAAGACCCGGTGAGGTAAAACTTATCTCCATATCATGAGCATATGCATATACCACCGCATCACGAAGCGATTCGTAGAGTTCATCGCCTTCGATCCGCATCTCTTCAGACTCCTCACCCTTAGCATTTCCGGTCAGGATAAGACCTGAACAGGTTACGTAGGTAATGCCGAGATCATGGAGAAATTCCAGTGTCTTCCTGTAATCTTTGTTGAGCCTGCAGACAGGCGTGTTGATGCTCATGTCGATGCCTGCTTCAAGCGCATTTTTGATGCCGTCGAGAGTCTTATGGTAATTAGGCGCGCCGACAAGTTTGTTATGTATGTCTTCGTCACAGGAATAGAAAGTAACCTGAAGGTTATCGAGTTCCGCTTCACGAAGCTCTTTGCAGTATTCTTTTGTGAGGTTTACGCCGTTTGTATTCAGACGCGTGATGAACCAGCGAGCCTCTTTGATTAGCTCGGGTATGTCTTTTCGCATGGTGGGCTCGCCGCCTGTAAAAGTAAGCTGCGAGATCTTCTCTTTGCGAAGTTTATTGATTATGTTTTTCCACTCTTCCGTTGTAAGTTCCTTTTCCTCTGCGCCCTTCTGGTCAGCAGCATAGCAGTGAACGCACTTTTGATTGCAGTTCCACCTGCCGTCACGTTTCATTGAAGAAACAATGAGATCCATTCTGTGAGGCGCGGTCATGAAGCGGGCATAATCGCTGATGGAAAGAGAACAGTAATCTGTTTCGACCGCTTCTCCTTTTGCAACGGCCTCGAAAAGATCCACGTAATAGTAGAGATCATCCTTCAGTACTTCATCCTTTACTCTGGGGAATACTTTCTTAACACCCCTGAAAGTCTTGCGGATGATGACGTCCAGTTCCTCATCTGTCATGGGGCCCGGGCCGAACGCGTTAACGTTCTTAACATACTCCGTAAGAAGGATCGCTCCGCTCTCATTTATGGGAAGTATCTCCGATCCGTTGATGATAACGAGGCTCTCCGTGATCTTGAAAGGATTAAACTTTGGCGGAACCATATGCATCCTGATAACACCCGGTCCGTCAGGGTTCCAGGTGGTATGTATGACCTGCTTCCAGTTTGCTAACTCATACAGTTTCTGATTCAGCATCTTTAGCTCCGTCTTTCAAGACTTTCTTAAGCCTCTTTGCAGAGACTTTGGTACCGTAGAAATCCTTACGCGAACACCCGGCCCTGCCGCCGCCTGCGCAGGCGCAAGCACAGGCACATGCACATGCGCATCCGCCGCCGTGCCCGTGAAAGTGGTGGTAACCGCCGTGACGACCGTTGTAATGGTAGTGGTCTCCGAATAACAATCTGCAAATGATAATCATAACAATGATAAGGACGATCTGTACAATTAACGCGATGTCGTCTTCCGAGAATCCCGAAAACGGGTGCAAGACAGTTTTCCTGGTAAAGGTATAAGATCCGCTGTTGTAGCCGACGCGGATGTAAGCCTGACCGTTGACGGGAAGGGTACCTGATTTCACATAGTAACCACCGTAAAACGGAGCATCGCACTTTGAGACTTTGGCCGCATCCCACTTGATCTCATACCTGTCGACAGGTATGTCGGGAAACCATCCCGGAGTAAACGAATATACATATAGTCCGTCCCACTCATTTTGATCGGCCGCAGCATAGTTAGCTTTGGAGCTTTTGGGCTCCTGGAAAAGGTTGTGCTGAAGTATCGAGAAACTGAACCGGAACGTAGCTCCTGCATGATACTCCGTCTTGAAAATAACCTTCGCAAAACATCCGCCTTCAGACATATAGCTTACGGATTTGATGTTATCGGAAAGTGCTGTGAACTTCTCCGCATTAGGATTCGGTATTCCTATCTTGACCCAGGAAACGCCACCATCGGAATCATCCTTAAGGACTTTCCATTCGATCGTGTATTTGAGTTCTACCGAACCCGTATCCTGTAAATGAGCTTCGATTCCGTAAAAGAGGATCTCATCCATTCCTTTTGCGGCATCAGACTTTAAAGGCAGCATAAATACCGTCAGTAATGCAATGAGCATTACTGCAGATAAGGCCTTAAGTTTTGTGAATGCTTTGATCATATCCCTTCAATTATCCTCTTATCCCTTTCGAGAATAATTATATCAGAATAGTCAGCAGGATATTTTCAAGATAATCGACAAAAGCCTTTCAGCCTGTTGCTAAAGCATCAAAAGCGCATGACATTGTTCGTTGTTTTAGGGTGGGGCGGATGATTAAATCAAGCTGTCAAACACAAAACTACCTACAAACAGGAGAGGAAAAGAAATGAACAAAAAATTTTGGATGCTTATCGTAACAGGTGCAGTTCTTGCTTCAGGTGTAGCTGCATCAGGCTGTGCTGCCCAGAGACACAAGATCAATCTGGCCGTAGATCCCGTCGCTGTAACGGTGCCTTCTGAAACAGAGAATGCACCTACGGAACAGACACCTGCAGAAGAGACACCTGCTGAGCAGAACACTTCAGTTACTGTTAATGTACCCGTCGTTGGAAAGACCAATGATACTGAAACCCCGGAGGCACCTTCAGTTGATCCCGCCAACAAAGGCAAGACCGCAGATAAGAAAACACCTGCAAAGAAGTCAGTAAATAAGATTGAAAAGACTTCAACTGATCCTTTTAAGAATCCTGCCGTAGACAATACGAGAGCACTTATCGTAAAGACGGCAAGGGCAGATGCTGAGAAGATCGCGGCAAACTATAAGAATATGAATGAAAAGATCGCAGCTGCAAGGCAGGCCGCTGCCAAGAAGAATGCAGCCCAGAAGAATGCTGAATCCAGAAAGAACATGAACAAGGCTGCTTCAGATGCTCAGCAGGCAGCTAAGGAAGAGGCCGGAAAGGCTGCTGTAAAGAAAGCCACACAGAAGGCACAGGCAAAGGTAGCTGCAGAGCAGATCGCATCAGCAAAGAAGGGCGCAGCAACGGTTGCTGCCATTGCAAAGAAGGAAGCTGCAAGACAGGCTGCTTCAGCAAAGAAAGCCGCTGAAGAAAAGAAGGCTACCGAAAAGAACAAGAAGGAAGCCGCAAGGAAAGCTGCAGCTGAGAAAGCAGCAAAGAAGGCATCTGAAAGAGCAGCTAAGAAGGCGGCTCAAAAGAAAAAGAAGGCTGATAAGAAGGCTAAGCAGTATGCAAAGGAGCTCGCTAAGAGAAGACAGAATGCTAAGAGACATTCAACTAAGCAGCCGCTCAGAAAAGAAACCAAACGTGAGAACTCACAGAACAAAGGATTCTTCTGTACCCTCAATCTTTTTCGCTGATATTTAACTGATAAACAACATGCCCGGAGCACTGCTACGGGTATTTTTTTGCTTCAGAACGGCTCTTGGATATTACCTGATTTTTGCCCGAATATGCGGCAGGAAAAATCCGTCCCTCTGCTTTTGAGAACGGCATTGTCGATTAGACAACAGAATGGGGAAGGTCTGTCGACAAAGAGTAAATCCGAATTTCTGAATTCTTAATAATCCCGTCAAGATTAGGACATCAGAGCAGAATATCCTATGGATGGATAAAGGAGGATTAAGCATATGAGAATAAGATGCCCCAAGATTACATGCAGGAGCACGAACTGCGTGCCCGTAACACAGAACAAGAGATACAAGGTCGGCAAGGGCCTTGTAAACGGTGCCATCGGCGGCTGGATCTTCGGACCCGTTGGTGCTGTTGTAGGAGCTGGAACAGGGTTCAACGGCAAGGGCAAAGTCAAATTTGTCTGCCAGAACTGCGGTTCTGTGTTTACGAGAAAGATGTGAAACGGCTATTTACTTTAAGCGCGATTTCACTTTAAATTGATAGAGGAGTCTTTAAGGCTCCTCTATTATTCTAAGAAAAGAAATAACCTTATATGATAAATATGGACAGTCCTCTGACTGATTACGTTTTATTTGACCTGGAGACCACCGGGCTTTCCACGGAAACAGATCAGGTGGTGGAGATCTCGGCACTCAAAGTCTCAGGCGGAGAGGTGGAAGAAGAGTTTTCAACGCTTGTAAATCCCGGCATGCACATTCCCTATCAGGCGAGCAGCATCAACGGGATAACGGATGACATGGTCAAAGACGCTCCCGACATGGAACATGCTTTAAAGGATTTTATTTCTTTTATAGGGAGCAGTGTCCTGGTCGGCCACAACATCAGGCGGTTCGATCTCGGATTCATCCAGCGCGATGCCGTGCGTTATTACGGAAAACAGATCACCAACGATTATGTCGATACGCTGGCCCTTTCAAGAAAATACCTTCCTGATCTTTACAGCCATGCTCTGGGATCTTTGGCAGATCATTACGGTGTCTCTTATGAAGGTGCGCACCGTGCGCTTGCGGACTGCCATATCAACAAGCAGGTTTACGACTGTCTTAAGCATGAGATAGAAAACCCTTGTGATGCGGTCAAACAGATGAGAACATGTCCTCTTTGCGGAAACATCATGAAGAAGAGAAACGGCAAATTCGGTGAGTTCTGGGGCTGCGCGGGCTTCCCTGACTGCAGGTTCACACAGGACTGTTAAGAGCTGTAGAAGTATAATTCAGACAGAATTGTTTTTAGGAGAAAACACTTGGAAAACACGGACATCCTGAAAAACGATCCGGGATCACTCAGATACAGAAGGGAATCGAGCACGCTCGTTGTTTTGGGGACGGGTGTAATGGTGTTCGGCATATGGAGCATCATAAAGCTGCTCGGGACGTTTGCGTTCAGAATACCGCTCTTCACTGCATCTGAAGAAGAGGATCTCGGATCAGTGGGAATGCTATTTGCAGTCATAATTGCCGTCATCTTAGTGTCGGTCGACGTACTGCTGCGAATATTTGTGGGAATCCGTGCGCGCAGGGAAGGCGAAGGAAAGAAAGCGGGAAAGGCTTATCTGGTCTTTCTGGTGCTCATGATCATAGTTTCGGTCATTTCCGTAGCCGTCGAAATCGATGCTGTGCTGTCAGCAGAGCGGGATTTTTTCGACAGCTATGCAAATCTCATCATGGAGCTTACTTCTCTGGTCGTTTCATTTGAGGTATTTATGGCGGCCATATATGTAAGGCGTTTCAGGGCAAAAGCAGAAGAAGGGAGTAAGTAGTTTGCAGGCGGATTTTCACTACTATGCAACTTATTGTGCAGCGTATATCGCCGGTTACTCCCACGAAGAGGCACTGGCTCTTTGCTACAGTGATCAGTTCGTTGATTGCTGCACCAAGACGTTTTTGAAATCCGTTTCCGCCACCGTACATGCCGCAACTTCGCAGTCACAGGCTGAGCTCGTTGACACCAGGGCGGATGCCGTCGGGCTTCAGGATATCACCAGGATATGGTCTTCTTTCCATTTCCTGCCGAAGGATCTTTTCGCTGAAGTCAGGTGGGCAACCAAAACATATAAGAACAAGTACAGACTCATCTGCGGACCTAACGGTGATCTTGTGAAAGACACGGTCGATCTTGCAAAGGGAAAGAGTATTCAGGCCGCAGGCATAGCGATGCATGTTTTGGCTGACACGTGGGCTCATCAGAATTTTGCGGGCACGCCTTCTCTTGTCATCAACAATACGACCAATGATTTCTACGAGATAATGCCTGACGGTGAAACGAAAAAACTGACGTTCAAGCACAGCCCGGGCGCTTCAGATGACATTGAGAATTCCGTCTATAACAGCACGGTATTTAATCCGAGCGAGACCAACATCTTGAATCTCGGTCACGGTCATGCAGGGCATTTGCCTGACTACAGCTTCATCAGATACAAGTATCTTCCCGCATGGGACAACTACAGGGAATGCCTGAAGGATAATCCGTCGGATTACCGCCATGCTTTCTGCCAGATGATATATGCGATGAAGTACTTAAGAGGAGAGAACGCGGTCTTCGAAAAGAATACTTACGATGAAGAAACAGCTGCTCCTTATATTGAAAGGATAATGACTATCATTACCAAAAGGCAGGGTGATGCGTCGGCTGACTGGAAAGCTTTCGGCGAAGAACTTTCGGGAATGGAGATCCCTGATTTTGATGTTAATGCCTATGTTCAGGAGTATAAGAGCGCTGCGCCGGAGGAACGTGACGAAACTTTCCTCGGCAGGTTCATCATCGCAGCACTTTCTCAAAAGAGCATGGTGACAAACAAGATTTTCAAGTCCGGAAACATACTCGCGGGTTTCTCGATCGATTACAAAAAGAAGGGATTCCGCGGGATAAAAGACTACAGGAAACTCGTAGAAGAACACGTGAGGAACAGCCAATGACAAAGACTAAGCGTGTGTTTACCATCATTGGTGCGTTCTTTGCGATCCAGGGTGCCCTTATCCTTATGCTGGCTCCTGAATATGCACTCGAGATAATCGCGATAGGAGTAGGATTTACTCTCGTCATCTACGGCATTAAATATCTGATCTATTATCTGACGCACGCACAGCACATGGTCGGCGGGAAATGGTTCCTGCTGATAGGACTCATAATGCTCGATGCGGGCATTTTCGCCGGAACGGTCTATGACAAGGCCAAGGTAATGACGATCCTTTATATTGCAGGTGCTCATCTTGTTGGAGCAGGACTGAATATAGTGCGTGCGGTCGGCAACAGGAAAGACCATAACCGCGGCTGGAAGACCGATATGGCTCAGGGCGTAGGAAACATCATACTCGTGCTGCTGTGCATCATATTCATGCATGACGTGATAATCCCGGTATACATCTACTGCATCAGCGCCATCTATACGGCCATTCTGATGCTGATATCCGCATTCAAGAAAACGGCAATCGTTTACGTCCAGTAAATTGTCCGCATAATTTACAAACAAATGTTCTGATTTGGCGTATAATGATGTTGGTACGGCCTGCTGTTGCTAAAAGTATTTGCGTATCTGGACTCCAGATATAAGCGCAAGTAAAAACCTCACCCAGGACCACGAATTCTAGGGTGAGGTTTTCTTAAAACCAATACTCAGAAGCAACCGTCTCTGCAGACCGTGCTTTCTTGAGGTAATTTTAGCATCGTGTGAATGACCAGTCAATCGAACCGAAAGGAGACATCAAAACTGTCCTATTAATCGACCATATCTCTTATTCGGAGCTGATATACTGAAGTCACCATAAAGAGTACGGCACATAAAACCCGACCAAGTTACGTGCTTAGACTTAAATGATGGAATTACCCGTTTTACCTCCTATTGATCCCGTCGTTCAGACCGGCGGGATCAATTTTCACTCACAGGAAAGGAGACTGACAGTTATGAAGACCAATGACGAAGAACTGAACGAGATCTACATCAAGGAAGCCGCACAGGATTTTCTGAAGTCGGATGAGCCTGAAGACATGTTCCTGCTTATTGCGCAGATCGTTGACCGCATCCATGACGGCGGGACGGTTCCCGTTCCCATGATGAATTCAACTGACATTGTCTGGGGTGTGCCGCCGGACGCAGAACTCGAAGATGTTTTCCCTGAGGACTACGATCCGGAAAGACACAGCTGCCTGGTCGAAGTAGGCGGGGAGAAGTGGTTCCCGCTCTTTACTGATATTGATGAGCTTGGCGGACTTGTAGATACGAACGCAGTAGAAGACGTACCGATAAAGACTGTCATCGAGCTTGCCTTTGAAGATGAGGAGATCTCGGGGATCGTAATCAATCCTGAATCAGAAGGACTTGCCATGCGCAAGGAGCTGCTGTATGTAATACTCCACCTTCTTGAGAACGAGGATTCTGAAGCATGCTAAAATAATTTATATGCATATTTGTGAGGTGTGTCATGATCAGCGCAATTCGTGGAGATATAACGAAGATCACAAATGTTGAAGCGATCGTAAATGCCGCGAACGAAAGCCTTCTCGGAGGCGGCGGTGTTGACGGCGCGATCCATTATGCCGCAGGCCCGAAGCTCAAGGAAGAGTGCAGGACACTTGGCGGATGCAGGATAGGTGAAGCAAAGATAACCGGAGCATATAACCTTCCGTGCAGCTACGTCATCCATACCGTCGGCCCGAGGTGGCACGGCGGAAATAACGGTGAAGACAAGGCTCTTGCGCAGTGCTATGTTTCTTCATTGAAGCTCGCCGTGGATAAAGGCATAAGAACGATTGCATTCCCGTCAATTTCAACGGGCGCATTCGCATATCCTGTCGATAAGGCAGCGCGTGTGGCAGTCGATGCGGTTAAGTCATTTGTTAGTGAACACCCGGATGCGTTCGACGAGATATACTGGGTGCTCTTTGATAACCAGACTAAGTCCGTATATGAGAGAGCATTGAATGTTTGATGATCAGGTGCTGACCGATGGAAGTAATTAACGGCGAATGGTACATGGACGGCCTGGACTGGGACGACGAAGGCTGTATCCACAGCAGTGATGAACTCCTGGACGTTATTGAGTCCGTGGGTTTTCTGCCGTTGTTCAGTAATTCCGTTCAGGGGTTTTCCGTTGAGAACATGACATCTCCTTCATGCTGGTGGTGCGGTGACAGTGAAGTTGATCCGTGGGAATGGAGAGGCATTCTTGCGCGCACCGGTAAGGTCGCATACGGCAAATTCTACGGGAACAAAGCAGGCTTCATATCAAAGAAATGGTTTCCGTATTTTGCAAATTACCGCCGTGACGGATACGATTTCGATGCGCTCTATCAGGATGGGAAAGCGGGGTACCGTGAGAAGCTCCTGATGGATCTTTTCATGCCTGAAGGCATGGACATGTGGGAAGTTAAGATATCTGATCTTGAGAAGGCCGGATGCGCTTCTTCGCTCTATACGCACGAGATGAAAGATAAGGCCGGATTCGGAAAAGGCGGAGAGAAGAATTTCGAAGGTGTCTTAAGCAAACTTCAGATGCAGACATATCTCATCGTTAAGGATTTCAAGCCGAGGCTCAATAAGAAGGGCGAGGAATACGGATGGTCTGTTGCCATCATGACGCCTCCTGAATATCTGTGGGGATATAAGTTCGTGACAGGCAGATATAAAGAGTCTCCTGAAGAATCTTTTGCGAAGATCGCCAAGCAGATCAGCCGGCATTTCGAATGCGATGAGAAGAGCTTAAGTAAGATCTTATGAGTGACACGATTACGTTTGTTCAAAAGGGTTCTGAGTCTTCGCCTCTCATAGTAATGAACTCATTCGGTGATGAGTGGAAGCATGTCACAGAAGCACTTGATGCTCTCGATGTGCAGCCGTATTCGCTGCTTGCCGTTACATGTTCCGAATGGAATAAAGACCTGGCTCCGTGGAAGGCGGATGCCGTGTTTAAAGGAGAACCCGGTTTTGAAGGCGGAGCTGACTTGTATCTTAAAAGACTGACGGAAGAGATCATTACTGGAACTGTGAAAGAACACGGATTAAAGCCTTCTGCAACATACATTGCAGGTTATTCAATGGCGGGACTTTTCGCGCTCTGGTCACTTTATAGGACAGATATGTTTAACGGTGCGGCAAGCTGCTCAGGTTCACTGTGGTTTCCGGGATTCAAAGACTTTGCATTTGAGAATGAATTCACTTCATATCCGTCCAAGATCTATATGTCTCTGGGTGACCGTGAGGCTAAAACTAAGAACAAAGTCATGGCGACCGTGGAAGACAACACCAAAGCCATTGCCGAACTCTATAAGTCTTTAAGAACCGAAGTGCTTTTCGAGATGAATCAGGGCGGGCATTTTACCGATCCTGCGATGAGGACTGCCAAGGGAATTGCATTTCTTTTGGGGGCGCGCGGTTAATCTTTATTCTTCAGCTTATCGCTGATCTTATTGCCGAGCGCGACACCTGCGGCCGTTTTAAGGACACCTCTGGTGAAGTCTCTTCTTCGTTCTCTTCTTTCGTGAAGCATTTCCATAAATTCATCGTAGCGCTGATCGGATTCCATTCTTCCTTCTTCGCCTCTGTAAGCTAAGAGCTGCGCGTAATCGCTGATCAGGTCGCTGATCTTGGCGGTGTGATCCTCAACGAGTGATTCTATAAGGAATCCCAATCCGTCTGTGCTTCTCATGTTGTTTGAAAGTCCTGAATAATCCCAGTCAGGGACATTGAGTTCACAGGGCAGCTCGTATGAATCGCAGATGATCTTCCATGTGGTCTCATACTGATCCAATATCTTGTAAACCCTTTCGCGGACAAGATTCACATGAGTTCTGCTAAGCAGATCATTGGGCAGGGAGTGATAAATAAGACTGATGTTAGGGAAGACTTGTTCTGTCAGAGCCGCATCAAAAGACTGGCCCTGGAGCACCAGGTTCTTAAGCGTTTTGTATTCTTTTGACTGATAAGGAACATCAGCTGCGGCACTGTTGAAAATGAAGTCGTACAGCACGAGCTGCCTGCTGCATTCATCCTTCATGGCTGCAAAATACAGACAGAACTGGGCGAGCTGAAGCTGCCTTAATGTCTTTATCGAATCACATCTGATGTCATCAGTTGCGTCTTTGGAACATGCCCACTGACTCTGTTTTAACGTGATGGTCCTGTGGGCAAGTCTTGCCTCGATGCTGTCTATGAGAAGCTTTGTCTCACCGATCTGAGCGATCCCGTTATTAAACTGCAGGCAATCATTTTCATTGAAAGGAATGCTGTATGTTTTAAGCTCGCCGAAAAGCACGGAAATCTTCTGAGTTATTTCATTGATCTGCTGTTCGCTGTCCGAAAAGATCTCTATCTTCGGCCCGTAATTGCAGGGAAGAACATTCTCATCGTAGTAGCGCTGGTAGATCCTGCCGTCCTGTTTTGCGAGCGGGAACTTCAGGTAATCGAGCATGTATCTGAAATCAGCCGTTATGAAAACATAAGGGAATGAGAATTCTTTGTTGGTGATCCTGGCGACCTGTTCATCAAGATTGTCACTGCCGATGAAAGTAACGGGAAAAGATGTATTGAGTCTTTCCTTCAGATCGGATAAAACGCAGTCGCCTGCAAGAACCAGGTCTTTGCGGTCCATGCACTTAAGAAGGTGGTAGCCGAGCAGGGCTGCGGTGAGCACTTTGAAATCAGGTTTGAAGGAGCTGACAGGGCAGCCGCATGAAGGGCACGATTCGGCCCGTTCTGAAACCATGTTTCCGCAGTCAGGACACTTGATCAGACCCACAAAGCAGCACCTCCTGACCTGATAATAAAGGTGTAATCGGATGTTTGCAAATGTATAATTGGTGAAACGGAGGTGACTGACATGAGAAAGCTGATATCTGTTCTTCTCCTAACAGTTATGATGCTGTTCTTATGCTGCTGCGCTCCGAAACAGCCGCACAAGCTCCTTGAGAATGCACCTGCCGACGGAAACGATATGGCGCTGCTGTTTTTTGACGGCAATGAGACCGTGGTCAAATGGATCAGCCAAAAGAACGATAAAGAAAAGATCATATCAGGGATCAATGCACTTAAAGCATATGCTGTTGATTCCGACGGGATCCCCGAGCTGAAGTTCCCGTGCTTCGGAATTGAGGTTGACGATTATTCTCTTACATACAGCAACGGATACTGGCTGGATAAGAACGGCTCTGTTTACAAGGCAGAATATGATTTCGTGCCGGCCTTCCAGACCACAGGTGAAACAGACAATCACCGCGGCGGTCTTCGCATGCCGAACGCCTGGTATCTTGGCCAGAAGGATGTGCGTTTTTACCGTAAGGAAAGTGAAGGCAGGAACGAAAGGGCAGGCCTTGCCATATCCTTTGTAAGTTATCAGGACAAGATCGCGACGGTTAAGATGACAAACACCGCTCATGTCGGGGGAACTGTCGTTGAATATTTCACTCTGCAAAAAAAGATTGACGGAGTGTGGTATACGATCCCTCCGAAAGAACCCATAGCATTTCACGATATCGCATATGAAGTTGAGGGCGGTAAGGATATAGACATGAAATGCGATCTTTCGCCTTACGGGGATCTTACGCCGGGTATGTACAGAATTGAAAAACATGAAATAGTCTGTGAGTTTGAGATCAAATGATGAGAAAAGAAAAAACACTATCCGTAATACTGATCATTGCATTGATGCTTTCATTTGCCGGCTGCGGCAGGAAGCAGTACAAGCAGGTTCCTGTCAGCATCGACTATGAGAAGGCGACGGTTGCCTATCTGGGACCTGAGGGAACGTACACGCAGGAAGCCTGCGGAGTCTTCTTTTCGAAGAAGGACGGGTTTAAGCCGTACAAGACGGTAAACGACACCGTTGAGGCCTTGAACAAAGGTGAATGTGAGTATGCGGTTATCCCGCAGGAGAACACTATAGGCGGTGCTGTCACGGATTACGTTGATACACTTATCTCCACTCAGGGTGTATCCATAGTAGGCGAGGTGGAGCTTCCGATTAGCCAGAATCTCCTTGCGCTTCCGGGCACAAAACTTGATGAGATCAAGACCGTATATTCTCACGCCCAGGGCATCACGCAGGGTAAGGAGTGGCTTGGCAAGAACCTTCCCAATGCTGAAGTGATCGAGGTTTCGAGCACGGCGGAAGGCGCCAGGACGGTCGCTGAGAAGAACGATAAAGCTTGCGCGGCTATCGCTTCGGCTGCATGTGCGGATGTCTATAACCTTGAGATCCTGGCCCCCGGCATCCAGAACAATGACAGCAACAAGACGAGATTCTATGTCCTGTCGAAGCAGGAAGCGGCGACGGTAAAGGCTGCAAGGCTTGTGTTTGTTGCGTCAGGAGATGCGGAAGAACTGCCGAAGCTTCTTAGCCAAATGGATAAGAAAATGAAACTGGTGGCGCTCAATACCCGTCCCGCGAAAACAAAGCTGGGTGAATACAATTATCTTATCGAGTGTGCAGACTGCAGCTACGAAGAACTTTTGAAGGTTAAGGAAAACACAAAACTCGAGATCAGGTATCTCGGCAGTTTTGACGTTAAGTAGAATGTCTGAACAAGGCATTACTACTGTATAATAAAATGCGGTTGGGATCAGATTACGGAAAGCATGTAGGAGGGTGATCTTATGGAACAGACAAGAAAATGCCCGTCTTGCGGCGGCGTAATGATATTCAATCCCGGCTTTAACAGCCTTTCATGCCAGTCCTGCGGACATAAGGAAGTAATACCTGAGCTCGTATCCAAGATCCCTGTGGAGGAAATGGATTTTCTTTCCGCGCAGAACAAGGCGAGCCACGACTGGGGCATGGAAGCCAAGGTCGTTCACTGCAAACAGTGCGGCGGTGCAACCATCCAGAACAAGATTCAGATGTCAGGATTCTGCCCTTTCTGCGGTTCGACCACCGTGGAAGCAGCAGATCCCGAAAAGGACATGATGGCACCCAACGGAGTGATCCCTTTTGCCATCACCGAAAACCGCGCGCTGTATATCTTCCAGGACTGGATCAAGGACAGGTTCCTTGCTCCCGAGCTTCTTGCGCGTGACGCACAGCTCAATAAGTTCTATGGTGTATATGTACCGCTCTTTACATTTGACGTTCTTACGATCAACCGCTTTACGGGACACTATAACGAGGACAACAGAGTTCTTTTCAAGAGCGGAAGATTCCAGCATCAGGTCGATGATTTCCCTGTGTGTGCAAGTAAGCAGCTTTCGACGGATAAGCTGCTTTTGAACGTCATCAAGGATTACAGGACCAATGAGGCAAAGCCTTATACGCCTGACGCACTGGCCGGATTCCCCTGCGAGCATTATTCCATCGGTCTGTCGGAAGCATGGAACGGCATCGGCAGCGAGATGGATTCTTACCTGAAGAACCAGGCGTTAAGGCAGGTTGAATCCAAATTCCTCATGGGCATCCAGATGGCCACGGAGTACTACAACCTGAAATACAAGTATCTTGTCGTACCGGTCTGGATCAATTCTTTCTTCTACGACAACAGGCTTTACACGATAGTAATCAACGGACAGACCGGAAAGATCGACGGCCAGTGGCCGAAGTCTTTCGGTACGTTTGCCAAGAAGTCCGCGCAGTTCATTCTCGGATTATACGGAATCAAATAACATGATCAGAGCAATTACGAAAGAAGACATACCCGAATGCGTAAACGTAATACGCACGAGCTTTCTTACGGTGGCTGAGGAGTTCAATATCACGCCAGAAAATTCGCCATATTTTACCGCTTTTGCAACTGACGAGGCAAAGGTGCTTTCCTGGATGGATGAGCAGCACCGCCCGATGTACGGTTATTTCGAAGGCGGTAAGATGGCAGGCTACTATAACCTTGCTCTGCCTTCCAAAGGCGAGTGCGAGCTTGGAAGTCTTTGTGTTCTTCCGGAATACAGGCACAGTGGGATCGGAGAGGCGCTTCTGAACGATGCACAGGCACGTGCAAAGGAACTCGGCTGCACCGTTATGAAGCTTTCGATCGTTGAAGAGAACAAGGTCCTCCGCAAGTGGTATGAGGATCACGGATTCATCCATACCTGCACGAAAAAGTTTGATTTCTTCTCATTCACGGCCGGGTATCTTGAAAAGGAGCTTTAAAAGATGAGACTGGACGGTTTCGGTTTGTTAGTTGAAGATATGCCAAAGATGATACGTTTCTACAGGGACGTTCTGGGCTTTGAGATAAAGGAGGACGAGAGCACGAGCAACGTGTATCTCGTAAAAGACGGCACTTTGTTCCTGCTGTATGGCCGCAAGGATTTTGAGGCCATGACTGGTCGGAAGTACGAGTATCTGAAAGGACCCAACGGGCACTTTGAGATGGCGCTCTATGTCGATACTTTCTCAGAAGTCGATGAGACTTTTAAGCGCGTAATCTCACAGGGTGCAACGCCGATCCTGGAACCGACAACTGAGCCTTGGGGCCAGAGGACATGCTACATCGCAGACCCTGAAGGCAACCTTATCGAGATCGGCTCGTGGGATAGACCTTACGATGTGAAAGACGAGGGACACTGATATGGCATCGAGCAAAAGTTATCTGGATTTCATTCTTGAGCAGCTCTCACTCCTGGACGATGTTTCTTACCGTGCCATGATGAGCGAATACATAATCTACTACCACGGAAAAGTCATCGGAGGAATCTACGACGACAGGTTCCTCGTTAAAGATACAAAGGGCGCGCGTGAACTCATGCCGCTGGCTGAAATGGAACTCCCTTATGAGGGCGCAAAGGAGATGCTCATGGTCGATGATCTGGAGAACAAGGAGTTCTTGAGAGATCTTTTCGATGCGATGTATCCCGAACTCCCGGCGCCTAAAGCAAAGAAAAAGAAGTGATGTTATGTTCATAGTTTATGAGATGAGACGCGGGTGCAAAGACATCCCCAAAAACGAGATCGAATGCATTCCGTTTGGTGAAAAGTATTTGGGGCAGTATAAGGGCCTTTATAATGCTGCTTTCCGACCGATGCGAAAGGCTCTGGATATCAGGCCTTACGACTGGTACGCAGATGACAGGGCGATCCTTTCGAAAGCTGATGAGATCAATCTCCTGACTGAAGGTGATGAACTGATAGGATCGGTTTCCTGCATCGGAAGCGAGATAGATGATCTTTTCATAAATGAGTCCTACAGGCGCAAAGGATACGGCAGGAAGATCCTGATCTGGGCGATGAACCGCATCGCTTCGAATGGTTTTGATGAGGCTGTGATCCATGTTGCGGAATGGAATGAAGAAGCGGTCAGGCTATATCTTGCTGAAGGTTTTGAGATCACGAAGAAAGAGCAGATCGGCATCGAGATGGTTTCTTACGAACCTTCATTAAAGCAGAACGTATTTGAGTTTACGGACAAGTGTTTTGATGAGCTCGGTAAGAAGTTCGAGCCTGCGGGAAGGCACAGCTTCTATAACGACATTGAGAACTCATTTGAAGTGTTCTACTGCGTTGTGGACCACGGCAATGTCGTTGGAACCGTTGCTCTGAAGAAGATCGATGATACCACGGCAGAGCTTAAGTCTTTGTATCTTGATAAGAGCTACAGGGGCAAAGGCCTGGGCGGACGTCTCATGACCGAGGCGGTCGGAGCGGCACGTGCGCGCGGCTACAAGAGCGTCGTTCTTGATTCGATGAAAAAGTACAAAGTTGCTCATGATCTGTATGAGAAATTCGGGTTTAAGGACACGGAGAAATATAACTCCAATGAGATGGCTGATGTGTTCATGAAGCTTGAACTGTGAGGTTTTTATGTTTGAAAGCGAATTCGCGAAGACTGATTATATCGAAAAGAACTTCCGCGTGATCAGGGCAGTATCTTATGAGGAGATCGTAAAGCAGGCCAATGAAGGATAAGAAGCGTTCAGCGGCAGTGATCGTTTTGGAGACAGCGGCATTCTTGCTGCTGTTCTTTATTGCTGCGCTTGTTACTTGGACTTTAAGTTACTGGCATGACATCACGTTCGACGAGATCGTTTTCTACTTGAGTTCTCCGCTTGAAGGAACGGCGGGAAACGTGATCAATGCTTTCATTCTGAAGGTTCTTGTTCCGGCTGTTGCAGTGGCTGCCATATTTGCGGTCTTGTCTTCAGTGCTTCGCAAAAAGGATAAAGAAAAGGCACGTAAGATACTTGCCGCGCTTCTCATTATCGCTGCTGCTGCCGTATCTGTCATCCAGCTTGTAAGAGCAGACAGACGGTACGGGATGATCAGGTATATCCGTTCACAGAGCAGCACATCCGATTTCATGGACAACCACTATGTTGCTCCAAGCAAAGACAACGTTAAGTTTACGGGCAAGAAACGGAATCTGATCTATATATACCTTGAGTCGATGGAGACCACGTTCACAGACAAAGCGCACGGCGGTGACTTCGAAAAAGATGTCATACCGGAACTGCGCGAACTGGTTACATCAGACGGTGAGTGCTTTGAAGGCAGCCGCGAAAAGATAAACGGCGGACACGTCATCACGGGCGCGACTTACACGATGAGCGGCATTGTTGCGCAGACTGCAGGCATCCCGATTGCTGGCGGAAAGACTAATGCCGCGACCACGTATGCCGATACTTTCTATCCCGGCATCAGGACTTTGGGAGACATTTTGAAGGACGAGGGTTACAACCAGGCTTTCATGTGCGGATCACCCGTTACGTTCGGAAGCAGGGAAGTTTATCTGAAGACTCACGGCATTGAGGACTTTTTCGATTATGACTTTGCCGCCGCGAACAGATACATTCCAAAAGGCTACAAGGTCTGGTGGGGATTTGAGGACCAAAAGCTCTTTGAGTTTGCGAAAACAAAAGTTAAGGACATGGCGTCTTCAGACAAGCCTTTTGCGTTGACCATCCTTACCGCTGACACGCATTTCGAGGACGGATATGTCTGCAATCTCTGCAAAAACGAATTCGACACGCAGTATTCGAATGTCATGGCATGTTCGTCGAGGCAGGTCAGTGAGTTCATCAGGTGGCTGAAGCAACAGGATTTCTATGAGAATACGACGATAATACTCTCGGGTGATCACACCACGATGGACTCCAATTACTGCAACGGCGTTGATCCATCATATGAGAGGCGGACTTATACGAACATAATCAATTCCGCGGTCAAGCCCGTGAATGACAGACACAGGGAATA
The DNA here is from genome assembly GCA_017509205.1 of Clostridiales bacterium. Lineage (GTDB taxonomy): Bacteria > Bacillota > Clostridia > Saccharofermentanales > Saccharofermentanaceae > Saccharofermentans. The sequence continues at coordinate 29,215 of JAFWQF010000111.1, read as the reverse complement.
TACGACGTTCGACATGTTCCCGACGACACTGGCTGCGATGGGAGCCACGATCAACGGAAACCGTTTGGGACTCGGAACGAATCTGTTTTCAGACAGCCCCACTCTATACGAAAGTTTCGGCCGCGAGACTTTGGAAGAAGAGCTTACTAAATCCAGTAAGTTCTTCAAAGACATAGCAAAATTTGATCCGCTGGCCAAGTCGATCTTAGAGAACCTTGGTTATCTTGAAATGTCCTGCGAATACAAAGAATCCGGCAGGCTTGAGGTCAGTTTCTGGGGAACCGAAAGAAGCGGCATTGTGATCGACAAGGTCAAAGGCGAGTTCTTTGACGCATCGGGAAACAGCAAAGGAACAGCGGACTTTGAACTCGACTCCGAAAAGAACTGGAAGGGTATCTTTGATGCAGGTCTTTCTTTCAGGGACTGTTTCTCCGGAAGACTGAAGCTTACCGCAACGGATTCAAAAGGCGAAGAGCACGTTTTCTTTGAGAATACGGATTCAAGATCCGTCATCAGGTTCAGTGACCTTCCGTCTTATCTGAAGGCCATTTCGGAACTTGAAGATGTCAGCATCCTGGTTGCGGTAAAAGGAAATGCATCAAAGGGACTGTCTCAGAAGGTCAGGGATTCTTTCGGCCTGTTGGGGCTTGACCTGAATCTGCCCGAAAGCAGTCAGACTTCGTACTGCGCCGTTAAGGGGAGCGGAGTCAGGGAGGTCAAGACGGGTGAAGGTCTGACAGTTCTGAACGTTAAGCTTGGTGATGCCGCCTGCGAGATCGCGTCATCTGACAGCGTTGCTTCCGTCGTAATAGGCAGGAAGGAATATGCAATGGATTCCGCGGGCTTCAACATCGTTGTTTTCGATGAGCGGTCTGGAAAAGTCGTTGACAGCGCGGCGTTTGATCTTTCGCCTGATACGGGTTCGCGTGAGCTTAACGGCGATACGGTGGTAACCGGCATCAGATACGACAGTGAAAAGAAGACCATTGATCTTTGGATCACTCCGGTGACGCCTGATGTTCTGGCAGGCAGACAGCTTAATGTATACATGTTTACCTGGGATAAGGAAAACCCGAAAAAGATCACCCGCGTCATGCTTTCGAAAGGAAGATACATGACATACAGGGACGGCAGTACCGTGCCGTATTACTTTGTGAAGGACTTTGACGTTTCCGGCTATGATCCCGCATCCTTCGGCATGATGTTCTATTTTACGGATGACATGGAAGGAAATGCGGTCTTGAGGACGAAGACGGTGACGGATCTCACCAAAAAGGAATATAAGGATCCTCAGATCCCTTCCAGCATTACGTTCAGGGAAGAATAAGGCCGGTATTTACCGGTCTTTTTATTATTTATATAATATGCACGAGCAAAGAAACGGGTGTTTGGTGTATAATCGTGGGCGCAATGAAGATTCGGTTGGTTTTTACAATTATCATATGCAAGATCTTAAGGTTCCTGGCGGGCCTTATGGGCCGCGGTTCGAGCTGGCCCGGAAAGATCGCGCTCAAGCTTTACCCTGACATTCTTTCACACCTTCAGTATCCCGATACCGTTATCGCGGTAACAGGATCCAACGGAAAGACTTCCACGGTCGAGATGATCGCGCACGTCCTCCGCGAGGGCGGAATGAAAGTTGCCTATAACAAAGAGGGCAGCAATCAGACCGAGGGCGTCACGACATTCCTTTTAAATGACGCGACACTCGGCGGAAAGATCAGGAGCGACGCGGTCCTCCTTGAATCGGACGAAAGATACATGAGAAGAACGTTCAAATTCTTCCATCCGAGATGTCTCATAATCACTAATCTCTACCGCGACCAGATGACCAGGAACGGCCATCCGGAGTGGATCTACGACATAATCAGGCGCGGTCTCCACGATGACATGATGCTTGTCCTTAACGCTGACGATCCGCTCGTATCCAAGTTCGGAGCTGGCAGGAAAGGCACGCTCTATTTCGGTGCCGATCACCTTGAAGGCGATACGACTGTTAACGACAGCATCTACAACGACGGAAAGTACTGCCCCATCTGCATGAAGCCGATGGAATACGAGTACTACCATTACAACCATATCGGCAAATACCGCTGCACTTCCTGCGGTTTTGCAAGGCCTGACACACGCTGGTCTCTGACGGGCGTAGACCTTGAAGAAGGCAAGATAGTGATCGACGGCAAGTATAAGATCCCGCTTACTTTCAACGGCATCTACCACTGCTACAACACACTTGCCGCGTTTGCGGCAGCCGACCTTGCCGGCATTCCGAAAGAGACAGCCGCAAAGGCCCTCGGAGGCTATATCCTGAAGTCCGGACGAATCGTTGATTTTACGCTCAATAAGTGTGAGGGAAGGCTCCTTCTTTCAAAACATGAGAACTCGATATCCTACGACCGTTCCATCGACGTGGTCGTCAAGGACCCCAGGAAGGTCAATGTCATGTTCATAGTCGATGCGATAAGCCGCAAGTATTTCACTTCGGATTCCTCATGGCTCTGGGACATCGATTTCGAGAAGCTGAACCGCGATAATGTCGGAAAGATAATCCTCGCGGGCAAATACTGCAATGACCTTGCAGTGCGTTTCGAGGCGGCGGGAATTGCAAAAGAGAAGACAGAGCTTTTCGAGACAGTTCTTGAGGCATCTCTTTATGCCGGCAACCAGACTGATTACCTTTACGTGATAACATGCTTCTCCGACAAGGAGAAGATCCTTTCGCTCGTTAAGAGAAAGGAGCTCTCATGAAGGCATCGATACTCTATCTGTACTACGATTTCATGAACCTCTACGGTGACAACGGCAACGTGAGGATAATGGAGAAACGCCTGCAAGACCAGGGCTTTGACGTTGAGGTCGTAAGAAAGACCATAACCGATGAAGACATTTCTTTTGAGGGTTTTGACTTCATCTACTGCGGCTCCGGAACCGAATCAAGGCGCTTTGCGGCAGTGCAGCACCTGAAAAAGTTTGAAGCAGGATTAAAGATCGCAGCAGCCACGGGAACCCCCATCCTTTTCACGGGAAATGCCTGGGGAATGCTCGGTAATTCGATAACTTCATTAAACGGCATAAAGACCGATGGACTGGGCTTTTTCGGATTTGACGTCAAAGAAGAGATCAAGACCAGGTTCACGGGAGATGCGATCGAGAGCTCGGCAGACTTTAACAAGTCCTTTGTCGGATTCATAAACAAGTGCGACGTCATCGAAGGTTTTGACGGATACACATTCAAGGTAGCCAAGACCATCGGCCAGATCCCTTATGAGGCAGACGGAGTCAGAAAGGACAACCTTTTCGGCATCAGCCTGATCGGCCCGGTCCTTGCAAAGAATCCTTTCTTCGCCGAACACATTGTAAAGCTTATCGATGAAAGGCGCGGAGTGACATACAGGGATGTACGTTATCCGCATGAGGAACAGGGCTACGGCATGACCCTCAAGGCCCTCGCGGAGTGTTAAAAAGCTTATTTATATGGTATTTTTAGATTTGGAGGCTTAATGATGCATTACAAATACAGACCGATAGGGGTATGCCCCTTCAATCTTGAATTTGACATCGATGAGACTTCGCATGTCACTAACATTCATTTTGACGGCGGATGCAACGGCAATCTCAAGGCAGTCGGAAAGCTCTGCGAAGGCATGACGGCAGCCGAGATAGCAGGCAAACTCGCTGGCAACACCTGCGGTTTCAAGGATACCTCCTGCGCGGATCAGCTGGCCAGGGCAGTGCTCATGGCTGATTCGGAGCTTACCAAATAAGAGCACTGCACTAAGGGGATAGATATATGGCAGACACGATTAAATGCCCGAATTGCGGCAGCAACCTAAAGTTCGATCCTGAATCGCAGAAACTGGTTTGTGATTTCTGCGGAGCGACGTTCGACCCGTCTCTTTTCGAGGATAAGGTCACTGAGCTGACTGCTGATGAAGCACAGGTTAAGGCACAGCAGCCTGAGGCTCCTGAGATGGAGACGGCTGCACCCGAAACGGTTCAGACACAGCCCGCGGAAGAAGTTTCCACGGAAGTTTCGGAGGCGATCGGACCTTCTGAACAGGCTCAGTCAGGCGCTCCTGATCCCAATCAGGGTGATCAGGTCGAGTTCATATGCAACGCGTGCGGCGCGAGAGTCGTTACCGACAAGAACACATCAGCTACGTTCTGCGCGTTCTGCGGATCGCCGGCGCTCGTCGGACAGAGACTTACAAACGAGTTTAAGCCCCAGTACATGATCCCGTTCAAGGTATCCCGCAAAAAGGCTGAGGCCGCTTTCATGAAATGGGCAGGCGGCGGTAAGTGGACACCGTTCGGATTCGTTTCAAAGCAGAACATCACAAAGCTCACGGGCCTTTATGTTCCGTTCTGGCTTTTCAACATCAAGTCTTACATCGACGTGGAGGCTTCCGCGGAGGATGTTTCTTATTCGGGTGAATACCGTACGACAAGGTATTACTCCGTAACCAGAAAGGGCGAAGTCGAGTGGAAGAACATCCCGCTTGACGGTGAGACGAGGATCGACGACAAGCTCATGGAAGCCATCGAGCCGTTCGAATTCGATAAGCTGATCCCTTACGATTACAACTATATCCCGGGCTTTTATGCCGACAGGTACGACCAGGACGCGCAGACGCTCGCAAAGCGTGCGACCGACAGGGGAATCGCCGGCATGGATGCCGTAATCAAGGACTCCATCGGCAAGAAGTACGACCATCACAGGATCACGAAGAACCGCAGCACGATCACTTCGATGGCTGCGAATTACGCGCTGCTTCCCGTATGGTTCATGGCATATAAGTACCACAACAAGATGTACTATTTCGCAATGAACGGCCAGACCGGTGAGGTCGCAGGCAAGGTGCCCGTCAGCACCGTTAAGAAGACAGGATTCTTCTTTATCGCGCTTGCGATCGCAGCAGTCATTGCCAGGCTGATACTTGGCATTTTCATGAGAGGTATCTGGGGATGAGTGCGAATACAAAGAGAAACAATCAGAAAATATCCATCTGGAGCGAGCTCAGCGGCGCTTCCATAGGTGTTGCGATCGGCCTTCTGGTGATCGTCATCCTGGCCATTGTCTTCTATATCTTCATGAACCTATCTCCCGCAAAGAGGGTCAAGATCGATGACTCTGCCAACATCTTCACGAAATCACAGGAGACATACATTGAAGGCCTTGTCAAAAACCTTTCGAGAGATAAGGACATCAACGTTGTCGTCGTAACCACACGCGACAAGGGCAGAGGATACGGAAACGACGATGACAGCTGCAAGAAGTTCGCGGAAGACTACTACATGAAGAACGTCAACACCGTTCCGCTTCAGAACAACTCAGGCATCTGCATCCTCGTGGACCTCACGATCGATGAGGACGGCCAGCGTTTCTTCTGGCTCTACACATATGGTACCGCTCACTTCGCGGTAAGCAATGATGAGTGTCAGGGACTCTTTTACAAAAACAAGGAGTATCTGGGCAGGGGCGAGTATGCAACGGCGATCAGCAACATCCTGAAAAGCCTTAACGATTACAGCTATAAGGGTTACGGCGCGATCGTATTCTTCACCATGATCATCCCGGTCATTCTTGCAATGATCATCACAAAGCTTGCTACGCCTTCGAGAAAGCTCGATCCGGCTCCCGCAGCTTCATATTACAGAATCAGTGCACCCACGGCCGTTGCAGGCAGTGACACGTTCCTGAGACAGACTGTCGTACGCATCGAATCGTCGTCTTCGGGCGGCGGCGGTGGCGGTTCCTCCGGCGGCGGTGGCGGCGGAGGAGGCGGCTTCTCCGGTGGCGGCGGCGGCCGTTTCTGATACCAGTTTAAGAGGTGGCAATGTTAAGTATCGTAGTGCCGGCCTATAACGAAGGCGAGCATATCTATGACAACCTGGCAGTTATCGACAAGTCGGTCTCCCGTATCACTCCGGATTATGAGATCGTCGCGGTCAATGACGGCAGCAAGGACAACACCGGCGCGGAAGTTGCCCGTGCTGCTTCTGAGAATCCCCACATAAGGGACTGCGGCTACGAAGTTAACCGCGGCAAGGGCGGAGCTGTCACCTGGGGCATCAACAACAGCCGTGGCGACATCGTGGGATTCCTTGATGCCGACCTGGATCTCAATCCCGACATGTTCGAAGGCTACGTAAAGGAAATGCTCGCTACCGGTGCAGACATCGTCATCGGCTCTAAGATGCATAAGGATTCCAAGCTTGAATACCCGTTCGCACGCAAGGTCTTTTCGCTGTGCTATTACATCATGCTCAAGGTCCTTTTCGGACTTAAGTGCCATGACACACAGACCGGAATCAAGCTTTACAGGGGCGACCTGATAAGAAAGCTCGCTCCGCTTCGCAAGGTCGACGGTTTTGCTTTCGACATCGAGCTCCTGGCACTTGCAAACAAGTGCGGCGCAAAGCTCGTTGAGATGCCCGTAGAGCTCAATTTCACAAGGGGAGAGTCCTTCGGAAGGATCAAGTTCAAGGATGTCTGGAAGATGTTTACGGACACCTGGAAGATCTGGTGGGACTTAAGGATAAGGCACAAATATCAGCTGTAGTTAGCATGAAGCGACATGCACACTGAGTGCCCTGCTAAAAGATATGTGATTTATACATATTTGTGGTGCAAATGAAATCAAGATGCATTATAATGACCTTGATATCTGAAAGGGCAAAAGTAAGCAGTTGAGTTCAATACCTAAGCAAATTACTGAATATAAGCTGGCCAAGGAATTGTTAACCCGTGGCCGTGATATACTTTTAGATCCCAAAGCTCATCAAATGAAGAACTTTACCCAGCACGGCAATACGACCGTGTTTGAACACTGCGTTTCAGTTGCAAAATACTCACTGCTCATGGCCCAGTATCTCGAGAAGATGTTCAAGCTCAAGTTCGACAAGGACAGCCTCGTAAGAGCAGCCCTGCTCCACGACTATTTCCTTTACGACTGGCACGACAAGACCGTTCCCGGCCACAACATCCACGGCTTCACACATCCCCGTAAGGCTATGCTCAATGCCGACAGGGATTTCGGTCTTAACGAAGTTGAGAAGGACATCATCAGCAAGCATATGTTCCCGCTCACCATAATGCCTCCCAGATACCGTGAGAGCGTTCTCGTTACTCTGGCAGACAAGTGGTGTGCACTCTGCGAGACCTTCAAGGTCGACGTTTCTTCTTACATCATCTACCGCGTAAACTACCGTATCGCACTTGCCAACGGCGAGCTTGAGACGGAAGGACAGACCGCGGAACAGGCTCTCTGATAAGCCTTTAAATCGGCGCCCGTCATGCGTCTTTCAAATCTCACCACACTCATATACATAACCCGCGGGGATTACTGTCTCTTCATTCGCAAGACGCGCAAGGGAGACATGAACCTCGATAAGTGGCTTGGCATCGGAGGTCATTTTGAGACTGACGAGACGCCCGAGGAATGTGCTTTGAGAGAACTCAGGGAAGAGAGCGGGATTAAGCGTGAGGACCTTACAGATTTCGAGTACAGGGGCCTTGTGACGTTCCTTTCATCCGAATATGAGAGTGAATACATGCACGTCTTCACGGCATCCGTTCCGGAAGGATTTGAGGTGCCTGAGAAAGCCTGCGATGAGGGTGAACTCTCATGGGTGGCACTCGATAAGATAAATGACCTCCCGGTTTGGGAAGGCGATAAGATAATGTTTGATTATCTCTTTAAGCGCACGCCCCGCAGATTCTTCACGATGAAGTTCAGATATGAGGGAGACAGGCTTGCTTCGCACGAGGAACAGGAGTATCTGTAATGGCCAAAGACAAGAGACTCGTATTCGATTCGATCCCCGAGAAGTTCGATAAATGGAGGGTGCGCTATAACCCTCAGCTTTTCGATCACATCATTAAGACTACGGGCCTGGGTCCCGGCAAGAGCTGCCTTGAGATAGGCCCCGGAACGGGGCAGGCATCTGATTTTGCGATCAAGAGCGGAGCGGATTATCTTGCCATAGAATTAGGTTCGCACCTCGCTGACAAGATGCGCGAAAAGTATTCCTCGTACCCGAATTTCAGCATAGTAAATGCGGACTTTGAGACATACGATTTCGCAGACAAAAAGTTTGATCTGATCTTTTCGGCGGCAACGATCCAGTGGATAAAGGAAGACGTTGCCTACAGCCGCGTATATGACCTTCTGAAGGACGGCGGATACCTCGCGATGTGCCTGATGGTATCCGAATACCAGTCGGACAATCCGGAGCTCTATGACGAGATCCAGGAGGTCTATGAGAAGTGCTTCGTCACTAACCAGCCCTACGACCAGCATTTCGATTACATGAACGGAAGTAACTACGGCCTTAAGTTCATCGAGCAGAAGTTCTGGCCCGGCAGAAGGGAATACACCGCTGACGAACACAACGAGTATCTCGGCACGCATTCGACTCATATCGCCATAACGGATGAGAGCAGGGAACCGTTCTTTAACGGAGTCCGCGACGCGGTCCTAAGGCACGGCAATAAGATAGTGTTCAACGACAAGTACGTTTTGTATCTTTATCAGAAATAAATAAAGCCCGCTTTCGTGAAGCGGGCTTTTAAAATCCATATTATTCATATGGAGCATGACAACATTTTTCGAGCGATTTCCGCACAAGCGAAGCGCGGAGGACCTTAGCGAGCAGAATGGATGTCATGCGATGTCTTTTTTCGTAAACTCCTCGAACGCTATCAGCAGTACCGTAAAAGCCAGCACGACATTGTAGAGCACCATCGACCACAGCGGATTGTTGAATCCATAACCCGAGAAGAGATTGATCTCCATTTCATCCATTGAGACCATCAGGTTGATATAGGGGAAAACCTTTTCGACCAGGTCCATGTTTGCAACGGGCGTGAAATCAAGGAATCTCTGTGGAACCTCAGAAGACTGAAGGATAGTAGGGACTTCGTGGAACAGGAGAAGTCCGATCGAAACGCCTACGGATACGCCTGTGTTCTTGGTGAAGCAGGAGATCATGAAGGCTGCAAACGCATAGAAGAATGCCGGGATGCTCTGTACCAGAGTGATAAGGATCATGGCGAATACGAAAGGCATTTCGACAACGTTTCCGCCCGATACATACAGGTACGGCGGGAGGTTTTCAAACCCGAAGGCTATGCCTGTACCGATTATCGCAAACAGGGCGAGCAGGATCGATGCCGCGAGCATCCATGAGATTATCGAAAGCAGCTTTGCCGTGAATATCTTCCAGCGCTTTACGGGTGCGATTATAAGTGACTTGATCGAACCTGTCGCGAGTTCCTGTGAGACGCTGCTTCCGGCTATCAGGACAAGCAGGATGACGAGACCGTATCTTGCGACCTGCTCCGAGTAGTAGTCAGCCATGATGGCAATCATGCTTGCCTCACTGTATGTGTTGTGTTTATTGAACTTATACTCAAGGATCAGATTGCTGTTCTTGAGGATCTCCCTGCGCTCATCTGTAACGATGCGGGGAAGAGACATTGAGTCTTCAAGCCCGGAGTCGAGGATCTTCTGATTTGTATCTCTGTCTTCGAGATAACCCATGAGGAGTGAAGCTGCAGTGTATTCCAGCTTGCCTTCAGGATCAGTGGTTGAAAGACGTCTGATGATGTCAGGTGAATGAGTCTCATCATTAATGCCAAGACTGTTTAAGGTCTCGAATCCTTTACATAATGGCTCATATTCATGCTTTAACATGGCTGTCCTGAAGCTGTCGCGCGCGGAAGAAACCTTTTCAAACATATCGAGCCATTCGGCATCTCTTTCTTCAAATTCGGTAGTTTCCATGGTGAAGAGACGTTCTGTCGCGGAGCGGTAAGCTGACATGGATCTCATGGCAAGCCAGTTCCAGTTGATGGGGAATTTTTCAAAATCATAGTTTTTGAGTATGTCCTCATAGACGGTCTTGTTTGCCAGATGATAGACAAAATCGTTGCCCGAATATTTTGTCATGGCTACTGTCTTTTCCTTGCCGCCTGCTTCTATAGTCACGTTTTCTTTTGCCGTGGTATAGCTGTGGTTTGCAAGCTCGGCTTTTGACTCGCTGAGATTCTGCTCAAAGCGCTCGCGGGTATTATAGTTTTCCGTCATGCCGAGATCATTGTTATAGATGACGCGCATCAGGAAAGGGAAGGCAAGCGCGATTATGAAGGTTGCCGCCGCCACGATTATTACCGACGGACGCCTTGAGATCTTTATCATCTCATTTGTATATAGTGCTCTTATCTTACCCAACGTTGATCCCTCCTCCCGTGACCTGCAGGAAGACTTCTTCCAGAGACGATTCGTTTTTCTTAACTTCACTTATGTCAACGCCTCCGGTGACGAGAAGTCTTACGATGGAAGCAATGTTTTCCTCATCGATGCCGGCATTTATGATGTTGTCTTTTACTTCGATCTCAGAGACTTTCTCATTACCGGAAAGAAGTTCTTTTGTTTTCTGTGCATCAGATACTTTGAGTATGTATCTGGAAGAAGAGTTCATCTTCTCGAGCTCTTCCATGGTGCATACCTTTATCAGCTTTCCGTTGTTGATGATGCCGACACGGTCGCACAGAAGCTGCATCTCAGAGAGAATGTGGCTTGATACCATTACCGCGCCGCCCTGTTCGTGAGCATACTTTTTAAGGACATCACGGAGCTGATGGATGCCGGTAGGATCAAGACCGTTCGTGGGTTCGTCGAGTATGAGGAGCTTGGGCTTGTGGACCATTGCCTGCGCAAGTCCGATCCTCTGCTTCATGCCGAGCGAATACTTTTTGATGGGGTCCTTCGATCTGCCAGAAAGGCCTACCTCATTGATGACTTCGTCGATGCGCTCTTTCGAAATGTTGCCGTGAAGTCTTGCGTACATCTCGATGTTCTTGCGCGCTGAAAGGTTGAGATACATCTCGGGGTTTTCGACGATGCCTCCGACTGATGCCATTGCCTTTTCGTAATGCTTTTTTGTATCGTAACCGTTGATAAAGACTTCGCCTTCATCGGGGAAGATGAAGCCCAGGATGCTCTTAATGACCGTGGTCTTTCCCGCGCCGTTGGGACCTAAGAAACCGAAGATCTCGCCTTCGTTTATGTCAAAAGAGACATGGTCTGCGGCCTTCTTTTTGCCGTAGATCTTGGTTATGTTCTTTATGCTTAAAGCTGCATGTTTTTCTTCTGCCAAACTGATCACCCCCTGTTCTTAAAGCTCGTCTTCGAGCAGCATGCCGACAACGACCCACTGCTCGTTATAGTATTCCAGGTGAACTTGACAGTTGCAGGATCTGTTATATGTCTTGCCGCCGGTACCCGAAGCCTTGAGGGTAACGCTTCCCTTGACCGTAGCCGTGTCTTTGTTGATCAGTGTCTTTTCAAACTGCGGGGTAAGAGTTGCCTTATCGGGTTTGATCTCATTTACGAGCATTCTCCTGACCGTATCTACGGCGCTTTCCCTCAGTTCTTCCTTGAGAACTTTACTGTCGTACACATGAGGTTTGACTTTTGCATAGGCAGAATCGAAATACGGGAGATACTTTTTCTCGTTTTTCTCGAATTCGACCACGTCGACATTCGGCATGTCCTTGGGCCAGACGTAAAAGGCAGAAAGTTCAGTGACGAATGATTCTGCTTTTTGCCTTGCATCTTCTTTACGCGCGGAGAATTTTACCGTGTCGATAAAACCGATGGTGCCGACCATAACCACCAACAGAAACAAAAGGACAATCCCTTTGTTGATCTTCCTTAACTTGTTTTTCATTTCCTCACCCCGGATGTTGAATTTGATATGCCAACTGTAAAATATAATTTATCATATTGTTCGGACAGTAGCAAAATGTGTTTAACTCCTCAAATAAGACTATCTTAAATTACTGATATATCGTTTGTATATCGTTTGCGAAAAAACACGAAATTTGCTTTGAAGAAATAAAACAAAACGTTCCGGAAGGCCATAAAGATATAGCACCCGAGCCTGTTAATATGCTATTATTTTTTTATCAATTCATGTTTATTCAATAAACAGGAGGGGGCGAACTATGGGTTCTGTTGAGAAGCAATTCAGAAAAGGCGAGATCATCATGAAAGAGGGAGACGTCGGCAAGAGTTTCTTCAAGCTCCTGGAAGGCAAAGCCGGTGTTTATGCTGACTACGCAAAGAAGAATCCGTTCAGATTAGGTTTCCTTAATGCAGGTGAGTTCTTCGGAGAGATGGCCATCCTCGAGGCATCTCCGAGAAGCGCAACGATAGTTGCAGAGACAGCGGTAACCGTTGTCGAGATCCCTGAAAATGAGATGACGAAGTATTTCAAGGAGAATCCGGATCAGATCATCGAGCTCATGAAGCACCTGGGCAGCAGGATCGAGACCATGGCTGCAGATTACGCTGAGTCACAGGTCCTCTTAAAGCAGCTCAAGGATTCCGATGAGGCAAAGAAGAAGTCTCTTTTCTCCAAGATCAAGAAGCATATCGATACATATCAGGTAAACAAGAACAAGCTTACTGAACCTGACGGAAATGCACTCCGCGCTGAGTTCGACAAGCTCAAGGATGACAATACCGGTGACATCAAGAATTACAGCAAGGGTATGTTCATCTTCAAGGAAGGCAAAGTCGAGAACTGCATGTACATTCTCCACAGCGGTTCCGTCAGCATGATAAGCAATTACCGTACCAAGGAAGAGATGACGCTCAAGGAGATCGATGCGGTCTCATTCTTCGGTGAGAAGGGTATCATTTCAGAAGAACCCAGAATGGCTACGGCAGTCGTTGAGTCAGGTGCAGCTGTCGTTGAGGCTGTAACCCCCGAGGATCTCCAGAAACTCATCAAGACATGCCCTGAGAAGATCGAACTCATTCTCCGTCACTTGTCTTACCGTCTGAGAAAGCTCAACATTGATTTCGTTAATGCGTGCAAGGAGATCACGGAGACCTATCACGGAACCTGATTTTTCAGATCAATTGCAACATTAAGACGCCACTCCCTGTATATAGGATATAGGGGGTGGCGTTTAACATGAAAACACCGATTAAGAAAACACTCATAGCAATCTTTGCAGCACTCATGATGACAGGCTTTGCGGCCTGCGGAAAAGATTCGGCGGCAACTACCATTACTCCGTTTCCGGATCGTAAGACGGAATCAAAAGAGGCGTCCGCGGGAGAAAAGGCTGATACTGTGGAGAAAGCGGACAGCAAAGCACCGGCCGGAGCTTTCACGGAAGTAAAGCTCATAAAGATCGGAGAGCATACCTATTATCCTGAAGATCTTTTCGATCGGAGAGACCGCGACAGGGATTATAAGGATCACATGATCTCACAGCTCACTCAGGCTGATAAGGACCTGCACGACGACGTTTACGTTCACGGCATCGGTGAATCTGAGGTAAAGGGAGAGTTCCGTTTCTTCGGCCTGATGATGAACGACGGAGTCACATATGACTGCGCTCATATGACATGCTGGTACGATGAGGAAAAGGGAAGCTTCTGGAGCAATGATTCAAAGTTTCGAAGAGCAAACTTCAATAAGAGCGGCCTGATCAATGCCCAAGATGCATTCGGAAAAGTCTATGAGAAGGCTTCCAAGTCCGACGAAGTCCTGAGTGTCAAAGACACGGTAACCGGCAAATATCTTCTCATGTGCGATTCCAAGGGGACGCTTTATTACCGCTTTACGGTCAACGAATACAGCACTGTTAATGTTGATGCCAAGACAGGAGAGATAATCTTCGAGCGTTACTGGAACGGTAATTACACCTGATTCCTTACATATCTTTATTGCGCCGTGATTTTGGCCTTGATATTATAAGTTCCTGACAAGCCGTCCCTAAAGGACGGCTTGATGACGAAAGAAAAGGAACGGTTTCATGAGAAAGACTCTGCTTAAGATACTGGCTTTAACGGCTGTGATCTGCGTTATCTTTTCCATGGCTTCATGCAACAGCGCAAATAAGGAAACCACCATGATCACCGAAACAACAGTCAGCAGTTCGGAAACGACCGAAACGACGGAAACGACCGTTGAAACAGAGACTGAGACAGAAACTGAATCTGAAACAGAGACCGGAACGGAATCGGAGTCCGAGACTGAAACAGAGACGGAAACTGAAACGGAAACAAGTGAAACGACAACTGCCAAGGCAACGAGGAAAGCAACTTCCAAGCCTACCTCTGCGCCCAAGAACCTTTCACCAAAGTGGGTAAGGAATCTTTCTCAGGCGAAAAACAGCAAGAATACGCAGCTCGTTATTGTTGCCGCAGACGCAATGAACAAGTCGACCGCGAAGGTCTCCATGCACGAGCGCGACAAGGACGGCAACTGGATCCAGATATTCTCCGTGAGCGGACTTGTGGGCAAGTACGGCATGATCGCCGACAAGGACAGGAAAGAGGGCTGCAAGAAGACTCCGATTGGTGTCTATACATTCGACAAGGCTTTCGGCATAGCAAAGGATCCCGGATGCGCTATCAAGTACACCAAGGTCACCAAGGATCTTTACTGGTCAGGTGATCAGCGCAAGGGAATGCAGTACAACAAGATGGTCAGCATCAAGGACTATCCGAAGCTCGACACTAAGAACAGTGAGCACCTGATCGATTATACTAAGCCCTATCAGTACTGTCTGAACATAAGCTTCAACAAGGAATGTAAGATCGGAAAAGGCTCTGCGATATTCCTTCACTGCACCGGAAACACCAAATACACGTCAGGCTGCGTTTCAATCCCGAAGAGCACCATGCTCAAAGTCATGAAGCGCGTAAAGCCCGGCTGCGTGGTAATAATCAACACTGCTTCCAAGCTTAAAGTTAAGTAAGCACAGCTGAAGATTTGCATTCTGTGAAGCCCCATTTGCAACAAGTGGGGCTTTCTGTTGTCTGCGGTTTTCCAATGCTTTACGATGCGGGTAAATAAACCGGAAGGAATGTATATGAATGGTTAAAAAGTTTATCCTGGCAGCGGTGATGCTCGTGAGCTCTGTCGTGCCGTTCTCAAAAAAGAGCGCCGGCGTAGATGATCTGGTCTCTGAATTCAGGTCGCAGACGAAATGCGGAAGCGTGAGTGTCGTGGTATATGACAAAGGTGAGTTTTCGTATTACGGAGATGCGGAAAGTCTTTATCAGATAGGTTCCATGACCAAGGCGTTTACGGGCCTTGCCGTACAGAAACTGATCAGCAGTGGAAAGCTTTCAAAAGAGGACAAAGTGTCTGATCTCATCCCGGGATTTACCGCTTATTTCGGTTCTTCTGAAACTGACATTACAGTCGAAAACCTTCTCATGCAAAGAAGCGGATATACGAACAACGAGAATGATTACCCGGCTGCAAAAGAAGGCGAGACGCTCGCGGAATGGGCATCGGAAATCTCCGGAAAACAGCTTAAGTCAAAGCCGGGAACGGAGTATGAGTATTCTAACGTCAACTATAATCTTCTGGGACTGATAACGGAAAAAGTGACCGGGATGTCCTACCGCGAATACATGGAAAAAGAGATTCTCATTCCTTTGGGATTATCTGCCGTAAGCGCAGGGAAACCCGCGGATGAAAACTCCGTCATCGGCGGCACGAGGCTCGGATTCCGCAATGTGTTTGGCTACGAAACTCCAGTACGTGAAGGAAGCATTCCGGCAGGATATTTCTATTCCAATACCGCGGATATCGGCAGATGGCTTAAGGCCTGGATAGAAAACAAAGATCCCGACATGGACGCCGTTTTGGAGAACCTGAATGAAAAGGGCGATTACTATGCGGGATGGGAAAGAGCAGAGGGCGATGTTATCGGCCATTCAGGCGGCACTCCCAATTATTCTTCAAGGATAGTGTTCTCAAGAAGCAAAGGGACCGGCGTCTGTGTGCTTACAAACCTTAACGTCGCGTCAACTACGGACAGCCTTTGCAACAGCATCTTTGCAGAACTTACCGGAAGCGGAAATACGGGATTGGCGTGTGATGTTTGGACAGTATTTGATATCATATTCACATCGGTATCGGCAGTCTTTGCAGCGCTTCTGCTCGTGATCATAATCATCAGGAAGAAAGGCCTGCTTGCCTTTCTGGGCTCGCTCTCCGCGATCCTGACGGCGCTGGTACTGATACTGTTTCCGGTGATATTCGGAGCAGACATAAGATCGATAGCCTTTACATGGGCGCCGTGGAGTTTCCTTTCGGGGATCATCTTAATGGCAGCCTGTGCGGCGGGCAGCTTTTTAAAACTTATAACGGTAAAGGTTAATGAGGGTAGAACAAAGACAGGTTAAGGATCAGCCGCTCACCGTCGTGGTCGAGTATCCTGAGTACGATCAGTCGGTTGAAAGACTGGTCAAAAAGATCAGGAACATGGAGCTGAGCTTTACCGGCAAGGCTGACGGCAAGACCGTGAGCATCGATCTTTCAGCCATCTACTACATTGAGAATGTCGACAGGAAGATATTCATTTATTCAAAGAATGATGTTTACCGTTATGACGGCACCATGGCCGATATCGATTCCGCGATAACCGATACCGATCTGGTCAGGATATCGAGAACGTGTTTCATGAACGTATCCCACTTAAGAGAGATCATGCAGATAAAGAATTCACATCTTGAAGCGGTGCTCGACAACGGCGAGAAGCTCATCGTTTCGAGAAAATACCTTCAGGACATCAAGAAGATCTTCAGGAGAAAACTGTTATGAGAAAAATACTGAAAGATACATGTATCTTTGCATCTCTCATGATCCTGACGGTCTTCGCCTTTTCGATCGCGGGAGTGGGATTCACGGAAGAGATCAAGCTTGTCTTCATGCTCTTCGGTTTGGCGTTCATCATTGCCGTCGTTAACTATGTTTTCGATGAGAAGACTTCGTTTTCGATTATGACGGGATATCTCGTAAAGTACGTTGCAGTAAGCGTGATAGTCATTGCATTCGGTTTCATAGTAGGGTGGTTCTATCCTTCGAATTTCTGGATGGCCTTCATCTATGTGGGCGTCGTTACGGCAGTCGTCTATGC
The DNA here is from genome assembly GCA_017509205.1 of Clostridiales bacterium. Classification (GTDB taxonomy): domain Bacteria; phylum Bacillota; class Clostridia; order Saccharofermentanales; family Saccharofermentanaceae; genus Saccharofermentans. Next base: position 12,252 of record JAFWQF010000111.1, on the reverse strand, counting down.
CCTCGATTCGGTAAAGACCGAGAGTGACATTGAGGAGATAAACGACATGGTGAGAAGGAGCAAAAACCAAGCCAAAGAGTTCATTCCCTTAAGCCAGAGAAAGGGATGGAAAGTGATTCTCGTTCTTATCCTGTCGGTGGCGGTTCTCGGAGGCATTTCAGCTGCGGGATATTTCAGATTTGCCAAGAGCTTCTGTCTTACGGGACTTGCGGTTTCGGTTTCTGCAGCCGTTTTCCTCATGGTTGTCCTTGCCGTTTATCTTGCCTTATATTTCATCCGCAAAAAGAAAACAAACCTGATATAATTTTTGTGTTTGGGTGATAGAAAAAGGTTTTGCGGAGATTCCATTTATGGGCAAGGATCAGGACGCGTATAAGCAGATCGCCATGACTTTGGCGATGCATTTTGACGGCTTGTATTACGTCGACATAGAGACAGGCGGATTCAATGAATTCGTTACCATGCAAGAGTTCAAAGGCGTCGGGCTTCCTTCAAAAGGAAAGGACTTTTTCAAGGCGGCGTTAAAGACTGCCAAAAAGTGCGTTCACCCTGATGATATTGAGAAGGCACTCGAGTTTCTCAATAAAGACATCATGCTCAGTCACCTGAAAGCCAAAGATTCCCATGTTGCGATATACAGACTGGTGATCGACGGCGAGATAACTCATGTCCGCCACGTAGCATTTCTTTCCGAAGATAAAGAACATATCGTTTTATGTGCCAAGAACGTTGAGGCTGAGTACAGGGCTGCAGAGGAGCAGAGAAACAATCTCGCATCTGCGGAACTGATGGCAAGGCTCGATGCTCTTACCGGGATCCGCAATAAGCACGCATTCAGTGAATATGCCGAATACGTCGAAAACGCGATCGAGGAGAATAAGCATGTTGAGCCTTTCGGCATCGTTATGTGCGACATGAATGACCTCAAGCGCATGAACGATACCAGGGGACACAGCTACGGTGATGAAGTTCTTCAGAGCGCAAGCCGCATGATCAGCGAATCTTTCAAGAACAGCCCCGTTTACAGGATCGGCGGAGACGAGTTTGTCGTAGTCTTAAGCGGCAGTGATTTCAAGAACCGCGAAAAGCTCCTCAAACAGTTCAGGGAAAAGTCGGAAGCAAACAGGGTATCGCGTTCCGGCCCCGTTGTTGCAAGCGGAATGGCTGTCTATCACGCCGAGAAGAATGAGAGCTTTGATGCGGTGTTCAAACGCGCCGATCAGAAGATGTACAAGAACAAGAGCAAACTGAAGTCGATGAAATATGTTGATGACTTCAGGAAGATGGACAAGATAAAGAAGGAGATACCCGCTGAAAGGAAGAGGCTTCTCGATGCATTCTTCGGTGCGATGTGCACCATGAGCAACGGCGGATATGTCTATCTCAATGACATGAGATACGATTTCTCGAGAATGTCACTGACGCTCGTAGACGATTTCGGTTTAGACTCTGAATACATGTATCATGCTGACAGCATCTGGCAGCAGTATGTCCATCCCGATGATGTCGAGACATACAGGGAAGCCGTTGATGCTGTCTTGTGTAAGAATGACGATGTCCAGCATTTTTCCTACCGTGCGAAGAAAGCTGACGGCACATACGTGCGCCTTAAAACGAGAGGCTTTGTCCTTGTCGATTCAGAAGGCAAGCCTGAGTACTTCGGAGGCATCATCCTGACGGAAAAAGACACCTGAAGTAGTGTTATAATGCTCTTGTCCGGCAAACCGTTCTTATTGGTTTTGAGGAGAGCATATGGGTGATAAAAAGAGATTCCGCATTGACGAGCGTTACGTAACCGTCAATCTGACGCTGAGTATAGTCATATACTCTGTCGTCGTTCCCTTCTGCATATACCTCTGTGCCGACAACTACATTCACGGAAACATCCTTGTTGCAAGATATGCCCTTTTCTGTGCGGTCATGACCGCATTCGGCATCATGTGCTTTTCGATCTGCAAGTTCGGAAAGAAGAAACGCCGCTGGCTCATGCATGTCGCGATAAACGTCGAGTGCTTCGTCTACTGGATCACGTTCGCATTCTTCCTTTATACGGGAGGCTACGGCGGAACGAGCATATTCCTTCTGTTTGTCGCGGTCCCCGTAGTTTTCTTTTTCTTCAATCTTTCATACGGATTCTATTTCTGTTTCGTATTCTTCGTGTTCATGTGCGTTTATCTTTATTCGCCCCTTCACGAGATGGGATATCAGTTCCCTGAGGCTTATTACGCGCGTCTGCCGATGATGTATCTGGCTATAGTGATAATGTGCGCCGTGGCCCAGTATGAGACAGTAAAGGCCAAGATCAAGCAGGACAAGGCGATCGAAGATGCCAAGCGCGCGAGTGAAGCAAAGACCGACTTCCTTGCAAATACGAGCCATGAGATCAGGACACCTATCAATGCGGTCCTTGGCATGAACGAGATGATCTTAAGGGAAGCCGTTAAGGCTGAAAAGCTAACGGACGCGAGCCCTGAGGTGTATCACGAAGCTTTCAGGAAGATAAGAAATTACTCCGGAAACGTAGACAGCGCAGGCAACAATCTGCTGGCGATAATCAACGACATCCTCGATTTTTCGAAGATCGAGGAGGGAAAGATGGACATCGTTGAGGTTGAGTATCAGCTGAGCTCGGTGATCAATGACGTGTCCAACATGATCTATTTCAAGGCAAGGGAGAAGAACCTCTCCTTTGTTACTGACGTTGACGAGAACATACCTGACCGTCTTTTCGGTGATGTCGTAAGGATCAGGCAGGTCATCACGAACGTTTTGAATAATGCTGTCAAATATACTGATTCAGGAAGCGTTACTTTAAAGGTCTTTGAAAGGAAACTAGAAGCAGGTCCTGACGGAAAGCAGAAAGTAGAACTCGTCATCGGCGTAACCGATACCGGCATCGGCATCAGCGAGGAAAACATCGGCAAGCTCTTCGGCAAGTTTGAAAGGGTGGACCTCCAAAGGAACAGCACCAAGGAAGGCGCGGGCTTAGGTCTTGCGATCTCAAAGATGCTCCTTGACATGATGGGCGGCAGCATTACCGTACAGAGCACATACGGCAAGGGTTCCACGTTTACGATAAGAGTCCCGCAGACCGTTCTGTCTGATGAGACCATAGGCAATTTCAAGGAGAAGTTCGAGAAGAGTATTGATTCGAAGAAGACATATCACGAGAGCTTCAGGGCGCCGGAAGCAAGGATCCTGATAGTTGACGATACGAGGATGAACCTCATCGTCGCCACGGAATTTCTGAGAGAGACACAGGTCAACATCGACACGGCTTCAGGCGGAAGAGAGGCTGTGGAGCTCGCGATCAAGAATCATTACGACGTCATCCTCATGGACCAGAGAATGCCTGAGATGGACGGTGAGGAGGCTTTCCGCAGGATCAGGAGCTACAAGAACGGGCCGAACGTGAATACACCTGTCATCTGCCTTACCGCAGATGCCGTAGTCGGTGCGCGTGAGAGATATCTTTCTAAAGGCTTCAACGATTATCTTACAAAGCCGATCGACAGCACTTATCTTGAGATGATGCTCAAGAAATACATTCCTGCAGAAAAGATCGAACTCGTAACGGAAGAGGAAAAGGCTTCTGCTAATGCGCCTGCCGTGCCCGGTGATGCGCCTTCGTCTCCGCTTAAGGCACTGGAAGAATGCGGAATCGATACCGCCAAAGGCATCGCGAACTGCGCGGGTGATGAGGGCTTCTATCGGTCCATCCTCAAAGAGTATGTCAGCGGGGCAGAAGAGAAGAAAGCAGACCTTGCGAAGTTTATTGAAGCGAAGGACACAAAGAACTACGAGATCCTGATCCACTCAATAAAAAGCACATCTGCGGCCATTGGTGCAGATGTGCCATATAAGCTTGCTCAGAAACTGGAATCGGCAGCCAAGGAGAATGACCTTGGATTTATCCTGTCAAACCATGAAGAATTCCTTGCCGGATACAATGCCATACTGGATGCCGTCAGAAAGACCGTAACGGATGAAGATGATCCTGATGACGGATTTGATGACGACGGAGTAATGGAGTTTGCTCCGGACCCTGATTAAAGATTACTCGATCGTTAAGATATCGGAGAATCCGGTTACGTCGAAGATCTCCTTGACCTCGGGAGAAACACCGGAGATAACCATTGTTCCCTGCTTGTTCATGGTCTTCTGTGAAGAAAGAAGGACTCTTAATCCGGCACTGGAGATATAGTCGAGTTTTGCAAGATCGAACTTCAGAGCAGTAACGCCGCCCAAAATGCTGCTGAGCTCTGTTTCGAGCTGGGGAGCTGTGGTGGTATCGAGTCTGCCCTCGAGAATGACCTTAAGGTCACTGCCGTTTACGTTCTTGATGATGTTCAACATGGTTGATCCTCCTGATATGATATTCGCTTTATTATCTTTTGTTTAAAAACTCTTTTTGATGGTCAGACGGTTGCTGTTGTCTTTGTATTCGTAAGACATGTCGTCCATGCTCTTCTTGACCATAAAGATCCCGAGTCCTCCGATCGGCCTGTCTTCTGCCGAAAGCGTGATGTCCGGATCGGCATTCTGGAGCGGGTCGTACGGTGTGCCCTGATCGATGAAGGTGATGCTGACCGTCTTGGATGCCTCATCTGCTTCAATCTGTATCACCGCTTCGCCGTCTCCTGAAGGATAAGCATAGTGAGCGATGTTTACAAAGATCTCCTCGATGGCAACATCGATCTGCATCTGGGCTTTCATGCTGCAGTCCATCGATTCGAGGATCGAATCGGCGAAAGCCAAAACCTTATCGAGTTCTGAAATGTCTGCGTTTACTTTTAGCTCTTTCATTTCAATCCCCGCCTTTCCGGAGTCTATGGGTCCATTATACTTCAAACTCAGCATTGTTATGTCATCAAACTGCTCGGCGCCGCCTGTAAACCGTAAGATGCTGTCACTTACATTTCTGTTGAGCAGTGTCATGTCGCCGTTAAATGGCAGGTTCAACGCGCTGATCAGCCGCTGCTCGCCGTATAGTTCATGTCTGTTGTCGTTTGCCTCGGTTACTCCGTCTGTGTACAGATATATGATATCACTGGGATGGAAAGTTGTCTTATATTCTCTGTAAACTATGCCTTCCATGCATCCCAGAGGCGGTGAATGGTGCTCCTTGAGGAGCTCGAACCGGTTGCCGTCTCTGCTTACCGCCGGATATTCATGGCCTGCATTGGCATATCTGAATTCACCGGTCGAGATCGTGAGGATTCCCATGAACACTGTAACGAACATGTCGAGCTCATTGTTTTCGCAGAACTGGTCGTTGACTGAAGCCAGGATCTTTGCGCAGTCCTTGAAATCGGTAAGACCTCTGTTCTTGATGAGGGTCTTGGTGACCATCATCATGAGCGCCGCGGGAATTCCTTTGCCCGAAACGTCTGCTATCGTGATCACCAGGTGATTGTCATCAGGCATGTAGTAATCGTAGAAATCGCCGCCGACCTCTCTTGCGGGGTTCATTGATGCGTGAAGATCAAATTCCTTCCTGTCGGGATAAGGCGGGAAGACGTGCGGCAGCATGCCGGTCTGAATGTGCGTGGCCATCTGCAGTTCTCTGTCGGAGATCGAACGCTCTCTGCTCTGGATTACGTTAAGTACGCAGTACATCAGGAGCAGTACGAGCATAATGACCGGGCTTGAGATGGAAAGACCGAAAGTGAATATCGCGAGGATTCCCGCAGCGAGCGGGAAGAACGCGTACATGTAAAGGATTACGATCTGATATGTCTTGAATCTCTTTCTTGCGAGGAAGACGAGGAAGAGCGTCATTATCATAGCGGCATAGGCATAGAGGTTGGAAAGCAGATAAAGTTTTCCCCTGTGATACTGGCCGTCTGCGGATATGTAGAAATAGAAGCCGAAACTTAAGTTAACGATCCTTATTATGACGGCTCCTACAAGTCCTATGGCCATGAAAATGTTTACTATCTTGACTTCTTTCTGTTCGAGATCGAGATAGGATACGACATAGCGCCAGAACAGAAAAGCCATTACGGGAGCGCCCATGTAGTAGAAGGTGTTCGCTATGGCGTTGACGTAGACCATGGAGACATCGCCGTCGACGAGCCAGCAGACCTCATCGAGGAAAGCCGACGAAAAGCACGCGATAAGAAGCAGAAGATACGCATTCAGGTTCTTTCTGTTCCTTGACTTGTCGATGGTACTTACCAGAAAGAGGACGTAACCCAAGGCCATGCTGCAAAGATCTGCCGAGACATTGACTATGCTCATTACCGGCAGATCGGACCTTGTGCGGATGACGTCAAACTTATAGATGCCGATTATGATGACCAGGATAAAAAACAATGATCCCAGTATTGGCCTGAGCTGAAATTGTTTCTTTCCTACCGACATAAACACCTCTGATCAAAGCATATATAAAATTATAACCACAAAGGAATTGTTATTGATTTCAAAAAAGTAAACTTTTTTTATTTATTGATAAGCTTTGATTACAGTATGTTCACGCACATTGTGCTGCCCGTGTGATATCATCAAAACAAGAGAAGAACTGTTTGCCGGAGGCCGCTTATGAAGCTGAATTACAAATATGTTCGTATCCAGGGCCAGGAGCTCGCTGCCAATACCATGTATGCCAAAGGCATATTCAGCATGTGTTGGCAGCTTATTCAGAATGACGTAATGGATGAAGAGGACATAAGCCTTTTCAAGGAGATAGATTCCTGGTTTGCCGAGAATCTCCCGTGGCCCCCGCAGTGCAAGAACAGGGAGCTCGTAGTCTGCTTTTTCAAGACCGAGAACACCGAGGAAATGATGAGGATGATCCGTCCGGCACTGTGGCTTCTCGAAAAGTACAATCACCCGTATTACCTTGTATATACCAACACTCCGGGCGAGATTGTCTATGAGGATAAATACCAGGTAGTGGTAAAAGTATCCGGAAAGCTTCAGATAGAAGATGTCCAGCCGAGCTGGACGCCTGATAACGTTTGAATCATACCACCTTTGAGTTCTTCCTCGACATTAGGACGATGTAGATCACAAACAGCACTGCCGCTGCCGTTATTCCAACGGGATATCCGATGGTATAAGGCAGCTTGAAACCTTCGCTTGCCACGAGTATGTATGTGACTGATACTGCCGACATGAATGTTGCCGGAAGAGCAGTGAGGAGCGACGTGAATCTGTTCCTGTTGTTTTTGATCAGATACGATGTGGCGACCCAGAGAGCGATCATCGCGAGGGTCTGGTTGCTCCATGAGAAGTAACGCCAGAGGACATTGAAATCAAGCTGCGTAAGGACTGCGCTTACACCTAACAGCGGAAGGGTAATAAGCAGCCTGTAACCGATCTTCTTCTGGTCGAGTTTCGTCCATTCCGCGAGTATTAGCCTTGCGCTCCTGAATGCGGTATCACCTGATGTGATGGGGCAGACGACAACGCCTACGATCGCCAGTATTCCGCCAACGTTTCCGAGCAGTTCCTTGCTTATTTGATAGACGGTTCCGGACTGGCCTTGGCTGCTGATGGCCTGCTGGAGCATCTCGGTTCCGCCGTAGAAAGCAACGCCAGCGGCAGCCCAGATCAGCGCGATGACAGATTCGATTATCATGGCACCGTAGAAGACCTTTCGGCCGACCTTTTCGCTCGTGATGCACTTTGACATCATGGGTGACTGTGTTGCGTGGAAGCCTGAGATGGCGCCGCATGCGACCGTTACGAACATGAAAGGCCATACGGGAAGATTTTCAGGATGCAGGTTAGAAAGCGTTATCTCAGGGATGGTGTAACCCGGCAGGAATAGGATTCCGCCCGCGATCGAGAGCGCCATCACTATCAGTATCACGCCGAAAACGGGGTAGAGTTTGCCGATTACTTTATCGACCGGAAGGAGTGTCGCGAGCACGTAGTAGATCAGAATGACGATGATCCAAAAAGTGTTGCCAAGAAATTTCGGAGTAAGGCTTGATATAAGCGCAGCGGGGCTCGTGACGAATACCGTTCCGGTGAGAAGCAGGAGTAGGATCGAGAAGATGCGCATTATGTAGAGTGCGGGCTTGCCGAGGTAGATGCCTGAAAGCTCAGCTATTGAAGCACCGTTGTTTCTTTCGGAGATCATGCCGCACATGTAGTCGTGGACGGCACCGCCCAATATCGAACCGAATACTATCCAGAGGAATACTACCGGACCGAAGCACGCGCCCATCAGAGCACCGAAGATGGGACCGGTTCCTGCGATGTTCAGAAGCTGTATCAGCAGGGCTTTCCAGGTCTTGATCGGAACGCAGTCAACACCGTCATTGATCTCAACTGCAGGCGTGGTCCTGTCATCAGGTCCGAAGACCTTTTCGGTGATCAGTCCGTAAGTGCAGTAACCGACTGCCAGAACCGCCAGAGCTATAAGAAAAGAAATCATAAGCAGTTTCTCCCAATGCTTGGTCCAAAAGATATTTTCATTATAGATGTTATGGCCGGAAGCGGAGTGAATTATCTTTTCAGGTACTGTGAAGATACCGGGAACTCGAAATACGTATCGGGATAAGGTTCGTTCTTCAGCGTGAAATGCCACCATTCGCAGTCGATCGGAGCAAATCCGTTCCTTACCATGGCGTTCTGAAGCGTCATCCTGTTCTCGTACTGTTCATCTGTGATGCCCTTAAAGTCAGGGTGTGATTTCTCGTCGAAAAGATCGAACGGGCTTCCCATGTCGACTTCTTTGCCTGTCTGCATGTCAAAGAGCGTCAGGTCAATGGTGCTGCCCCTGCTGTGTGATGAGAGCTTTGCTATGTATCCCTTTGCGAAAAGTTCGTTCTTTTCGAGATCGGGATAGAAATAGGGCTTCATCCTGATGTCCTGATCCTCGATGCCCCATAGAACGAAGTGCTTTACGGCACATGCGGGTCTGTAGGCATCGAAAACCTTCAATCGGTATCCCTGGACAAAAAGTTCGTTATATACGGCTTTTACGGCTCTTGCGGCTTCAACGGAAAGGATCGCGCAGGGCTCTTCGTAACCGTCGATGCGGTCGCCGATGAAATTATAGGTCGAGAAATAGCGGATCTCCTGGATTATTCCCGGTACATAATCGGATAAAAGGACAAATCCGGAAGGGTCCATTGCGGGATTATTATGGTATTCGGTTCTCATAATTCACCTCGAATAACATCATTTCTGTAAGTATAGCAGAACTGAAGGGTTTGATTTCTGCCTGAAAAATCATTTAACAAGCAATTTACTCTTTTTAAACAAAATATCTTGATAATTAGATATAATGTATTGTATCAACAAAATAACATGGAGAAGTGACTATGGAAGTTAAGACAAACAAAGAAAACGAAAAGCTTACGGTAGAAGTCAGCGGACGCCTTGATACTCTTACGGCTCCTGAGTTTGAGAGCAAGGTTGAACCTGAACTTTCAGGTGTTAAGGATCTCGTTATCGACCTTAAGGATCTCGAGTACATTTCCAGTGCCGGTCTTCGCGTGCTCATGGGTCTCGTTAAGATCATGAAGGATCAGGGCGAGATGAAGGTCATCAATCCCAGCGAAGTCGTTATGGACGTCTTCAGCCTCACCGGTTTTGATTCCATTCTGAACATCGAGTAATTCCGGATCTATAACTCTGTTCGGGAGGATTTAGCAACATGGCATCCGGAGAGCAGTCGTTGTTCAGAAAAGAAACAATGGACAGGATCTCGTCTCCTGAGGATCTTACCGATTACCTCAAGGTGACAAATCCCGGAATATGGGTCGTTTTGGTTGCGGTTATCGTCCTTTTGGGCGGTATCTTTGCATGGTCGTGTGTCGGTACGCTCGAGACCACGTCCAAAGCGACCGTTGTCGTATCAGGTCACAGCGCGATAGTCGTCTTAAAAGAAACAGGCGATCTGACCGAAGGCATGCCGCTGCGCGTATCTACGGAGAACGTTAAGCTTGCCGCGGTCAAAGCCGACCAGTACGGCAGATCGGTGGGAATAGCCGAAGTCAGCCTTCCTGACGGAACATATGAAGGTACAGTCGTTACCGAACAGACCCACCCCATAGATTTCCTCATCAAGGCGGGGGGCGTCTGATGCCGGCAGGTAAGAAAAAGATCAAGCCGACACTTACCAAAGGAGTTGCCAAAGTTCCGGTAGTCATGCAGCTCGAGGCTCTCGAGTGCGGTGCCGCTTCCCTTGCCATGGTCATGGCATACTACGGGAAATGGGTTCCGCTCGAGCAGGCGCGCATTGACTGCGGTGTCTCACGCGACGGTTCCAAAGCAAAGAACATCTATTTAGCTGCACAGCACTACGGCTTTGACATGAAGGCCTATTCCATGAGTCCCGAAAAGCTCAAAGAGAACGGCCAGTTCCCGTGCATAATCCACTGGAACATGAACCATTTTGTCGTTTTGAACGGCTTTAAGGGCAAGAAAGTCTATATCAACGATCCCGCAAGGGGAACGGTCAAGGTCACCTGGGATGAATTCGACAAGTCATTTACCGGTGTCGTCCTCATACCCACACCATCCGAATCGTTTGAGCCCGGCGGAAAGAGAAGATCCACTCTCGATTTCGCGAAAAAGCGTCTCGTCGGAACGGGCGCGGCGGTCCTTTTCGTAATGCTCACGACCGTCATCACTTATCTTTTCGGCATTGCCAATTCAGTCACGTCCAGGATCTTCATGGACCGCCTGCTTACGAACGTCAACCCCGACTGGCTCTATCCGTTCATCGGGGTAATGGTGCTCTTTGCGGTAATTCAGATAATAGTTTCATGGGCGCAGACGATCTACTCGCTAAAGATAAACGGCAAGATGGCCGTGATCGGCAATACCTCATACATGTGGAAGGTCCTGCGGATGCCTATGGAGTTCTTCTCGCAGAGACTTGCGGGTGACATTCAGAACAGGGCTGAAATGAACGCTTCCATAGCCGGAACTCTGGTCGATACTTTCGCTCCTCTCGTTCTCAATACCGCGATGATGGTCTTCTATCTCGTTCTCATGATCAAGCAGAGCCCGCTTCTTACGCTTATCGGCATCTCGGTCCTTGTCATCAATGCCATCATGTCGAGGATAATCTCCGAGCAGAGAGTCAACGTTACCCGCGTTCAGATGCGCGATGAAGGCAAGCTTACGGCAACGACCGTGGCCGGCATCGAAATGATCGAGACAATCAAGGCGAGCGGCGCCGAAAACGGTTTCTTCCAGAAATGGGCCGGATATCAGGCTTCCGTAAATTCACAGGACGTTAAGAACGCCAAGGTCAACCAGTTCCTCGGAATGGTCCCGATGTTCTTCAGCACGATCGCAAACTACGCAGTCCTCGTGCTCGGCGTCTGGCTTACGATGGAAGGCAAGTTCTCGCTTGGTGCGGTAATGATGTTCCAGGGATTCCTCTCTTCGTTCATGTCACCTGCCATGACGCTGGTCAGCGCAGGTCAGACGATCCAGGAAATGCGCACGCAGATGGAGCGCGTTGAGGACGTCATGGAATATCCCGAAGACATCAGCGTTTCATATACGCCTGAAGACGGCGAGGGTGAGCTTAGAAAGCTCGGCGGAAACGTTGAACTCAAGGACATTACATTCGGTTATTCAAGGCTTGAAGCACCCCTGATCGAGAACTTCAATCTCAAGATGAAGCCCGGCGAGAGAATAGCTCTTGTAGGCGCTTCCGGCTGCGGAAAGTCGACGATCTCAAAACTCGTTTCAGGCCTTTACCAGCCCTGGAGCGGCGAGATCCTCTTTGACGGCAAGCCGCGCATGTCATACGCAAGGGAAGTCCTGACGGGCTCCATCGCAGTCGTCGATCAGGACATAATCATTTTCGAAGATACCATCGCTAACAACATAAAGATGTGGGACAGTTCCATCCAGGATTTTGAGATGATCCTGGCAGCAAGGGACGCACAGATCCACGACGACATAATGAAAAAAGACGGCGGCTATCAGCACAAGCTGACGAGCGGCGGAAAGGATCTTTCCGGCGGTCAGAGGCAGCGTATGGAGATAGCGCGTGTTCTTGCTCAGGATCCTTCGATCATAATCCTCGATGAGGCAACCAGTGCTCTTGACGCGAGGACTGAGTACGAGGTCGTTAATTCGATCAAGGCAAGAGGCATCACATGCATCGTCATAGCTCACCGTCTTTCAACGGTAAGAGACTGCGACGAGATCATCGTTCTCGACAAGGGCAAGGTCGTTGAGCGCGGAACGCATGACGAGCTTATGAGCAAGGGCGGCACTTATGCTGACCTTGTTGCGAATGAGTAAGAAAGGAGGATTACCATGGGC
>JAFWQF010000110.1 GCA_017509205.1 Clostridiales bacterium | reverse complement strand
ACAAGCCGGGCAAACTTACAAAAGATGAGTTTGACGTGATCAAGCAGCATCCGGAGAAGGGTCACAACATCCTTTCACAGATCGATGAATTCTCATATCTCAGTGTCGGTGCGCATTACCATCACGAGCGTTACGACGGCACTGGATATCCGCAGGGACTTAAGGGTGATGAGATCCCTGAGATCGCAAGGATCATTGCATGTGCGGATGCCTACGATGCCATGACTTCGCAGAGAAGTTACCGTGAACCCATCCCTCAGCATATAGTACGAGAAGAATTCGTTAAGGGCATCGGCACTCAGTTCGATCCTGAGTTTGCCAGGAACATGCTTCATCTCATCGATCTCGATACCGAGTATGCAATGAAGGACCGCAGTGAGAACAAAGAGCTTCGCGATAAACAGCGGATCACGGTAACTTACCGCAGGAGTACTGTTTCGCCCGGTATCCTTTTATCTCCCGCTATGACCACTGTAAAAGTTAAGGTCAGTCCGGATAACCCGACATCGGTAAATGTTGCATCTCCTTCAATACTGTTGTTCGATTCACTCGACGGACACATTCATACTGTCGAGAAAGAACGCAGGGAACTGCTCGATTTTGAATACGGTGAGATTTGGTTTAACGGCAAGAACGCTGTATCAGGAGCAAGAAAGATGGAGGTCAGAACGAAAGATCATTCATCACAGAAGAACGGTCACTACACGATAGAAGCGGTAAGGATCGGTGACCATGCGCTCGTCAGGATCACAGGAAACGGAAAAGTTCATGAGACCATAATTGCGCTTCCCGACAGCTCAAGATTTGCATATCTCGGACTTACGGGTGAGCACTGTGTTTTCAGCGACATAGAAGTGAACCAGTCTTCAAAGGAATTGCCGGAAGACTACATTCCGAGGATTGCTGAAAAGATTAGTTACATCAACGTTCCTGCAGGTGACATTCCGAATGTTGAGATGGACGGCTACAGGACTGATGCAACAGAAGGCATTCATATCAGGGATAAGCTCACGATCACTTTCCACACAATGAGCCTTCCGACAGCAAGACTCGTTTGGCACTGCCCGTTTATCTGCATCTACAATTCCGATAACGGCCTTGTAACCGGAAAGAATTACCGTGAGTTCTCGCTCATGAGACTCGACGGTGAATGCTGGGAAGGTGACCCCGATTCTTCTCTTGAACTCAATGTCGAAAAGACGGATGAATTCACTGACTGGGATACCTGGAAGCAGCTCAACATGGAAGGCTACGATGTCACGGTAAACATTGTCAGAGAAGACAACAGGTTCACGGTAACCACATCAAACGGCGGCATCACGATAAAGAGCACAACGGTTCTTTCAGCTGAGTTTGATCCGGTCTATGTATGCCTCACCGGCGACCAATGCGCGATCACTAACATCAGAATTCAGCCCGATTAATTGGACTGTTCGAAAATCTGCTCAAGATATAATTAATGTGGGTGTTGCCCACCAACATAGACGGTTACCTCCATTCCTCTTTGGAGAGGGGAGGTGGTGCAATATGAGTCCATATGAAATCCTTATTGTGGTATTTACCGTAATAGCGATAATCGTAGGTTTACTCATTGAGTACATAAAAAATGACCGTCCTTCAGCCAAGGTTGACGGTCATTCATTGACATAAAACCGAGGTAACCGTTAGTGGGTAACACCTCATAATTCAATTATACAATTTGAAACCGTGTTTTCAAGTCCAGCCAGATTGAATAAATACTCGTCTGACCACGAGTTCCGCAGTTTTTTGCTACGAGGATAATATATTTCTGAAACAAGTTCTTCTGATTGAATAAATACTCTTCTGATCACGAGTTCCGCAGGAGCTTCGCTCCGAGGACCTGTTTGAAGTGGCAGAAGAGTATTTTTCAATCGTACATAAAGATTACACACCGAAGAATTATACTCCCATTATCGAAGCATGCTCAAATAGTAAAATTGTGTTCGGAGGAAATCTGAAATGAAGAAGACATACATTAAGATCACAAGCCTGATCTGTGTGTTGATCGTGGCTGTGATGCTTCTGGGATGTGCGCTGTTTACCTATGTACAGATAAGTAATGTCAACAGGGATTACATGAGTAAGATACATAACTATTCAGTGATATCACCGGCTGATTATAATTCCAAGGAAGATGATGTCAGTGGTTATCTCATGAACAGAAAGGGTAATAAATACCTTACGAGTATTGTTAATCCCGATATCGGGTACTATGGAAAGACCTCATGGAAGTGGAAGAATGCTAATCTTGTTCACTTCATTGAATCAAGTAATTTCAAGCGCATAACTGCTTATGTTGATAAAGACAGCACCGGATGGAGCATTGTCATGGTTGGTCCGGACGGTACTGAAAAGTCGGAAGATGCTAAGATCGATTATCCCGTTGGCTCTAAGAAGATAGATGGCGTTACAATAGAAAACGGCGATCATTCTTTCACGATCTTTTACGCGAAGGACATGGCTGTCTTGAATGAAGGAACATCCGTTTCTGTTTCAGACGATGGTTTTGCTATAGGAAAGCAGGGTGTAAACGAGGCAAGGCCGTTGGATACTGAAGCTGAGAATATATATAAAGCACTGACGGATACCCAAAGCGACGTTAAGACAAGTATGACCGATATGGGCTGGCTTACATCCTATGCCGCATATACGACCAACTGGTCACTGATCGATGGTGACGTTGAGATAAACGAATGCGACATCTATCTTTTCCACCCGCTCTCTATCGTTTTCGCGAAATATCTGTACGTATATATCCTGTTTGCAGCCGTATTGCTTGTACTCCTTTTCTTAACCATCGTCGTGACACGCAGGATGTACATGAACAGGATGAGCTACGAGGCAAGGACACAGAGCCTTACCAGGAGCTTTGCACATGAGCTTAAGACCCCTCTGGCGGTCACAAAGACTTATGTCGAGAACTGGGACATCGTAGACGAGAAGGAGCGCCCTGAGGTAGCTGTCAAGATCAATACAGAAGTCGACCACATGACCAAGATGGTCAATACGCTCCTGGACCTCTCAAAGATGGAATCGGGGGACATGAAGCTTGATCCTGAGGAAGTTGAGCTTTTCGAGCTTTCGCAGGCCTGCTACAAGCATATGGCGAGCCTTGCAAGGGAACGCAATCTTTCCGTTGAGTTCAAGAAGGATAAGGAAGACGGAGAGTACGTCGTATCGGCCGATCTTGACATGATGAGGATGGTTATCTCTAATTTTCTTTCCAATGCGATAAAATATGGAAAAGAAAAGGTCCTGGTCAGTCTGAATACCTCGGGTAACAATGTTACATTCAGGATCACGAATGACGGGGAACCCATAAGCAGAAAGGATCAAAAGAAGATCTGGGATCTGTTCTACAAGAAGGACAAGTCGGGTACGGACAGACTTAACAGCAACGGCGTGGGCCTTGCGGTAAACAAGAGCATATTGGAGCTCCACAAGGCAAAGTTCGGAGTGGAAAGCTCCCCGGCCGGAAACTCGTTCTGGTTTGAGATGAAAAAGGCGAAGGAATGACGGAAAGTAACTACAAGCTGCTCATCGCGGAAGATGATGTGTCCTTGAGGCACATCGTCTCCGCTTTTTTCATGAAAAACGGCTTTGAAGTGGATCAGGCCGGAGACGGCGACGATGCCTGCAGGCTGGTTATCCAGAACCATTACGATGCGATAATACTGGATATCATGATGCCCGGGAAGGACGGCAAAGAGGTCTGCAAGTTCATCAGAAGCCGTTATGACGTTCCCGTGCTTTTCCTGACTGCTCTGGGCAGCGAGAATGATATCGTCGAAGGTTATGAGGCGGGTGCGGACGAGTATGTGACCAAGCCATTTTCGACGAAGCTCCTTCTGGTGAAAGTGAATGCCCTGATAAACCGCTACAGGGGACTCCTTGTTAAAGACGGCCGGATAGCAGTGGATGAGATAGTGATAGAGCCTTCCAGAAGGCAGGTCAGCGTGGACGGCAGGCCTGTTGAGCTCTCACCGAAAGAATACGATCTGCTTCTTTATTTCATCGAAAACAAAGAGCGAATCCTTTCTCGTGATAAGATCCTTGATGCCGTGTGGGGCGATGATTTTGAAGGATACGACCGCGCCGTTGATACCTACGTAAAGAAACTCCGCGCGTCACTCGGAGGTGCCAGCTATCACATAGAGACCGTGATAAAGAGCGGTTACATTTGGAAAAACAGGGCGTGATCGATGGCATCATGCGGCACACTCGTTCATTGTTGATATAATGTCTACAGATCCATCAGGAATTATGAGGGGGAAAAGATGGAAAACAATCTGTACGATCACTATAACGAGATTCCGGATTTTAATGAATATGAGAAAATGTATAACCCAAACCGGAGAGAGGATACCGACTGGCGTTCGAGACTGGTGAAGGTGATCGTCATTGTGTGCCTGATGATCTTTACTGTTTTTACAGTCTTAGCGGGATTGAAAATCCTGGCCAAGTCGATAAAAGTATCAAGCTATAACAGCCTTGATCTGGCAGAAGAATTGCACAGTATCGAAAGCGAGTCGAAGAAGTCTGAACCTGACGGAAAGGCAGTGCTAAGCGATAAGTATCTGACTGTCAAATATAAGCAATTCCTCTCGGGCAGACAGAGCAGTGCCGGAATGCTGGATTTCTTTATTTACGGTCTTGCCGGCTTAGTCATGTTCATATGTCTTCTGACTTTTGTAATACTGTATATAGGCACAAAATTCGATCTGAAGCGCACATGGAAGAACCTGCTTCCCATCCCGTTCATCATTGCAATTTTAATCGCATACAATGTCCTGGGTCAGAAAATGCGCCCGCCTCAGCCTGAAGAAGTTAAGTTCTATGTAGGCATGTATGATTTCACTAGAAAATGGACAAAGAGCATAAAAGATGACGATGGTGATTATTCATACAAATACTATGTCTATTACAAAAATGACAGCGGTTCAGAGACGGAAATGAGGGTAACCCAATCCGAGTACGAAAATATGAAGGTCCCCGGAAAGTATTATATTGCCTCGGCAGTGAAGGACGGTATGATCCTTGAAGATTGGGTCTTTGACACCGAAAAGTTCAAGATGGAATAGACACGGAAAACTATTCTTTTCACGAAAGCTGGTATTGAAGTATATCAGACCCAGTTCAGGCGGCCTTCGAAGGTAACCTTGGCACTTCCGTTTTTCTTTATGGTACCTTCCGGAAGGATGCCGCAACAATAACGGCCAAATTGAGTTTACCACAGCAGCTCAACCGGCGGTTGAATTTAAATCCCTGACTTTTGCCACATTTCATTTCAGTTTGGATTAAAGTTCGGTACGGATAATGAACTCATACTCAATGCGAGAGAGGAATAGCTTATGGAAAACAATTATCAATATCAGTCAAATATACCTGCACCTCAGAAAGCAAAAGGCTCGGCAGGAAAGATGATCGCCCTTGCGCTGTGCTGTTCTATTGCAGGCGGTGCGGCAGGAGCAGGCGGTTTCGCAGCTTACGATGCGTTCAGGACTAAACTTCAGTCAGTAATAGAAAATACAGACAATACAGAAGATGCTGAAAATGTCAGCAAGATGCTCTACGGCGATCGTGAATCCGAAAAGATCCAGAAGGTTTCCGTAGATACTTCCAAGGTCATGTCACCGGCTGAGATCTATGCGGCAAACGTAAACTCAACAGTCGGCATAAAGACTTCCGTTACGACAAACCGTTTCGGTTATCAGACGCAGTCTGCTGCCGCTGGTTCAGGTTTTATTCTTACTGCTGACGGCTATATCGTTACAAACTACCATGTCGTCGAAGGTGCTGAAGACATAAAGGTAACGACTTATGACGACAAATCATATGAAGCAAAGCTCATCGGCTACGATGAGAGCAATGACGTCGCAGTGCTTAAGGTTGATGCAACCGGTCTTACACCTGTTGTCATCGGAGACTCAGATAACATGAATGTCGGCGACAGCGTCGTTGCCATCGGAAATCCTTTGGGCGAGCTTACATTCTCGCTTACATCGGGTGCGGTAAGTGCGCTGAACCGCAAGGTTACGATCGAGAATACGGCAATGAATCTTATTCAGACGGACTGTGCGATCAACTCCGGCAACTCCGGCGGAGCGCTCTTTAATTCTCATGGTGAAGTTATCGGAATCACCAACGCAAAGTATTCTTCTTCAGGCAACAATTCCAGTGCTTCGATCGATAACATCGGATTTGCGATCCCGATGAATTCGGTAAACAGCATCATTACATCCATCATCGAAAAGGGCTATGTCGAGAAAGTATATATCGGCGTGACGGTTTCCCAGGTAAATAACAACCGCAGACGTTCCGGTGATCAGAATGCAGATGCGCAGTACGGCCTGACAATTGAGAGCGTTACCGAAGACGGTCCTGCTGAAAAGGCAGGGATCAAGGAAGGCGACGTTATCACTGCGTTTAACGGCGAAAAACTGACGAGCGCAACAGAGCTTACGGCTCTTCTCAATAAGTGCAAAGAAGGCGATGAAGTTGTCTTGACCATAAACAGGGACGGCGAGACTCAGAAGATCAAAGTGACACTGGGCGTGCGGCAGCAGGCAGCGTTACCGGACAGCAAGTCCTCTTCAGGCAGTCAGAAATCTCCCGAAGGGCAGGATGATGACGATCAGAACGGTCAGAGGTTCCCGGGATTCCCCGGCAGCGGCAGACGTTCCCAGTCAGGAGACTGAAGGGAGGACCGGCAAAACTTAATAACTGAATAAACAAGCAGGAAGGCTGACTCACATGAGATCAGCCTTTTTGATTTTTGAGTATCTATTTGCATCTTCTTATTATTTTGTGATAAAAGTATCGAAATAAGCTTAACGGAGGCAGCAAATGTTAGCACTGATCGCTTTT
>JAFWQF010000109.1 GCA_017509205.1 Clostridiales bacterium | reverse complement strand
AGGGTTCGTTAATTCTGTAATTGTCCATACCGCTCAATACTCCCTTCGGTTACAAAACAAAAGACGCTCACCCGGCAGAGGATACTCTGCAGATAAGCGTCTTTGCTTGAAGTATTTAATTGTCAGCATTATGCAACTTGATTTTTCGATTGTCAATACACGAAATACCAATCGCCTTTCCCAAAAATCTACAGTGAATTGACCGATTTAGTGTAAGAATTTGTGTAGACCAGACCCGATCTACACAAAAACCTACACCGAATCAGCGCTTTTAGTGTAGGTTTTTGGTAATCAGTAACGCAGGTTCAAGAATATTTCACGTAACTGGCCCTTTTCGTGAAATCATCGTGAATTCCGGCGAAAATTCACGAAAAACGTCACGAATTTCGCCTGTTTCGTGAAAAATGCGTGAATCCCGGCGAAAACACGCGGAGTTTCGCCCGTTTTTCGCCCGTTCCGCGGATCGCGGCGGAAGAGCCGGCGATAAAGAAAAAACACTGCCGGCTCAAAAAAATTTCGCTCCCCGAAAACTGTCTTTTTTCTCTTATTAGAGAGAGCGCCCGGCCCTCGAAAAAAACTCGAAAAAACATCAAAATCGGCTGTTGACAATATCAAATCAAGTGTGCTATTATCCCCGCATGCAAAGGTGCATTGAGCAAGACGCTCGGTGCACCTTTATTATTTTATTTGCAAATCAGAAGAATCTGTCACAACGGTGTGATCCATATGTGGCGGATTCTTTTTGTTTGCAAGAGAACGGGAGGAAATGTTTATGGAAGACGTATTAAAGACGTTAAACGAACAGGTCTTTGGCGTATGGTTCTTGGCCGGCGCCGCTTTGGTCTTCTGGATGCAGGCAGGTTTCGCGATGGTAGAGTGCGGATTTGCAAGAGCAAAGAACGCAGGCAACATCATCATGAAGAACCTGATGGATTTCTGTATCGGCACAGTCGTATTTATTCTGATCGGTTTCGGTCTGTTCCTCGGAGAGGATATGCTCTTCGGTCTTATGGGAAAACCGAACCTTGATATATTCACAAACTATCAGAATTTCGACTGGTCGAACTTCGTATTCAACCTGGTATTCTGCGCCACAACGGCAACGATCGTATCAGGAGCCATGGCTGAGAGAGTCAAGTTCATCTCTTACTGTGTATATTCCGCAGTAATCTCAGCAGTCATCTACCCCATCGAAGCTCACTGGACATGGGGCGGCGGCTGGCTCGCCAAGATCGGTTTCCACGATTTCGCAGGTTCCAACTGCATCCACATGGTCGGCGGTATCTGCGCTCTGATCGGTGCTGCAATTCTTGGACCCCGTATCGGTAAGTTCGTTAAAGATGAAAAGGGCAAGATCACAAAGGTTAACGCATTCCCCGGCCACAACATCCCGATGGGTGCTTTAGGTGTATTCATCCTCTGGCTCGGCTGGTACGGATTCAACGGTGCTGCTGCAACCAACCTCGATCAGCTCGGTGCCATCTTCGTAACAACAACGATCGCTCCTTCAGTAGCAACAGTCGTATGCATGATCTTCACTTGGGTCAAGTACGGCAAGCCTGATGTCTCAATGGCCCTCAACGCTTCGCTCGCAGGCCTCGTAGCCATCACAGCTCCCTGCGATACAGTAGATGCTTTAGGCGCAACCGTCATCGGTGCAGTCTCCGGCTTACTCGTAGTATTCGCAGTATGGTTCCTTGATAACAAGCTCAGAGTTGATGACCCTGTCGGTGCAGTTGCAGTTCACATGTTCAACGGTATCTGGGGCACCATCGCAGTAGGTCTCTTCTCTACAGATAAGACACCCTGCTACAGCCTCGCTGATGCAAGCGGCAAGCCTATGCTCGGTCTGTTCTACGGCGGCGGATTCAAGCTCCTCGGAATACAGTGCCTCGGTATGCTCGCAACAGCAGCATGGACAGCAGTCACGATCACTATTACATTCCTCATCATCAAGGCTGTCATCGGTCTCAGAGTTTCTGAGGAAGAAGAGATCACAGGTCTCGACGTTACAGAACACGGTCTCGTTTCCGCATACTCCGGCTTCTCCATCATGGATACAACAGACAACATGATGGCAGTCAACGAAAACACAGACCTCGGTGTTGCAGAATTCGACAAGGCTTCAGACACGCTCAAGAATGCTGCAGTACCTGTAGTCAACACAGTAGCACCTTCTTACGATACAGGTATCCATAAGGTAGTCATCATCGCCAAGCTCTCACGTTTCGATACTCTGAAGAAGGCAATGAACGACATCGGCGTAACCGGTATTACAATGATTCAGTGCATGGGCTGCGGCGTCCAGAAGGGTGCCGGAGAGAAATACAGAGGCGTCGAGGTCGACACCACGCTCTTACCTAAGGTCAAGGTCGAAGTTGTCGTATCCACGATCCCTGTAGACAAGGTAATCGAAGCAGCCAAGAAGGCGCTTTACACAGGTCACATCGGTGACGGTAAGATCTTCGTTTACAACGTAGACCGCGTCGTCAAGATCAGAACAGGTGAAGAAAACTTCGCGGCACTCGCGGACGTTGAGTAAACACTAACTAAACTGATTATCAAAGGGCTGTCCCATTTGGGGCGGCCCTTTTTCTTTACCACACCTACGGACTGAATCAGGAATAATACTGGATCAGTCCGTAGGTTTTGTCTTTTCCAAAACCAATTCTTTCTTAACCTACGGACTAAAACAGAAAAACTATTCTTCCGGTCCGCAGGTTCACATTTTCAAGCATTAAAATGCGGGAAAACCTACGGACTGAATCGCTCAAATCTTCAATCCGGTCCGTAGGTCAACGAAAATAAACATCGTGATATTCTTATATATAGGAAGCGGCGTTTTTCAAGACTACTCAAATATTTTTTCGCAAAACTGCAACATTTTCGAAAGCCGGTCTGTATTAAGGGCATAAACCAAATCGAACAGCTAAATACAAGGAGATAAAAACAATGAAAAACTTAGCTATCAAGATCTTAACCATCGGACTTACCGCAACACTTTTAGCAGGCTGCTTTACAGCATGCAAGGCAACCGCAACAGCCGGAGCAAATGCTCCCCAGGCAAAGCAGGAGCAGGCTGCTAACGAAAACAAAGGAGAAAAGCAGGTCATGGGCGGATGGACGATCCCCGAATCAACAGAAATCACCGAAGAGCACAAGAAGATCTACAATAATGCGATCAGCAAGTATGACGGCACCGGCAGAGGCCATGAGCCCGTCGCACTCCTCGCAACACAGGTCGTTGCAGGAACAAATTACTGCTTCTACTGCAAGTCAACCACGGAATCCAGCCACGGACCTCTCGAAAGCATGATCATGTACATCAACGTTAATCCTTCCGGCGAGGCTGACATCATCAAGACTGACAGAGAGCTTATCCCCGGATACGGCGAGGCAGTAGGCGGCTGGCAGTATGCTAAAGACACATCGATCACAGAAAACGTCAAGAAGATAATGTCAAAAGCCACAGAGACTCTTACAGGTGCAACATACGAACCCGTTATCTACATGGGATCTCAGCTGGTTTCAGGCACGAATCACATGATCCTCTGCAAGATGGCACCTTCCGTAAAAGAACTGAACGGCGCAACATCTTATGTAATCGTTACTGTCTATGAGAACCTCGAAGGCAAGTGCGAGATCACTGAAACCAAGGATTACAAGCTCGGAATCTGATATTCACTCCTGACCATATACTGACCTAAAGTAAAGGCCGAAGTTCACTGGAACTTCGGCTTTTGCTTTACCCCTCAAAAAAAGTTTTTTGAATATTTAGGGGTAAATCGTTTTATTCAGTTCTATTTATCCATTCCGATCCACTGGATGAAGGCGGTCTTGTCGGTGCTGTTGTAGCCCTGCTTCCTGTAGAAGTTTAAAGTCGACTCACGCTTTGAGCCGGTGAGGAGCATCATCTTGTAGCAGTTTTCGCTCTCCGCTATCTTTTTTGCATAAGCCAGGCATTCACCGGCTAAGCCGCGGCAGCGGTAATCGGCGTGCGTGACCACGTTTTCGACAAAAGCATAAGGACGCACGTTCCTCGTAAGATTCGGAATTATCACGCAGACACAGGACGATACGATCTTCCCGTCAATTTCATTTACGATGAGATGGTGATTGGGATCGTTTATTATCTGCTCCCAGGTGGATTTCAGATGCTCATCTTTTGCGGGTATCTCTTCCTCATGCAGAAAAAGATAAAGCTCAAGGATCGCCTCAAGATCACTAAAAACGGCTTCCCTTACCATATCTCATACCCCGCTTTCGAGAGAGCGTCCAGAGCGCGCTCAAAGTTTTCTTCCTTCACGAGAATATAATCCGTGTTATATGTCGAGACGGCAAAGATGCCGATCTTGTTTTCAGCAAGGATCGTAGAGATCTTAGACAGGATCCCGATCAGCGAAAATTCCAGCACGCCTTCTATCCGAAAGCCCTTCCAGCCGTCTTCCCTGGCTGCCGTTTCGGAAGGCACGTCTTCCGTTTTGCAAACCAATGATATCTCCTCGTCGGTCTTTCCCACGAAGAAAAACTCATCATTCAGACCAATCGCGGATACGTCCGCGACCTTGCATACGGAAAGTTCATAAGGAAGCTTCTTAATCTTAATCTTCATCGTCCACCCTGTCCAATGTTGCGCAGCAGTTCGTAATATGGAAGATATCACCGTCAGCCAGCACTATTTTCGCGGGCAGCGGAGTGTATTCATAGAGGGCATCTGAATGGCCTTCTTTGTAGTCGCTGTCGAATCTGTATTTGATGTTTCCGTCAGAATCAGTGATATGGATAACGCTGTGTTTCTCGGTAATATCAAGAGTATATGTTCCTGCCGGGATCGGGCACTTCTCATCGCCTATAACAAACTTCTCCCTGTGCATTATCGTATCGCCGGGAATGAATGCGATGTCGTGTTCGCTCTTATCCGGAACGGTCTTTTTTTCTGCACGGAAAGTCGCATTTTTCCATTTCCAGAACTCTTCAGCCATTTCCCCGCTGATGCCGGTCATCTCATAAAACTCTTCAGGTGTGAACTTTACCTTCTTATTATTGTTGCCCGGCCTCGAATAAAAATAGATGCGGTCTACGAAAACATGGAAAATGTCGTAATCGGAAAAATACAACTCCGCATTATAGCCCAGGTCCTGATCAGAAAAACCGCCGTAGGTAATTTCCTGATGGTCCTTATCGTAAAAGGTCACGGAGAACCTTCGGTTCTTGCATTCCGAATAACAAAATCTCTTCCATCTTCTGTTAAGAATGGCAAGGTCTTTTATCTTGTCCAAAGAGTTAGGAGATTCAACAAGAACCTTAAAATACTGTCCGCCCTCCATTACCTCTGCACTCGAGGCGTCGATCCCGTAATCGGAAGCCTTCTCGTTCAGGATGTTCTGTATCTTCTCATCCTCGATATCATAGTGTTTTTTTATTCCCTTTGAGACAAGCGAGCACGATGTCACCTGGAAAGCCAGACATGCGAGAAGCAGTACGGCCGTTATTCTCTTAAAATATGTTTTCACGGTTAATTATCTCCTTCATCACTCGGAAGAAATTCCATGACGTCATCGTCAGGCGAGAAGTTCGTTACACCGGATTCATCGGAGTTAAGTTCTTCTTTCGGGATTACCGAACGGATGACCGCAGTCACTACTTCATATTCTTCCATCATGGAATCGTGTTCCGTAACTATTGAAGCAGCGTCACCTTCATTTGCTGCAGCCTCGAGTTTTGCGGCGCGCATGGACAATGCGGTTGCGCCGATCATCCTTGAAGAGCTCTTCAGTGAGTGTACGTAGATCGAATAATCCTGCCAGTTTGCTTCATCAAAACACTTCTGCAGGTTATTGCCCTTTTCGATCTCTCCGTATGCATACTCGGCAAGGAGTGAACGGTAAAGATCAACGTCATTCTGGCAGTAACGCAGGCCCGCCTTGGGCTCGATACCGACGGAACGCAGGCTCGCGAACTCGGCATCCGAGGTCCGGGCTTCCTCTTCGGGGTCAGCATCAGCGTCAGAAACCATCTCGACCTTGCGCTTGGGCAGGTATTTCAGGATCATCCTCTCGAGTGCAAAGCTGTCGATCGGCTTTGTGAGATAGTCGGTGAAGCCCTCGGAAAGATAACGCTCCTTCGCGCCTAAGACCGCATCCGCAGTGAGGCAGATGATGGGAACGTCCGCGCTCATTCCGCCTGCCGTTGCACGGATCCTGCGGAACGCTTCGGTACCGTCCATCTCAGGCATGCGCTGATCCATGAAGATCATGTCATATCTGGTGACGGCAGCCATCGCAACGGCCTCCGCACCTGAACCTGCGGTATCGATCTTCATCTTCGTATTCTTAAGAAGATTCACGACTACCTTCAGATTGATCCTCGTATCGTCAACGACAAGGATCTGGGCAAGAGGCGCCCTGAAGGTTTCCCTGTAAGGCGTGTCATCAGGAGCATTATCCCTGAGACGCGTCTGGAAATCACCGATCGGTGTTTCATTGATGACTTTCTGAGGGATCGTTGCGGTAAAGATAGAACCCTTGCCGTATTCACTCTCAACGTCGATCTTGCCGCCCATGAGGTCAACAAGATGGTGAGTGATCGGAAGGCCTAATCCCGTGCCCTCTACAGTGCTGTTGCGCTCCATGTCGAAACGCTCGAATCTTTCGAAAAGCATCGCCTTGTCTTCTTCCTTGATGCCGATGCCCGTATCCCAGACGATTATGATCAGATGGATCCTGCCGGTCTCTATCTTCTTGAAGCGTATCTTAAGGCTCACGGAACCCTTATCAGTGTACTTAACGGCATTGTTCAGAAGATTTGTCAGGATCTGACGCATGCGGACTTCATCGCCCTCGAGTTCGTCAGGTATCGCGGGATCGACTTCCACGGTGAACTCAAGGCCCTTGTCCTGTGCCTTGAAAAGAATCATGTTGTTGATGTCGTTAATGAGCGAACTGAGCTGGTACGGTGCATTTACGATGTCCATGCGGCCCGCTTCGATCTTGGAGAAATCGAGGATGTCGTTTACGATCGCGAGAAGATTGTGGCCTGCCTTCTGTATGTCGCCCGCATATACGCTGATGTTTTCGAGAGATTCCTGAACGGTCAGAGGATCGCTCTCGGTAAGACCCATTGCCTTGTGGTCCTCGCGGATGATCATCTCGTTCATTCCGAGTACCGCGTTGATGGGCGTTCTGATCTCATGAGACATGTTGGCAAGGAAATCGCTCTTGGCATTGTTCTCGCTCTCTGCGCGGACCTTCTCTTCGAAAAGTTCACTCTGCGCTTTTACATAAGGCTTTACGGTTATAAGCGCCAGGAGCGCCGCAACGAGCTGCGAGAGCAAAAGGATTATCACGTAGCTTACGACTGTGGATCGGGTCTGCGAAGCAAGCTGGCTGTCAAACCATTCGGAAGAAAAGTCAGCAACGACTATTCCGACGACTTTCTTATTTGCGTTGAATACCGGGCTGTATGCACTGTAGAACTGTCCCCACTTGTCAGTGTAAGGAACCTCGTCGACTGCAGCGGTGCCGCGGCCTGCCTTTGCAAGCGCTTCGGTGTATTTGACGGCGTCACCGTATTTTGCGGGAGCAACCTGGTCAAGGTCCATCGTGAAGATGAATTCCTTCTCGCCAACCTGCTTTACGCAGTAAACATATTCGAGTTCGATGTTGTCCCTGAAAACGGCAAGCGTGTCGTAAGTCTTGTTATAGGCGATGCTGCCGACATTCTCTTTCGTGAAAGTCTCCATGACTTCGCCGCTGACGGAGCCGGATGCGCAGTTGGCAATGTCGAGCATTCGCTGCTGGATGGCCTTGCGTATGCCGACCCTTGCCCTGTATAAGGAAACAGAGCAGAACAGGATGCTTGAGATAAGCAGAATGCATTCCACCATCAGGATTATCTTGGTGGACAGACTGTTCCTGGACGACACGAAGATTGGCCCCTTTAATAAAAACAAAGATAATATAGAATAGCTTAAAAACCGATGCTGTTCAATGCTTTAAGCGTCTCTTCGGGGCTTTTGTGAATGATTCCCGTGCCTCCGTTTCTGATCCACGGATCGATGTTGAAGTGGAAATCGTCTATCAGGACACAGCCGGGTCCCTTGCAGTATTTGAGCTTCTCTCCCGTGAAAACGATGTTGACTTTGACGT
>JAFWQF010000108.1 GCA_017509205.1 Clostridiales bacterium | reverse complement strand
CTTGGAGCCATTTGTGGGACTCGAACCCACGACCTGCTGATTACAAATCAGCTGCTCTACCAACTGAGCTAAGATGGCATCGCATTAGCACGGAGAATTATAACCAATACATAATTCAAAGTCAACAATTTATTTCATTATTTATTTTTGAATAGAGATCTGTTGGGGTATAATTGTATTATCAGATATCCGGGGGATAAGTTATGGCGATAATAACAATCTCAAGGCAGAACGGCAGTCTCGGTGATGAGATCGCTTCCGGACTGGCAACACGCCTTGGAACAGAAGTCATTTCGCGCCAGTATGCCCTGGATGATTTTTTCGGTGAGATCAATCCCGGCACACTTGCCAGACTTAATGAGAGCCCCAAGTTTTTCCAGACTCCCCTTCCCGGCAGTCAGAGAACTTACGCGGATATCCTTGTTGAGAGGATCCGCACAATGGCTTCATCATCTGCTGAAGAAAATCTCGTGGTATTAGGATTGGGCGGCTGCATGATCCTTTCAGGTTATCCCGGTGCAGTCCACATCAGAGTCACCGCCAGTGAAGAATCACGTGTACGCACAGTCGCAAAACGCTACCGCATCACTGAGGACGAAGCACGCGAAGTACTTACCATAGGCGACCGCAAGCATAAAAGGTTCGTCCAGAACCTCTTCTCCAAAGACGTTTCCGATCCCGAAAACTTCGACATGATCCTCAATACCGACAGGCTCAGCGTTGATGAATGCATCGACGCCATAATCGAGCTGTCCAGGAAGCATGACCTGCGTGCCAGGATCGCCCGTGAGAACATGGCTTACGGCACGGTCGACCACCAGACACGCACCCCCGTCTTCAAGAATGAGACAGAGGAAGAGTTTGCACGCATACTCGACATGTTCAACATCGAGTGGATCTATGAACCCAAGACATTCCCTGTTGAGTGGGATGCCGAAGGCAATGTCACGATGGCAATCTCGCCTGATTTCTATCTGCCCAAGTTCAATCTCTATCTTGAGCTTACGACGATGGACCAGAAATATGTTACTAAGAAGAATAAGAAGATGCGTCTTGTAAGGGAGCTCTATCCCGGCACGAACATCCGCATCGTTTACAAAAAGGATTTCAATGAGCTCGTAAACCGCCTCAAGCTCGCAGGTGGCATGCCGGGCAGCGGGGAGAATAACTGATGGGAACACTTTCAGATGCGCTTGGCGTAGAGCACGTAGTTTACAGCGAAGAAACCATAAAGAAACGCATTGAGGAATTAGGCGCTCAGATCACAAAAGATTATGCGGGCCAGGAACTGATCGTCATCGGCCTCATACGCGGTGCCATGTACTTCCTTGCTGATCTTACACGCGCAATCGACCTGCCGATAAAGGTCGACATGATCGGATTCACCAACATTCCCGACACGACTTCAAAGACCGGTGTCGTCCGCATCATAAAGGACATCGAGCTTGATATCGCAGGCAAGAACGTCCTCGTTGTAGAAGACATTATCCGCACGGGTCTGACCACCGCCTACATCATCCAGAATCTTGAGATGAAGCGCCCGAAAGAGATCAGGCTCTGCTCCATGCTGGTAAATCCCGACAGGCTCCTCATGACAATCCCTGTCCACTACTGCGGTTTTGAGATCAACGATCTGTGGCTCGCAGGATACGGCCTGGACCGTGAGGAGATTGGAAGAAATCTCCCTTATATTGCTCAGATAAAAAAGCGAAAAGAGTAATTGAAAAAGCTTATACAAAAAGAAATCCCGCAAGTTCTTCACTTGCGGGATTCTATTTTGCTCCAACGAACCAAACTCGATGGTTCTCAGGCTCTTGCGGAGGTTCCGCTGCCTTTGTTTTGCTTCCGTCCGTTCTAAAGGCCCTTTTCTCTCAATACCAACCCGAGCTTCATGTGATATTGTCACAACTAACTGACTGCTGCAACTTCCATCACACCGTGCAACTCATGTCTCCCTTCGCCGAACATTTTTGCTATTCGCTTCAGGTTGTCTTAATCTTCCCACAACGGGTTTCGATTAATGACATCGCGTAGCTGGTATCGGCTACTCGGTTTGCACGAACCGGTGTAACATCTGCTGCGGCCTCGGCTCTTTCCTATCGAAGGTGACATCTCACCGATTCGCGGTTCCGATTACCGAATCAACTATTTGTTACAACCTGCGGCTTGTATGATCTTCTCACCTTCAACCGCTTGCTCGTCTTTCCCTCAGCGTTTTCGTCTTTGACTTCGTTTCAACCTTTGGTAGTTCCCTCCGGCTTCGTTTCTTCGGCTTCGCCACAAGTGTTTTGCCACTCTGGTTCTTCCCTGTGTCTAGCTTTGACTTAGGCTTCGGGCGGCCTTCCTCGGATCTTGGAAGTTATCGCTTCCGTATTCCTTGGAGCTGACTTTATAGTACAACCTCAAGGCCCCTGTAACAATATTGCAACAATACTAAATGAAAATCACTTGTTTGTGCAACTTGCACAATAGAAGGGCGTTTTCACGCCCCTTTTTAATGCTTTGGTTGTCAAATTATACTACGAAGTGATTTTCATTTAAAAGAAGTCGGCTACTGAAGTGATGCCCGCTTTTGCCAGAAGGCTTACTACCAGCATGATTATTCCTGCCATGAGAATGCCAAGCATTACTGCGACTGAAGTCTTTTTCCAGTCCATGTCGAGCATTGAAGCTGCAAGCGTTCCGGTCCATGCGCCTGTACCGGGGATCGGAATGCCGACGAAGAGCATGAGTGCAATGAAAGTGCCGTTGCTGCCGTTCTTGGTAAGCTTCTTGCCGGCCTTTTCGCCCTTCCTTAAGATCCATTTGAAAATGCCGCTGCCGTGCTTCCAGGTGCTGCCCCAGACAAGTACTTTACGGGCAAACAGATAGATGATCGGTACGGGGATCATGTTGCCAATGATGCAGATCGCAAGAGTCACGTACTCATTCAATCCAAGTACCGTGATGCCGTAAGGAACCGCACCTCTGAGCTCAATGAGCGGGACCATCGAAATGAAAAATACACATACATATTTAAGAAACGGGCTCATGTTAATCCTCCGGAAAAAACTCCGTCTATTATCACACAGTAAGAATTTAATTACAAAGAAATTTGTCAGGCCTTCTTTGCGCCACTGTCCGTGAGCCCGATATCCTTCATTTCAGGATCGAGAAACGCAATTATCTCATCACGCATGTGATACATCTGCTGAACGCTGTTCTCAAGGAAATAATAGTGCATGACATAACCTATCGTGAGGCCGAAGAATATGCATGTCAGAAGGATCGCGCACATGGTGAACTCGCGCGGGAAGATAAAGATTCCGCCTATCGAAAGCAGAAGGAAAAGCGCAAATGAAAGTGTGACCATCAGGTGGATGAGACGCTCATGCTGGAAGTACGAGATCTTGATCTCAAACTCAGAGAGAACGCGGCGTGTCTTAGCTATGTCCGCTGTCTTCATGTCATTATCAATATAAGACTGGCAGGCCTTCATCGCGGCAACGACATATTCCTTCACTTAAGCGAACCTCCTGTTTATGTAATTGATCACGCTTCGCTTGTCAGCTGTCCACATGGGAGCCAGAAGAAGCTTCTTGGGACCGTCTCCGGTAAGCCTGTGGATGACAATGTCTGAAGGCAGGATCTTTATTGCCTTCTCAACAATATCAAAATACTCCTCTCTGCCCAATACTTCAAACTCCCCCGCTTTCCACATCTTCTCGAGGACAGTGTCTTTGAGGACATAGAGGCACGTAAACTTAATGCCGTCCGTACCCGCTTCAACACAGTATCTCACGGTGTCCAGCATCTGCTCTTCAGTCTCTTTCGGAAGACCGAAGATGACATGCGTGATGACGTTGATCCCTGCGTCTTTCAGGCGCTTTACGGCATCTGCGTATTCTTTCGTTTCATAGCATCTGTTTATGAGCTTCGCAGTTTCATCGCTTGAAGTCTGAAGTCCCAGTTCAACATAAACAGGCAGTTTCGCGGCTCTTTCTTCAAGGAGCTTCACGGTCTCTTCCGGCAGACAGTCAGGTCTCGTTGCGATCGAGAGTGCTTTTATCTTTGGATGTGAGATTGCCTCACCCATTGCCTTTGCGAGCTCTTCAGGGCTGCAGTATGTGTTTGTGAAACTCTGGAAATAAGCTATGTATCCTGCATCGGGACCAGCCTTTTTTGAGACCTGTAAGATGGCATCGTCGATCTGTTCTTTAATACTTTTTTGGATGCAGGACGAGAATTCGCCGGAGCCGCCTGCAGAACAGAAAATGCAGCCGCCGGTGCCTTTCGCGCCGTCGCGGTTCGGACATGTTTTCGCAAAGCTTATGGAAGCCTTGTACATCTTGCATCCGAATCTTGATCTGTAATGATCATTTGCAGTCAGCATCAGAACCTGTCCTCCGGATGGAACGGGTCATTGCTGATGGGCGCTGCCCTGTCCTCATCCTTTTGCATCTTCGCTTCGGAAGCACTCTTAATGACTCCCTTGCCGTAACGCCTGTTGATATCATCTATTACTTTATCAAGTTTACCCGTCTTTTTGCGCGTTTCCTCATCCGTAAAGATCGACATCTGTATCCCCGCGTATGCAGGAATGACTTTGGCGCACCTTACGCCGATGCTCCTTATTCCCTTTTTCCAGTCCCATGCCTCATCGAAAAGAGCTTTCGCAGCACTGTATATCGTTCCCGCATTGTCAGTGGGTTCAAAAAGGACTTTCTGTTTTTCGCAACGTTCGAGGTCTCTGTCTCTTATCTCGATCTGGATGACGGTTCCCTTGAGCTTATGCTTCCTGAGCCTCTCCGCAACGCTTTCCGAAAGCATGTGCAGAGTCCTTGATACAGAGGCATCCGAAGTCATGTCGGCTGCCGTGGTCGTGGAGTTTCCGACCGACTTTATCTCGCGCTTATAGCCTGCCACGGCTACCGGAGAATCATCAAGTCCGTTGGCATAATGCCACAGGGTGTCACCTGCTTTTCCGAGATATCTGATGAGGTAGTCCTGGTCAGTTTTCGCAAGATCTCCTATCGTCCTGACGTTTATCTTCCTCAAGCGGTTCATCGTGCTCCTGCCTACGAAAAGCAGGTCATCCGCGGGCAGCGGCCAGATCTTTTCTTTCCAGTCGAGATCAGTGAAAACGGTCGTCGCGTCAGGCTTTTTATAGTCACTTCCGAGCTTTGCGAATATCTTGTTGAAGCTTATTCCGACAGAGCATGTCAGCTTGAATCTTTCCTTTACGATCTGCCTTATCGAATCGGCGACCTTAACTGCTTCATCGAAGTCTTTGCAGGCATCTGTCATGTCGAGCCAGCACTCGTCCAAACCGAATGGCTCAACGCGGTCCGTGTAGCCGTAATAGAGCTCCCTGAGCTTCATAGAATAGAACTCATACTTATCGTGATGGGCCGGAGCAAGGACAAGATCCGGGCACTTGGCCTTAGCCTGCCAGATTGCCTCCGCGGTCTTCACGCCGTATTTCTTGGCAAGCTCGTTCTTGGCTAAAACAATGCCGTGGCGTGCCTCCTGATCACCCACGACCGCCATCGGTACATTGCGGTATTCAGGATGTGAGATCATCTCGACGGATGCAAAATAGCAGTTCTGGTCAATGTGGAAGATTATCCGTTTCATGGACTGATAATACTATAAAACGAACATATTTTCTATTATCAGCGTCACTTTGCTCAAGATTATGAGTTTATATTTTAAAATTATCTTTAAAATTCGTGTGCAATTTTGCGTTTGAGGGTATATAATAACCGTGTAATTATCAAAAATTCCAAAATTTGTAAAACTGCGACCGGTACAGTGGAATAATGCCGGTGACACTGTGATCTGGAGGTAATTGAGATGGCAAAACAGAAGGTATTTCTCGTTGATGACGATACCGATATTCTTACACTGAACCACGATTTTCTCGTAGGCGAGGGTTATGAAGTCATTACAGCGACTTCATGCGCAGAAGCAGTCGAGAAGGTAAAGGTACATAATTTCGCATGCATAGTCCTCGACGTCATGCTTCCCGACGGATCAGCTTTTGATCTCGCTCCGAAGCTCCGCACGTTCACTGACTGCCCCATCATCTTCCTTACTGCAAAGGACCAGCAGGAAGACGTAATCAAGGGTTTCAAGGTTGGTGCCGACGACTACATCACCAAGCCTTATTCCCTTCCTGAGCTCAGCCTTCGTATCAACGTTCACATCAAGCGTAATATGAAAAGTGAAGGATTCCTCGTTGAGTATCCGCCGCTCAAGATCAACATCAAGACACGTGAGGTTACCCTCAAGGATAAGCCTCTGCATCTCACAAACCGTGAGTTCGACATCCTCTGCCTGCTCGCAGAGACACCTAACGTAATCGTTCCTTTCACAAGGATCTATTCACACGTCTGGGGTGACGATTCACCGTGCGACAACCATCTCGTAATGGTCAACATCTCCTATCTCAGAAAGAAGATGGAGAAGATTGCACCGGAGATCACATTCGTCAAGACCGAATGGGGTATCGGATATTCATTTGCTTATCCCCCGGTCAAGAACAGCATGAACACCCAGTACTGATATCGCGTGAGCCCACATTCAGGGCTTCTACGTAAAGGAAAAGCAAGCCCCGGGCAGACTTACAGTTTCCCGGGGCATTTTAAACATTATCCGGACACAAGGAGATTCGATGCCGCAGTACAGGCACAGCAAGCACGCCAGAAGGTTTCTGGCAGACTTTGACAGGGAACGCAAAAAGACAGTAAGTTTTGCGCTCCTTACTTTCATTGTCCTCATGATCGCCACGATCGCATGTGCCGGTGTCGTAAGCTCGTTCAACATGATCACCGGAACCGAATCCGATTACGACGAATCACAACGAGCATATGTAATATCCGATAACCTTGCCAGTGCAAAGCCCTGCTCCACTTTCATACCGCAGCACTGGGACATCATCCCGAATGTTTCGCCTTACGATGCGATCACCAGAACAGCAAAATGTCCTGACTCTCTCTATCACGACATGACTCATGCCGAAAACGCCAGCATTACTGACTCCTGGCACGGATGGAAAGATTTTGAAAAGAACGCGGAATGGTTCAACAAGACAGGTCCCATTGAATACAAAACCTATTATGTCGACGGAGTTGAAACCCATTCGATCGCTTATTTGAATTCGTTCATCTGCGATCCGTCCGTAGATGCACTGTACCTCAGTTTCTATCACATAAACGGTACGGCACGCGTATACTGCAACGGTGAATACGCAGGCATGATCGGCGAACTGATGCCCTACTTCAACACCAGGGCTTTCTCGGATTTCTGCCTGCTGGTTCCGGAAGACGGAAGGATCGATGTTACCATTGTGGTTTCCTGCCCTACCAAGGTCACGAATCCCGGAATCATCTCATATCCGCTCCTGCAGAACAGAGCCTCTGTCAGCCTCAGGACCGCTTTCATGGGCGGTCACTTCTCGGTAATGCTCCTGCTCTTTGCGATAGGAATCATCGCAGGTTCTTATCTGATCGCGAGCAACTTCAGGGACAACCTCCTGATCTGGTCATTCATCATCGCATTCACATCTGTCTTCATCTACTATCTCGTAGACTTCAGGTTCATCCCGGTAAACGCGCATTACAGATCAGTCCTAAGATTCATGCTGATAACTGTTTCATCAGTCTTTGCATACGCGATCAACACCTGCATCTTAAGATACGGAAGAACGCGTAAGTCACACATAAAGTTCCTGCGTGTGGACCATCACCTGGTCTTCCTGACAGGCCTTTTGCTCTTGATCGCTTATCTCATCTTCGATTTTGTTTTCGGTCTCCTCTCACCTGATTTCGCCGCGATATGCTTCGGACTCATGGTAATAACCGGAAACCTTCTTAAAGACATCCTTCTCTACAGGCACAGGAATCCTAACCAGCTCCTCATCGCGATGTCCGTCAGCTTTGTTTTCTTCGTTCTCTACCTGTCGATCCTTTTAGACGGAACCGCAGTCTACATGCTGCCTACATACAGCATCCTTTACATCCTCTTCGTCATCGCGGTCGAGGTCATCTTCGTATCGAGATACATCAACCAGAGAAAGATGCTCGTAATCGACGCCGACAACCTCAAGCGTCAGGTGCGCGAAAAGACGCAGTACATCTCAGAGATCAACCGTGACCTCATCGAGACCAACAAAAAGCTCATGCAGGGCGAGCAGGCCAGAAAGAACGTCATGTCCAACGTTTCACACGACCTGAGGACCCCTATCACCGCCATCCGCGGATATGCCGAACTCATGCTCTCTTCAGGTGACAGACTGAGTCCTGAGCAGCGCGAAGGTTACCTTACAAACATAGTCAGACGTTCAGAACAGATGGAGAGGATCGTTTCCGACATCATGGAGCTCACCAGAATGGAGGCAAGCGATTCCGAATTCAACTTCTCCGACATCTCACTCTGTGAGATGCTCGACGAAGTCACCATGATGTATTCAATGGATCTTGAAGGCACGAAAAAGCACATCACCCTCGACATTCCGGAAGATGATTCACTCATCGTTAAGGGCGATCCCAGAAAGATCTCACGCGTATTCGAGAACCTGGTATCCAATGCGATCAACTATACGGGCGAAGAAGCCCTGATCGCAATCAAAGCATGGCGTGCAGGCGCCGATCTTCCGATAGACAAACAGAAGATCCACGTTACTGTATCCGATAACGGTATT
>JAFWQF010000107.1 GCA_017509205.1 Clostridiales bacterium | reverse complement strand
TTTCCGCGTTCTTTGCGATCCTGAATATGTTTGGAAGTTCTTTCTGTCCGAATAGCTCTTTTGCCGGACGCATTCCGTTCCAGTTTTCGAAAAACAATTTCACGAGCATCTTAACTTTCTCAGAAGAATCCGCACTCATCAGATTAAGCCTGTCTAGCATTGCCTTTTTCCCTCGCAGGCCCACTTTGGGAAGCAGACTTAAATAATCACAACCTGATGCCGCGAATACAGCAAACAGATCATCTATGAAGAACTTTCTCTCTTCAAATGACATCTGTTCAAGCCATCCTGTCATGGTCTTTTTGAAAAGGTCGCTGAGCTGATCAGTGTTCTGTACCGTAACAAAATCCTTACCCGTTATCTGCCACGAAAGCGGATCATGCTGCATAAGTCCTATTTCCGAGCTTGCAGTTATGACGGGTTCGGTATCACATTCAAGAAGCCGTCCTATGATCGAACCCTGCGGGATTATCCTGACGATCCTTCCGTTAAGGCTCCTGTATTGTTCTGATTCGTAAGTCTCCCTGTTAAATCCGGGGCCGTCACAGTTATAGATGCACGCGATGCGTTCCGCTATGTCTCCCGTTACCCCCGAAGCAGCATATACAGCAAGGTGTCCACCTTTTGAATGTCCGCCTAACCTCATCGTTCTGAGGTTTGACTGTCCTTCGTTTTGAAGATACTCAACTGCTTCGTTTTCAGCAGGTACTGTTTTGTAACTGAGATTAAAGTCTTCCTTCCAGCCGATGATCGTGTCATCAGTTCCGCGAAATGAAATGAAATCAATGCCGTCAGATGTCGTAATCTTGAGGACGGCAAATTGAAGCTCGACCGACAGGTCAGTCCTGTTTACGTACGAACTCAGCAATGCATCCCCGAAACGTCTTGTTCCGGCCATGCTCTTTAAGAGTCCGGGCGCAAATTTGATGAGAGACTTGTCTGCCTTCAGTTCATCTTCCGTATGGAGTCTGAAAAACACGTCTGAAGCTTCAGAAAGCTTTATACTTCCCTTCCCCGGTCCGGGTACGATCCCGTCCAGGTTGACATACGAAAGGCATGACAGGATGAGGGCATCGGCATTGCCAAATGTATCCTGTTCGAAGGTAAGATCTCCGCGCCATGTTAGATAGTCGATCACATTGCTCATTCTTCTATTATATTCCCATGTTTTAAAAAGCTGTTAACCGTAAATAAAAAATCCCGCATTGCCCAGGCAATGCGGGAAATCTAACAGCTTATACGCTTTTGCTTTATTTCTTCTTGACTGTAAGATCCTCGAGGAATCCCTTCGGGCTTCTTACCTCAAGTTCACCTTCTACCTGACGGATCAGGTCATCAGCAACGCTGGTAAGGATGAGTACCGAAGTACCTGCGAACCATACGTTCTCGAATCCCGTGAGCGTACCTACTACTGTAGGCAGGATGCAGACGAGTACGAGGAATACGGCCTCGATCCAGTTGAGCCTGAATGCAGCCTTCTTGATGAATTCCGTTGTAGGCTTACCTGCTCTGATACCGCTGATCGTACCGCCGTTCTGGTTGATGTTGTTCGCGATCTCGATCGGATGGAAGTTGATCGACGAATAGAAGAACGTAAACAAAAAGATGAGTACGAAGTATACGAGGTAATACCATGCGCTGCCGGTGAATGAATTCTTGATCCAGCTGAGGACTGGGCCGGGATTCTTGATGAACATCGTAACGATGATCGAAGGTACAGCGAGGATGGACATCGCGAAGATAACAGGCATAACGCCGGACATATTAACCTTGAGAGGCAGATAGTCCCTGTTGCCGCCGCGCTGGTTTCTTCCGATGACCTTCTTGGAATACTGTACGGGGATCCTTCTTTCAGCATCCTGAACGTAGATAACGAACACGATGATGACGACTGATACCATGGCTACAAGTATGAATACCAGGATTCCGACGATGACACCGAGAACGGGGTTATCGATATAACCGCTGATCTCAACAGCCTTGCCGTAAAGCGTCTTGGCCATTTCAGGCAGACGTGTCGCGATACCGGCGAAGATGATGAGTGAAACACCGTTTCCGATACCGACGTCGTTGATCTTTTCACCGAGGAAGACTACAAGAGCCGCACCTGCGGTGAAGGATACAACAACCATTACTGCAGAAAGCCATTTTGCGCCCGGAACGATCTCGATGAGTGCTGCTCTTGTTGAGAAGCAGAACAGTGAAGACTGAACCAGTGCAAGACCGATCGCGGAATAACGCGTGATCTTGTCCATCTTCTTCCTTCCGGAAGCGCCCTCTTTGGACATATCCTCGAGTGCGGGGATAACGACCGTGAGGAGCTGGATGATGATCGATGCGTTGATGTACGGTGAAACACCCATTGAAAGAATGGATGCGTGGTACAGTCCGCCGCCGGAAATGATATCCATGATGCTGCCGAGCTGTCCCCATGTCTGGAGTATCGAGGTAAACTGCTTACCGTCGATAGCAGGAACGGGAACAAGTCCGCCCAGCATGAAAATGCCAAGGATCATGAAGGTATAAAGCAGTCTCTTGCGCAGTGATTGAACGCTGAAAGCATTAACTGCAATATCAAATATACCGCTCATGCCTTATCAAACCTCCGTTGCCGTGCCTCCGGCCTTCTCGATCTTCTCTTTTGCGGATGCTGTGAACTTAGCAGCCTTTACGTCAAGCTTCTTGGTAAGCTCGCCGCGTCCGAGGATCTTGATGCCGTCATTGTTCTTAGGAACAGAGATGATGCCCTGCTCGTCAAGAACCTGTGCGGTAACTTCGGTTACGCCTTCGATCTTCTCAAGATCAGAGATGTTGATTGTGATGTACTGAGGAGCGAAACGCTTGTTGTTGAAGCCCCTCTTAGGCAGACGTCTGTAAAGAGGCATCTGGCCGCCTTCAAATCCGGGTCTTACTCCGCCGCCGGAACGAGCCTTCTGTCCCTTGTGGCCGCGGCCGCTTGTTTTACCATTGCCAGATCCCGGACCTCTTCCCTTACGGTAAGCGGTTGCGTTGCCGGCGGAAGTCATTTCATTGAGTTTCATTACTTAAACCTCCATTAAGCTTCTTCGCAGACTACGTAGTTGGTAACAGCCTTTACCATACCACGTGTAGCCTCGTTGTCGGCCTTCTCAACTGTCTGGCCGATCTTTCTGAGACCGAGAGCTCTAACTGTAGCTTTCTCAGAAGCTCTTGCTTTATTGATGCTCTTTGTGAGCGTGATCTTTAAATTAGCCATGCTGCAAAGGCCTCCTTATTTCTTGATCTCGTCGATGGTCTTTCCACGGAGCTTTGCAACTTCCTCGATGGACTTAAGTC
Source organism: Clostridiales bacterium (assembly GCA_017509205.1). Taxonomy (GTDB): domain Bacteria; phylum Bacillota; class Clostridia; order Saccharofermentanales; family Saccharofermentanaceae; genus Saccharofermentans. The sequence goes on along the minus strand of JAFWQF010000107.1, from coordinate 44,293 downwards.
CTGCAAGGCCGGCAAGCGTTGCGTTAACCATATTGTTAGGGTTGTTGGAGCCGATAGACTTTGTACGGATGTCCGTAACGCCTGCGAGCTCGCATACTGAACGGACAGGACCGCCAGCGATGATACCGGTACCGCCTGCAGCAGGCTTCATAACGATGTGAGCTGCAGCGTATTCACCGATTGTCTCGTGAGGGATGGTGCCGTTAACGAGGGAAACATTGATGATGTTCTTCTTTGCTTCCTCGATGCCCTTCCTGATAGCGTCCGGAACTTCGGTTGATTTACCGATGCCCTTACCTACTCTGCCGTTCCTGTCACCGATGACAACAAGAGCTGCGAAGCGCATGTTCTTACCGCCCTTAACTGTCTTAGAGACACGGCCGATATGTATAACTCTCTCTTCGAACTCCGGTTTCTTTTCCTCTCTGGAAATGTTCTTGGAATCGTAAGCCATTCTTTATTGATCCTCCCGATTAGAATTCGAGACCGGCTTCTCTTGCCGCCTCTGCCAGTGCCTGGACTCTTCCGTGATAAAGGTAACCGCCGCGGTCAAAGACAACAACCTTGATGTCCTTAGCTGCTGCACGCTCAGCGATGAGCTTGCCTACCGCCTTAGCTGCCTCGATGTTGCTTCCGACAGAAACAGAACCCTTAACGTCCTTGTCAAGCGTAGAAGCGCTGCAGAGGGTTGTCTGGCTCTCATCGTCGATTATCTGTGCGTAAATGTGGGCGTTGCTTCTGTAAACGCAAAGCCTGGGGCATTCACTTGTGCCGGAAATCTTCTTTCTGACACGTACATGCTTTCTTTTACGGATCTTATTCTTGTCAATTCTGCCAATCATGCTTTTATACCCCCTTTTCCTTACTTCTTAGCACCGGTCTTGCCTTCCTTGATGATAAGGTGCTCGCCGGCATACTTGATACCCTTGCCCTTATAAACATCAGGAACTCTGAGGCTGCGGATCTTAGCTGCTGTCTCGCCGACGAGCTGCTTGTCTGCGCCCTTTACCATGACCAGATTGTCTTTTACCTCAATGGTGATACCCTCAGGTTCAACCATTTCGATGGGGTGAGAATAACCGAGGTTGAATACAACCTTGTTACCCTGCTTGGTTGCCCTGTAACCTACACCATTGATCTCGAGGGTCTTTGTGAAACCTTCAGTTACACCTACAACCATGTTGTGGATGAGTGCTCTGGTGAGTCCGTGGAGTGCTCTGTGCTCCTTGTCGTCAGAATGACGCTCAACAAGGATCTCTGAACCTTCCATCTTTACGGAAATGCTGGGATGAACATCAAGGCTCATCTCAGTCTTGTCCTTCTTAACCGTTACGTGCTGCCCGTCGATCTTAACGTCGACGCCTGCAGGAATCGTAACCGGCATTCTACCGATTCTTGACATATTATTTTCCTCCTGCTCTTAAGATTGTGCTCCTGCCGTGCGGTATGTCGCCGCAGGCAGTGCTTTTCAGAGTGTATAGTTACCTAACTATTACCAAATGTAAGCAAGGACTTCGCCACCGACACCGAGCTTTCTGGCTTCCTTGTCGGTCATAACGCCCTTGGATGTAGAAATGATCGCGATACCGAGACCATTGAGAACGCGGGGCAGGCTTGTCTTGTCAGCATAAGTACGGAGACCCGGCTTGGAGATTCTCTTGATGCCGGAAATAACGTGCTTTCTGCCGGAGTACTTCAGAGTAACTCTGATAACTCCCTGTGTGTTGCCCTCTAACAGCTCAAACTTCTCGATATATCCTTCGTCTAAAAGGATCTGAGCAATCGACTTCTTGAGATTCGACTGCGGAATATCTACAGTTGCGTGGCCGGCAGAGCCTGCGTTACGAATTCTCGTAAGCATATCAGCAATTGCGTCTGTAATCTGCATTTTTCTTCCTCCTGTTTATATGGACAGTTGCAATTCTTTTGAAAGAGTCCGTCATTACCAGCTTGCTTTTTTAACACCCGGGATCTCGCCCTTGTATGCGAGGTCACGGAAGCAGAGACGGCAAATCCCGTACTTGCGGATATAAGCATGAGGCCTACCGCAGAGCTTGCAGCGGTTGTGCTGCTGGGTGGAGAACTTAGGTGTTCTCTGGGACTTAAGAATCATTGACTTCTTTGCCATGTTTTATTTCTCCTCCAATTATTTGCGGAAAGGCATGCCCATAAGCTTAAGGAGCTCGAATGCCTCTTCGTCTGTCCCGGCTGTAGTAACGATGATGATATCCATACCACGGATCTTATCGATCTTATCGTAATCGATTTCAGGGAACATGAGCTGCTCCTTGATACCCATTGCGTAGTTACCGTGTCCGTCGAAGGAATTGGGGCTGATTCCGCGGAAGTCGCGAACTCGGGGAAGAGCAAGGCTGATGAGCTTGTCGAGGAAGTAATACATGTTCTCTCCTCTGAGCGTAACCTTGCATCCGATCTTCATGCCCTCTCTGAGCTTGAATGCAGCGATGGACTTTGTAGCAACAGTAGCAACAGGCTTCTGTCCTGCGATGAGACCCATGTCGCGCATAGCAGCTTCAAGTGCCTTGGGGTTATCCTTGACTTCACCGACGCCCATGTTGAGCACGATCTTGTCAACCTTCGGGATCTGCATTGAGGAGCTGTACTTAAACTTCTCCTGAAGAGCAGGTACCACTTCCGATGTGTATTTATCTTTTAATCTGGACATCTGAAATTACTCTCCCTTCTTGGCCTTGGAAACCGTGTCGATTACTTCGCCGGATCTCTTAGCGATTCTGGACTTTGAGCCATCCTCGTTGATCCTGTATCCGACTCTTGTGGGTTTGCCGGTCTTGGGATCCTTGAGCATTACGTTGGAAGCATCGATGGATCCTTCGCGCTCAATGATTCCGGCAGGAGCGTTCTGAGTTCTTGCCTTCTGGTGCTTCTTGACCATGTTGACACCCTCAACATAAACTCTGCCCTTCTTGTTATCGACCGCGATAACCTTGCCCTCTTCGCCCTTGTTCTTGCCGGAGATGACAACTACCTGGTCGCCCTTCTTTACGTGAACTGAATTTGCCATTTAGCCGCCCTCCTTACAGAACTTCCGGTGCGAGGGAAAGGATCTTCATGTAATCCTTATCTCTGAGCTCTCTCGCAATGGGTCCAAAAATACGGGTTCCGCGGGGATTCTTGTCTTCCTTGATGATGACAGCCGCGTTCTCGTCAAACTTGATATAAGATCCGTCAGCGCGTCTTACGCCGTGCTTGGAACGTACAACGACAGCCTTAACGACGTCGCCCTTCTTGACCATGCCGCCCGGAGCAGCGCTCTTAACGGAGCATACGATAACGTCGCCGATGTTGGCGTACTTACGCCATGAACCGCCCAAAACCTTGATGCAAGCGAGTTCACGAGCTCCTGTATTGTCGGCAGATCTCAGTCTGGATTCAACCTGAATCATTTGATATATCCTCCTTAGTCTGCTTTACTTAGCCTTCTCGATAACCTCGACCAGTCTCCAACGCTTGTCCTTGGAGATAGGACGGGTTTCCATAACCTGAACCTTGTCGCCTACGTGCGCATCGTTGTTCTCATCGTGTGCCTTGAGCTTGTAGGTTCTCTTCATGATCTTTCCGTACAGAGGGTGCTTAACGTGCTCTACAACGGAAACTGTGATCGTCTTTTCCATCTTGTCGGAAGTAACGATACCGACTCTGGTCTTTCTTAAGTTTCTTTCCATTTAAGCCAGCCCCCTTACTTTTTGTCAGCGAGTTCCATCTCGCGCTTGATTGTCATGACTCTGGCGATGTCACGCTTTACAGATACGATCTGAGCGGGATTCTCCAGCTGGTTTGTAGCGTGCTGGAATCTGAGCTTGAAAAGCTCTTCCTTGAGGGAAGCAAGCTCTTTGTTAAGCTCTTCGGAAGACATCTTACGAATTTCCTCAACCTTCATTTTCGCTTACCTCCTTCTGCTTTACTACGAATTTTGTTCCGCAGGGAAGCTTGTTGCCTGCACGGCGGAGAGCTTCTCTAGCGTCCTGTTCTGAAACGCCGGCGATCTCGAAAAGAACTCTGCCCGGCTTGACTACTGCACACCAGTACTCGTTTGCTGCCTTACCTGAACCCATTCGGACCTGTGCGGGCTTCTTGGAAACCGGCTTGTCAGGGAAGATCTTGATCCAGACCTTACCGCCTCTCTTAACGTATCTGTTGATTGCGATACGGGCAGCCTCTATCTGATTTGACTTGATCCAGCAGGGCTCTGTAGCCTGAAGGCCGAAATCACCGTAGGCAACGAAGTTACCGCGGGAAGCCTTACCCTTCATGCGGCCTCTCTGCTGCTTTCTGTATTTTGTTCTCTTAGGAAGTAACATTTACGCTTTTCCTCCTTCGCCGTTGCTGGGATTTGACTTGCGTGCGAACTTCTCACCCTTGTAGATCCATACCTTAACACCGATACGGCCGTAAGTTGTGTTAGCCTCAGCGAAACCGTAGTCGATATCTGCACGGAGAGTCTGAAGCGGGATCGTACCCTCGTGATATGTCTCGGATCTTGCGATTTCTGCACCGCCAAGACGGCCGGAGCACTTTGTCTTGATACCGAGGACATCAGGCTGCTTCATGGCAAGCTGCATCGCTCTCTTCATTGCTCTTCTGAAGCTTGCACGGTTCTCGAGCTGGTTTGCAATGCTCTGTGCAACGAGAAGGGCATCAGTGTCGTTTGTCTTGATAACTTCGACGTCAACAGTGAAGACTCTCTTCTGATCCTTGGGGAGGTTCTTGTTGAACTCCTTGTCGAGAGCTTCCTTGAGCTCGATCCTGCCGGATCCCTTGTCACCGCCAACGAGTGAAGGACGAGCTGTCTTGATCGTTACATTGATCCTGTCAGCGCCCTTACGGTCAACGATTACCTTGCTGACGAAAGCAACATTGCTGCGTGCCTCGTCTACAGGCTTCTTGGAATTCTTTCTTGCGATAGGATCTATAGCCTTCATTACGAACTCGCGGATCTTCTGGTCCTCGATGAGGCAGTCAGCGAACTGCTGCTTCTCGGAATACCAGTGTGAGCTCCAGTCGTCGATAACGCCGATTCTAAGTCCATTAGGGTTAACTTTCTGACCCATGCGTAACCTCCTTATACCCTTTCCTTGAGAACGATAGTGATATGACTGGTTCTCTTCTTGATCGAACTTGCGGATCCTCTTGCACGAGGGATGTATCTCTTGAGCACGGGGCCCGGATTAGCGATCGCGTCAGCAACATAGAGCTTGCTTCTGTCGAGTCCGAAGTTGTTTACAGCGTTTGACTCTGCAGACTTAAGGACCTTAGCGATCACAGGTGAAGCGATCTTGGGTGTGTATGTGAGAATCGCGTAAGCGTCTTCGAGGGACTGACCCTTGATGAGATCGGAAACGACTCTTACCTTACGGGGAGCGATCCTGACGTACTTAGCTGTAGCGAGACCCTGATCCCTGCCCATGCCGAGAAGCTTCTTCTGCTTCTTTGTGGGAACGGGGAGCCTATTGTTGCGTCTTGAAGGAGCGCTGTAGGCTTCGAGTATCTTATCGCGGTTCTTCTCGATGTTTTCTCTGCTTAAAATAATCTTTTCCACAGACTTAATCCTCCTTAACCAGCTGTCTTCTCATTGCTGGTGTGTCCGCCGAACTTGCGCGTAGGAGCAAATTCGCCGAGCTTGTGACCGACCATGTCCTCTGTAACATATACAGGAATGAACTTGTGTCCGTCATAGACAGCAATCGTGTGACCAACGAATTCAGGGAAAATTGTTGAAGACCTGGACCATGTCTGGATGGTCTGCTTCTCGTTGGCATCGTTCTGCGCCTTAACCTTCTTCATGAGAGCTTCCTGAACGTAATAGCCCTTTTTAGTAGATCTACTCATTTGAACTATGCCTCCTTAAGCCTTTCTAGCCTTAACAATGTACTTGTTGGACTGCTTCTTCTTGTTTCTGGTCTTCTTACCGAGAGTAGGAACACCCCAAGGTGTAACAGGGCCCGGGAGACCGATAGGTGACTTACCTTCACCACCGCCGTGAGGGTGATCGTTAGGGTTCATGACGACACCTCTTACAGAAGGTCTGACACCAGCGTGTCTTGTCTTACCAGCCTTGCCGAGCTTGATGTTCTCGTGCTCAGCGTTGCCGATTGAACCAACCATTGCGCGGCATACTTCAGGGATCATGCGAACTTCGCCGGAAGGAAGTCTGATCTGTGCGAATCCGTTCTCCTTAGCCATGAGCTGAGCGGAAGCGCCTGCTGTTCTTACGAGCTGAGCGCCCTTGCCGGGGTTCATCTCTACGCAGCAGATGACTGTACCTACAGGGATCTTCGAGATGGGAAGAACGTTTCCTGCGAGGATGTCAGCATCGGGACCTGAGCAGACCTTGCTGCCTACTGTGAGGCCCTCAGGTGCGAGGATGTAGGACTTAACGCCGTCTACATACTGGATGAGAGCGAGGTATGCAGTCCTGTTCGGATCGTATTCGATAGCGATGACTGTAGCTTCAATACCGACTCTGTCGCGCTTCCAGTCAATGTTTCTGAGCTTTGTGCGGTTACCGCCGCCGATGTGACGAACGGTGATACGGCCATAAGAGTTGCGGCCGCCTGTCTTCTTCTTAGTTGTAAGAAGGCTCTTCTCGGGAGTTTTCTTTGTGATGACGGAATAGTCAGCTACGGTCATCCCTCTAACTGCAGGAGAAGTAGGATTAAATGTTTTTACTGCCATTTTTAAATACTCCTTTTATGACCTTACTGGGCGAAACCGAATTCTTCGATGGATGTCTTATACTTCTTGCCGGTCTTGACAGCCTTGCCGCCCTTACCTGTGTAAGACTCCTCAGCGCCCTCTGTATCGATGGTTACAACAGCCTTCTTGAAAGAAGCTGTCTTGCCGGGCTTGTTACGAAGTCTCTTTGTCTTGCCGTCATAGTTAGCAACGTTGACGCCTGTAACCTTAACTTCGAAAAGCTTCTCAACAGCGTTAGCGATCTCGGTCTTGTCAGCAGAAGGAGCAACGAGGAATGTATACTTGCCCTCTGCGGCGATTGTCATTGTCTTCTCTGTGATGACAGGCTTGAGAATTACATCATAGGGTGTGTTCATTTGTACACCTCCTCAATCTTTTCAACTGCAGCCTTGGTAGCTACGAAGCTGTCATACTTGAGGATGTCGAAGACGTTGATCGTGTTAACGTAAGCTGTCTTGACGTCCTTGATGTTCCTTGCGGAAAGAACAGCGTTCTTGTTCTCGCCCTCGAGAACGATGAGTGAAGACTCACCTGCACCGATAGCTGTAAGAGCCTTAGCTACTACGCTTGTCTTGATGGAATCAAGGTTAAGATCCTCAAGAACGATGAGCTTGGAGTCAGCAACCTTTGAAGAGAGAGCAGACTTAAGAGCAAGTCTTCTGACCTTCTTGGGAACTGTGTATGTGAAAGTTCTGGGTGTGGGTCCAAAGATGATGCCGCCACCAACATACTGTGCGGAACGTGTTGAACCATGACGAGCGCGGCCTGTACCCTTCTGTCTGTAAGGTCTCTTTCCGCCTCCGGAAACTTCACTTCTTGTCTTTGTCTTCTGTGTGCCCTGGCGGCGGTTAGCGAGCTGGTTCCTGACAACGAGTGACATAGCATCTGCGTTGGGCTCAATTCCGAAGATCTCATCGGAGAGCTCGATGGAACCCTTAACGGCACCGCTAAGATCTTTAATATCTACTTTAGCCATTATTATGTTCCTCCGTCTTATTCAGCGGCCTTTACGGTGTTCTTAACCGTAACGATTCCGCCCTTGGGTCCGGGGATAGCGCCTCTGATTACGAGGATTCCCCTTTCACCGTCTACCATTACAACGCTAAGGTTCTGGACTGTGCAGTTAACTGCGCCCATGTGTCCAGGCATCTTCTTACCAGGTACAACGCGGCCCGGTGTGGATGTAGCGCCCATGGAACCGACTCTTCTGTGATACATGGAGCCGTGGCCTGAAGGACCACCCTTCTGACCGTGACGCTTGATGTTACCCTGGAAGCCCTTACCCTTGGATGTACCGCTTACGTCGACCTTGTCGCCTACAGCGAACATATCGGAGACCTTGATCTCCTGGCCGAGGCTGTAGTCCTGATCAGGCTCGAACTCGCGGATGATCCTCTTGACCTCCACGTCAGCCTTCTTGAACTGTCCTGCGTCAGGCTTGTTGACAAGCTTAGCACGTACAGAACCTGAACCTACCTTGCATGCCTTGTAACCGTCAGTCTCAACCGTCTTGTTCTGGAGTACGTACATAGGCTCGCACTCGATAACGGTTGCGGGAATTACGTTACCGTTCTCGTCGAACAGCTGCGTCATTCCTGACTTTCTGCCAATGATGAATTTCGTCATAAATTTCTTTTCCTCCTCTTCAGGTTATTGGTTCGCCGGACCTTGAATCCTTATTGGCGAACATGACCCCGGGGCACACAGCTTGGCATTACGATGCGCTCCGGTTATTCAAACCCGCAAACTCTTATTTCTGCTTGATCTCGATTGAGACGCCTGCGGGCATGTCAAGCTTTCCTAAATCTTCCATGACCTGGGAAGACGGTGTGTAAACGTCGATGATCCTCTTGTGTGTTCTCTGCTCGAACTGCTCACGGGAATCCTTGTTTACGTGGGGTGAACGCAGAATCGTTACGATCTCCTTATCCGTAGGGAGCGGTATCGGGCCTGCGAAGCTTGCGTTGTCGCGTGAGAGAACGTCAACGATGAGCTTAGCGCTTTCGTCAAGGATCTTATGGTCATAAGCCTTGAGTCTGATTCTGATCATGATCTTCTTTGTTGCCATTGTGTTTGGCCTCCTTATAAAAGCTGTATTTTTTTATCTCAACCTTGTCGGGCGTTCCTTCGTATTCCATTCAAAAACCCAGTTAACCAGTTACCGTCAAATGACAGCACTTTGGGACTCTGGGCAAGTGTCTGCAATACCCTTTTCGTCCTGCCTTTAAGGCATGAGACCGGCAGATGATCTTTGCTCTGCCATCGGCTCCTTCGAAGTTACCCGCGATCCGGTGCGCAGCTGTGGCGCCGCCCGCGGCAATCTCCGTTATCTAAGCCTTATTTGCGCGCAGTTGTGGGTCTCCACAGAGCGTGCGAAAACAATAATACTCTCAGGATTTCTATTTTTCAAGGGTTTTTTTGTTATTTTGTAAATTTTTCTGCTCGAAAAACAACTTTTTACCGATTTTTGAGAAAATCGCTTATTTCATCAGGTCCGAACACGTATTTCTGGTTGCAGAAACGGCAGCAGGTCTCTACCGGTTTGCCGTCTTTGAGAAGATCTTCGAGGTCAGCTTTGGAAAGAGCCGCAAGTCCTGCGCTCATCCTCTCCCTGCTGCATGTGCATTCGAAAGCAACCTCTGATGCATCAAGGTATTTCATGTCGGGATCGCCCATGAAAAGATCCATTATCTGTGCGGGCGAGAATCCTTCAGAAAGAAGGAACGATATTTCGGGGAACCCTGCGGCCCTCTGCTCGAGATAAGAGATCTCGTCCTCGCCGGCTCCCGGAAGAAGCTGTGCAACAAAACCGCCTGCGTGTGCGACCTTTCCACCTTCAAGAAGTACTCCGAGTGCAACTATCGAAGGAACCTGCTCGGACTTTAACAGATAGCAGGCAAAGTCCTCGGCGATCTCTCCGCTTATTAACTCGACTGATCCTACATAAGGATCCTTCAGGCCAAGGTCTCTTACGACCGTGAGCGTTCCGTTTCCGACTGCAGCACCAACGTTGATCTTGCCGGGCTTATGGTATTCGGTAGGTATATTATTTTCTACGGGATAGGCGCGGCACTTGAAACCGAAGTCGGTGACGCATGTCATTCCGCCAAGCGGGCCGTCGCCCCTTATGATGGTGGTCTGGGTATCCGTAGGTCTCTTCATCGATTCGGAAATGAGAAGAGATCCCGTTAAGAAACGGCCGAGTGCAGCGGTTGCGGCGGGAGTCGTCTCGTGGAGCACCCTTGCCTTCTCGCATGCGGCAGTTGTCCTTATCGCGGAGCACTTTACCAGTCCGCCTAAAGCTTCTGCCCTGACGATGTGGTCTTTTGTTATGTCTTCCGGCATGCCGGTTACAAAATACGGATTATCAGACATTTGCCTCAGGCCTTCTTTCCGAAAACATAGAATATGCGCTCCTCATCTTCCGAAGGATCATTATCCTTCAGCTCGCCGTAAACGGCAAGAAGAGAAAGCCCCGCCTTTTCACCCGCGTTTACGAAAAACTCCGCGGGATAGAATTTTTCGACGAGCTCGCCGTCAAACCTGTCGTAAAGACCTTCCTCGGTGAGAGCGAAAAGAGTAAGTTCCGCGGTGTTGAACTTCGTCTCCTCATCAAAGCTGTTCACCCAGAGGAGCGTGAAGTCATCGTAATCCTCATAGAAGATGTTGTCAGAGAGCGTATCTGCGAGGTGATGCTCGGTGATGGCGTCAAAGATGAAAAGCCCGCCGTCCTCAAGCTTGTCTCCGACCGAAGAGAAAAGGCGCTCTAAAGCCTCCCCGTCCGTTATGTGGTCGACAGTGTCCAGAGTTGAAATGAAGCAGTCGGCCTTTCCGCCGATGTCAAAATCAGTGATGTCCTGGACAGACCAGAAGACTTCTTCCGAGCCTTCCTTTGAAGAGGCCTGGGCCAGCATCTCCTCCGCGGAGTCTATGCCGGTCATGTCATAGCCTTTCTTTGCAAGTTCAATGGTGACGCTTCCGGTTCCGCATCCTAAGTCGGTGATGCTCTCCACCGTTCTGCCGGAATGGCGCTTGATCAGCATCGAGATGAAGTCAGCCCATGCAATACAGTCCATGTCGGACTGCATGGTGTCATAGTACATGGCAAGCGCGTCGTAGAAATTGTCCATGTATTATCAGGGCAGATATCTTTCGGGATTGACGGGAGAACCGCTCTTGCGTACTTCGAAGTGCAGGTGCGCACCTGTGGAAGTACCGGTGCTTCCCATCTCGCCGATCTTCTGTCCGGACTTTACCTTCTGTCCGGTCTTTACATATACGTTCCGCATGTGACCGTAGAGAGTTGTGTATCCGCCGCCGTGGTCGATGATGCAGTAGTTGCCGTATCCGGATCCGCCGGTGTTATGTCCCTGGACAGGCTTTGCCGTGTAGATGACGACGCCTGCGCCTGCAGCCATGATCGCTGTACCGTAGCTGCCGCCGATATCGATACCGGAGTGGAACTTCTTGGTGTTATATACCGGGTGGATACGCCATCCGAAAGGTGAAGTAATGTTGGGCCAGTTGACGGGCCATCTGAACTTGCCGTTCGCAGGACCCTTGTACATGTTCTGGTTCGCATACTGCTTCTGGAGCTTCTTGATCTTGTCGTTTAAGGACTCGGACTCCTTGTTGAGCTGGTCTTCCTTCTTTTCCCAGGATGAAAGCTTTGTCGAAACATCCTTGAGCGTCTGCTGGGTCTTTCCGATCTTAGCTGAAAGGTCATCTAACTGCTTCTGCTTCTGATCGGCAATGTCCTGAAGGTCTTCAGCTTCCTTGAGAGCAAGCTCTTTCTGGAGTTTGGCGTCATCGACTGCGATCTTCATCGTATCGACTGCCTGGGCGTCTGCGTCGGCGATCAGGGTCATGATCTCCATGTTGGTAAAGAAACCCGCAAGGCTGTCGGATTCAAGGAGCACCTCGAACATCGACTTGTTCTGGAACTGGAACATTACGGACACCCTTTTCTGGAACTCTTCCGTACGGTTAACGAGGTTCTCTTCGGCCTTGATGTAATCATCGAGCGCCTGGACCCTTGCATCGAGAGCGGCCTGAAGCGATTCTGAGATCTCCGTATACTGTTTGAGCTGCTCGTCATTGGCATCGTTCAATGCCATGAGCTCATAATTGAGGTTCTTCTTCTTGTTCTTCAGGGCATAAACCTTGGATGCGGCTGACTTGGCCTTCTTCTTGGTCTCGTCGCGCTTCTTCTTGGCATCCTCGATGTCCTTCTTGGTTACGTTTGAGATCTGAACGGTTGCCATGTCCGGCGCAGCCGCCCTTGCCGAAACGCTCTTGATCGCAGAGCCTGCTACCAGGATCGTTATCAGGATAATGGCGGAAAAGACCGGCATTAAGTATTTTCTTCTGAGGTAAGCTTCGCGTGCTGCGATCGCTTCAAGTTCTTCTTTGTATCTCATAACTCAGTACCTCTTAAACTCTTACGTACTTGCGTACGGAAATTCCGCTTCCCAAAGCTCCGATCAGAGCACCGAGGATGAATAACAGGAACAGCTCGTGCCACATGAGTTCACCCGCGGGAACCAGAGCGTAGAAGCTCGTTACGTTGACTGCGTTCATTGTTTTCAGATATACGGAATGATAGATGATCATTGTAAGTCCCCATGAGATCAGGGCGCTGATGAGACCTACGACGGCACCCTCGATGATGTAAGGGAGCCTGATGTAGTTGTTGGTCGCGCCGACGAACTTCATGATCTCGATCTCTGAAGCTCTAGAGTAAACAGAGATCCTTACCATGTTTGAGATGATGAACATGGAGATTATGAGGAGTACCGCAAATGAAGCTACCGTCGCAATGTTTACGATGTCGCTTGCCTTTGTGAGGAATTCCATGACCTTGCTTTCCTGCTGGACCTTGCTGACGCCGTCGTATGTCTCAAACTCTGCGCATACGTCGTTAGCCAGCGAAGGATCCGAGATCCTTACGGAGAAAGTAAAAGGCAGATACATATTGTAATCGAAGTCATCAAGGATCGAAGCGGAATCACCGAGATTGGCCTTGAAGCTGTTGTAGTTCTGCTCGGGCGTTGAGACCGTGTAGTCAAGGACCGCGGGATTTGCCTTGATCCTGGCAGCTGCGGTGTTGAGTTCCTCCTCCGTGCAGTTAAGCTTCATGTAGATATCGATCGGAGGTTTCTGCTTGAGCTTGCCCATGATGTTCCTCGCGTTTACCGAGAAGATGAGGAAGATGCTCATTATGATGAGCATGAGTGTGATGGTTGTTACTGATGCAATGGTGACCAGCGGATGCCTTACGATTCCGCGGAGACCCTCACGTACTGAATTGAGAAAGGCTCTTCCGCTCATGACTCTCCGTCCTCCGGGTACATATCAATATCATTTCCCGAGAACAGGCCGCCCTTTTTGCCCTTCTTCTTATCCTTCTTATTCTTCTTATCCTTAACGGGCACATCTTCCGGCTTGTCGAAAGAAGGAGCGTTAACGGCTGACGGATCAGTCGCGGGAGCAGGTGCCTTTGCCGGAGCATCTGCCTCAACTCCGAAAGAGAGCTTGCTGCTTTCATTTGCAGCGGTAAGTGTCTCGGGCGAGACTTTTATTTCTATTATCTCGGGTCCTGCCGCCGGTGCTGCCGGCTCTGCTGCAGGCTTAACAGCTTCTGTGGGTTCTTCGTCCTTGATCTCGATGATCTCCTCAACGGGAAGATCCTCAGGCATGGTCTCTTCCGGAACCGGAGCTGCGGGTGCGGTCTTGCCGAAGAGCTTCTCGTGCTTTGTCAGGTCATCATTGAACATGATCGGAGCCTGGACCTTTGTCTGCTCGGAAACAAAATCCGGATCATCGTAGTCACTGTATGCTCCGTCACCTTCATCGCCGAAATTGACGGCATCGCCTGAATAAAGTGACGTGCGGGACTTGGAGCTCTCGATGGCCTTTACGTCAGAAGAAAGACTTTCGCTGTAACCGCTCTCCTTCTCGTCCCTGACGATCTTGCCTTCTTCGATCTCGATGACGCGCTTTTTTAAGCGGTCGACCATCGTCTTGTCGTGTGTGCAGATGATGACCGTGGTCTTGTTGCCGCTGGTGCCATTTCTGTTGATGTCGAGGAGCATTGCCATGATCGCTTCGCTCGTCTCGGGGTCAAGGTTTCCTGTAGGCTCGTCTGCAACGATGAGGCTGGGGTTGTTTACCAGAGCCCTTGCGATCGCGACACGTTGCTGCTCACCGCCGGAGAGCTCCTGCGGATAAGCGTTTGCCTTGTCTCTTAATCCTACCAGTGAAAGGCAGAACATTACCGTGTTATCAAGGCTCTTTCTGGGCACGCCGATGATCTCGCCTGCGAACGCGATGTTCTCGGCGACGGTCTTACTTTCGATGAGTCTGAAATCCTGATAGATCATGCCGATCTTGCGGCGGAGTACGGGGATAAGCGCACGCGGCATGTGCGAAATATCGAAGTTGTCTATTGTTACCTTGCCGGTAGTGGGCTTCTCTTCGCATGTTATGCACTTGAGAAGTGTTGATTTGCCGGATCCTGATTTGCCGATTATGAAGACGAACTCGCCGTCTTCAATGGTGAAACTTACGCCCCTGAGAGCATCGACCCCCGATTTGTAGGTCTTCTCTACGTCTATAAAATCTATCACTTGCGATGTCTTACCTTATCTTGTTGTCGTTAGTATCGTTGAGATAATCAACGTATGTTCTGACCATCGTCGCCATCTTGAAAAGGACTGCATCGTCAAACTTTCTAAGATCGAGACCTGTCTTTGTCTTAACCTTCTCAAGTCTGTAAACGAGCGTGTTCCTGTGAACGAAGAGCTCTCTGGAAGTCTCGCTTCCGTTGAGGTCGTTCGCGAAGAAAGTGTCAATGGTCGTTCTTGTTTCCTCATCAAGCTGTCTGAAAGCGTCGTTCGGGAAAACTTCCCTGATGAACATCTCGCAGAGGGGCTTGGGGAGCTGATATATAAGACGGCCTAAGCCGAGCTTGTCGTATCTTGAGATGTCAGCGTCGCCGTCGAAGATCTTGCTGACCTTGAGTGCGGTCATTGCATCTGAATAGGACTTGCTGATATCCATGAAGGAACCTACGACGGAACCTACTGCAACCTTTGCGTTGCATCCTTCGGAGTTGAGTCCTGCAAGGATGGATGCGCCGGTCTCATCGATGAAGGCATCTGAGCTTTCCGGATCTCTCAGTGCTTCGGAAGCATCAACGATAACGATGGAGGTTGTGTCATCCATTGAAATTACCGTTGCTATTTCGGAATCACTGTAAAGGTTCTGAAGGATCTCGAACGCTTCTGCGCTCTGCTCTGAAGTAGTGCGGACGACCAGTACGAGTCTGGGGTCCTTACAGTCGATCTTATAGCTTCTTGCGATCATCGGGATCTCGTTGCGGATCTCGTTGTCGAGAAGAACGTTACGGATGAAGATAGCCTTCTCTGCGTCGGTGCCCTTCTCCTTTACCAGGGTCTTGAGCCACTCGGCGATGAGCTGGAGACTGATCTTTGCATCCTGATCTGTGTTTTCGATATAGATGATGTACTTGAGCTGTTCGCCGATAAATACCTTGAGGTAAGTACGGTCAGCAGTAGAAGCAAAAAGGTTGTCTGATGACATTACGGCTCTGAATGACGGATCGGTCTGTTCTTCGTTGCCCTCATCAGTAGCAGCGAGGATCCTTCCCGTTGTATCCATGACTCCGCAGCCGGAGGGGATTATCGTTTTAACCTGCCTCATGCACTTCTTGATCTCTTCCATTTTTACACCTCAGACGAAATTCTCGCAGAATATCCGATTAAACGCTATTGTAAATAATACTTTTTTTCATTAAATGGTGCAAGCATTCAAATGAAACGGGCGTCTCCGAAGAGGCGCCCGTGTGATAATTCTTTGGTAAAACCCGAATTATGAAATGATGCTCTGCTCTGTATCCTTGTCGAAGATGTGGATACGGTTTGCATCGACTGCGAGGTCGACAACCTGACCAACTGCTGACTGAGAAGTTGTAGGGTCAACGCGGCATGTGAGAGGCAGTGAGCCGTTAACTGTAACGTAGAGGTATGTTTCAGCACCGAGCATTTCGACGACGTCGACGTCTGCTGTGAAAGCTGACTCAGGGTGATCTGTAACGTATGTGATATCGTCTGTGAGAGCCTCAGGTCTGACACCGAAGATAACTTCCTGACCGTCACGCTCGAGGACTTCCTCAACTGCATATCTCTCAGGGAGCTTGATAGTAACGTTCTCGAAGGAGATGAATACGTCAGAACCCTCAACGTTGATAACAGCATTGATGAAGTTCATAGGAGGCATTCCGATGAATCCTGCAACGAATGTGTTGACCGGGTTGTCATAGAGCTCCGTAGGAGAGTCAACCTGCTGGATGAAACCATCCTTCATGACTACGATTCTGGTACCCATGGTCATAGCCTCGGTCTGGTCGTGTGTAACGTAAACGAATGTTGTCTTAAGTCTGTGGTGGAGCTTTGTGATCTCGACACGCATCTGTACACGGAGCTTAGCGTCGAGGTTTGAGAGAGGCTCGTCCATGAGGAAGACCTTAGGGTCACGAACGATAGCACGTCCGAGAGCAACTCTCTGTCTCTGACCACCGGAGAGAGCCTTCGGCTTTCTGTCGAGGAGATGCTCGATCTCAAGGATCTTAGCTGCTTCTGTAACACGGCGGTTGATCTCTTCCTTGCTCATTCTTCTGAGCTTGAGAGCGAATGCCATGTTGTCACGAACTGACATGTGAGGATACAGAGCGTAGTTCTGGAAAACCATTGCGATGTCTCTGTCCTTAGGGAGTACGTCGTTGACGCAACGGTCATCGATGTAGATCTCACCTTCTGAAATGTCTTCGAGTCCAGCGAGCATACGAAGTGTTGTGGACTTACCGCAGCCTGAAGGACCAACGAGGATGACGAACTCCTTATCGGCTACGTCAAGGTTGAAATCAGAAACTGCGACGACGCCGCCTTCGTATTTCTTGTAAACATGCTGGAAAGATAAACTTGCCATAACTCATACCTCCAAAATGCCCGCTTTGGCGGGTCTTATCTTAATGAGAATAGTAACAAAGCCTGATTTTCATTACTATATGACACTTTATCCAAAATAAATTCGGCGCTTTTGGCTTTATTTTTTGAGTTGATTGTTAAATTGTTCAAAACGAGTTGACAGTTTTGTGAGCATTATCCAAAATTCCTTCACAATTTGCGGAAATAAGCCTTTACAAAGCACTTCAGGGCATTGTGCGAATTGTCACAGCAGCACTTTTCACCCCGTGAAATACTTTTACAATCAGATTACGAAGGATATATATGTGATCTTTTCCCTTATATAAACATCAATATTAATAATATGCGGAATCAGTATTGACTTTTGTATTTTTATGCATTATATTGCATAAACTAAAACGGTAACAGGATGGGTAATAATATGGATTCATCAAAGAAGATAAACGTCAGCATCATCGGTGCCACAGGCTATGTAGGCGCGGAACTCGTAAGGGGCTTTTCATCTCACCCTGTTTTCGAGCTCAGGCACCTTATCGGCAGGAGCTTTGCAGGTCAGAAGTTCTCTGACGTATATCCCGAATTCAGGAGTGTCTGCGACATCGTGATCGAAGATCTTTCTCCCGAGGAAGTCGCAAAGGACAGCGATCTCGTAATCACCGCCCTTCCTCACGGCGTTTCAAGCCAGCAGGTTCCCGTGCTCCTCAACGCAGGATGCAAGGTAATCGACCACAGCGGCGACTTCAGATACAAGGATCTTGCAACATATGAGAAGTCCTACAAGTTAGAGCACCCTCATCCGGAGCTTCTGGCAGATGCAGTTTACGGACTTCCCGAGTTCTACAGGGATCAGCTCAAGGATACAAAGCTTACCGCAAACCCGGGCTGCTATCCGACATGCTCGCTCATCGCTCTCGCACCTTTCCTCAAGAACCATCTCATCGAAGAGGATTCGATCATCATCGACGCTGTCTCAGGTGTCAGCGGCGCAGGCAGAAAATCTGACCTCGCTTACGCATACTGCGAACTCGATGAAGGCTTCAAGCCTTACGGCGCTGTAGGACACAGGCACACAACGGAGATCGCCGAGCAGTGTTCTTTCCTCGCCGGAAAGAATTCAGGCGACATCAAGGTTACCTTCACACCTCACCTTGCTCCCTTCAAGCGCGGAATGCTCGCAACCATCTACTGCAAGCCTTCAAAGAGCCTCGAAGATGTAACATCGGCGAAGATCAATGACATATATAATGAATTCTATAAAGAAGAAACATTCGTAAGAGTCCTTCCCCAGGGCGTTCTTCCTGACGTAAAGGCTGTCTCATATTCCAATTACATCGACGTAAACGGTGTATACGATGCAGAGACCGGGCTGATCAAGCTCTTCTCCGCTCAGGACAACTTGGGCAAGGGCGCCGCTCTTCAGGCAGTCCAGGCTGCAAACGCAATGTTCGGTCTGGATGAGACAACAGGACTCAAGACGATTATCAGGGGGGTATAACCATGGCCGGCCAGAAAGAGAATCCCGTCATCACGGGAGACATGCAGAACAACGTTGACAGGGCTTCGATACTGATCGAGGCACTTCCTTACATCAGGAAGATGCGCGGTCAGACTTTCGTCATCAAGTACGGCGGAAACGCAATGGTCAACGAAGAGCTCAAGCAGTCCGTCATGGATGACATCACCCTGCTCAAGCTCATCGGCATCAATCCCGTCATCGTTCACGGCGGCGGTCCCGACATTTCCGGAATGCTTCAGAAAGTCGGCAAGGAATCTCATTTCGTAAACGGCCTCAGATACACTGATGAGGAGACAATGAGCTATGCCCAGATGGTCCTCATCGGAAAGACCAACAAGGAGATCGTTTCCGTCCTCTGCGGAAAGGGCTCTAAAGCAGTCGGAATCAGCGGCATCGACGGCCACCTCATCGAGGCTGAAAAGATGACAGAAGATTCCGAGGGCAACCCCATCGACATCGGTTACGTCGGAAAGATCACCGGCATCAACACCAAGGTCATCTCCATGCTCGCAAACGATGAGTACATTCCCGTCATCGCCCCCATCGGCGTAGGCAAGAACGGCGAAAGCTACAACATCAACGCAGACACCGTTGCAGCCGAAGTCGCAGTGGCACTCGGAGCTTCAAAGCTCATCATGCTCACTGACGTCGGCGGTGTATTGGAAAAGAACGAAGAAGGCCAGGATCACATCATCCCCGTACTGGACGAACAGGACGTCAAGGACTGCATCAGCCGCGGGATCATAAGCGGAGGCATGATACCCAAGATCGAAGGATGCCTGGGCACCGTTCTCCGAGGCGTCGGCCGCGCACACATAATAGACGGCAGGATACCGCATTCCATTATCCTTGAAACATTCACAAAGAACGGCATCGGCACCATGATCATTAAGGAGAAGGACAAGAATTATGAGTATAGAAAATGATCTCCATCTTATAAGCGATTTCGATAAAAACTACTGTCTGCAGGTCTTCGCACCCCTCCCTGTCGCCTTCACAAAAGGCAAGGGCAGCTATTTGTATGACACCGACGGTAATAAGTACCTGGACATGATCGGCGGCATCGCGGTCAATTCCCTGGGCCACGCAAATCCCAAGCTCGTTTCCGCCATCTCAAAGCAGGCAAGGGATCTCATTCACTGCAGCAACTACTATTACATCCCTCAGAGGAGTGAGCTTGCTTACAGGCTCTGCAGGGCAAGTTTTGCCGACAAGGCATTCTTCTGCAACTCCGGAGCTGAGGCAAACGAGGCTGCGATCAAGATCGCACGCGGCTATTTCAGCCATCAGGACATCGACAGGTATGAGATCATCACAGCCGAGATGAGCTTCCACGGAAGGACTTACGGCACGATGACCGCAACAGGCCAGGAGAAGTTCTCCAAGCCTTTCGCACCCGTCGTTCCCGGCTTCAAGTATGTTCCCTACAACAACATCGATGCGATCAAGACCGCCATCACACCCAAGACTGCTGCGATCATGCTCGAGCTCATCCAGGGCGAGAGTGGCGTTCATCCCGCTGATGTTGAATACATCAAGGCTGTCAGGAACCTCTGCACCGAAAAGGGGATCCTCCTCATCTTCGATGAAGTCCAGACAGGCATCGGCAGGACCGGAAAGATGTTCTGCTATCAGAACTACGGCGTGACACCTGACATCATGACGCTCGCAAAGGGCCTTGGCGGCGGTGTTCCGATCGGTGCAATGCTCTGCACCGACGAGGTCGCAAAAGGCTTCAAGCCCGGCGATCACGGCTCGACTTTCGGCGGCAACCCGCTGGCTTGTGCGGCAGGAATCGCGGTTATGGAATACTTCGGTGAGGCAAACCTCCTGGATAACGTAAACCTCGTAAGCGCAGTCCTTTTCGAGAAGCTGAACAAGCTCAAGGCAAAGTACAGCTGCGTCACCAACGTAAGAGGACAGGGACTCCTGATCGGCATCGAGTTCGACGAATCGATAATCGCTTCGGGCCTTAGGGAGGAACTCTTCAGAGCAGGATTCCTGGTAAGCGCGATCGGCAGGTCGGTAATCAGGATCGCACCTCCGCTCATCATAACGAAGTCGCAGGCAACGTCCTTCGTAAAGGCATTAGATTCACTTCTCGCAACGAGAATGGGGATCAAGCCGAATCCGATAATCAGCGCTTTCAAGAACATCGGACGCAAAGAGAACCCCGCGGCAAAAGCCCTTTCAGAGGCAAAGCCCGAAGAACCCAAGCCCACTCTTCCCGCACCGGAAGAAGACGAACTTTCATAAAGCATTAAGGAGTATGGAACCATGAAGCACTATATAGATTTTCACGAAGACGTTGGCATTGAGGAGCTCGATTACCTCCTTAACATCGCCGCAGACATGAAGGACAAGACCAAGAAGGGCATCAAGCATCACTATCTCGACGGCAAGACGCTCGGCATGATCTTCACAAAGTCATCCACAAGAACAAGGGTCTCTTTTGAGGTTGGCATGTACCAGCTCGGAGGTATGGCTCTCTTCCTTTCCAATAACGACATCCAGATCGGCAGGGGCGAGACCATCTACGATACGGCTCACGTCCTTTCCGGCATGCTCGACGGCATCATGATCAGAACCTTCAAGCATCAGGACGTCGTAGACCTCGCAAGGTTCGGTTCGATCCCCGTAATCAACGGCCTTACCGACGATCAGCATCCTACCCAGATGCTCGCTGACCTCCTCACCATCAAGGAGCACAAGGGCGCTCTCAAGGGCCTCAAGCTCGCTTACGTCGGTGACGGAAACAACGTCGCAAACTCACTTCTCCAGGCCTGCGCAAAGGCAGGAATGGACGTTGCGATCGGCTCACCCGCTGACTACACATGCCCTGAAAAGTATGTAAAGCAGGCTGAAGCAGATGCCAAGATCACGGGCTCCAAGATCCTCATGACGACAGATCCTTTCGAGGCTTGTGCTGACGCTGACGTCATCTACACAGACACATGGACATCAATGGGCCAGGAAGCAGAGAAGGCTAAGAGAGTTGAGATCTTCAAGGATTATCAGGTCAACTCCAAGCTCATGGGCGTAGCTCACAAGGATGCGATCTTCCTCCACAGCCTGCCCGCTTACAGGGGTTACGAGGTAACCGAGGACGTCATCGACGGACCTCAGAGCGTTGTTTTCGATGAGGCTGAGAACAGGCTTCACGCTCACAAGGCCATCCTCGTTAACTGCTATCTCAACAGCTAAAGGATTGGAGATATCACGGCAATAATGAACGGCGATCTTGTCACAAGGACCGCAAAAATTAGCGATGCGGCTGCCATACAGCAGCTGCTCCGCACTGCCATGCTCACGTACTGCGCGGAATCAGAGATCTCGACAATGATGCTCGAAGCGATGACCGAATCGCTCGAGTCTGTCGAAGAGCGCATCAGGAACAACTGCTGCACTGCTGTCTTTGACGGCGATGAGGCCATCGGCACCATCACCACGGGCATTACGAACGTTCCGGTAAGATACAGTTTCTCATCCAAGACGGAGAGATTTTTGAGCGGCTTCACGCAGGCCGCATATGTTTCGCGTTTCGCGGTAATTCAGGGAAAGAGGCGCGCAGGTCTGGGCCTTTCGCTCATAACCGCGAGCGAGGAATATTCAAGGGAAAACGGTTGTGAAGTGATGCTCCTTCACTGCTCCACCATAAACAAGAAGATGACCGCGTTCTACGGAGCACGCGGTTTTAAGCTTATCGACGTTGAGAATTCAAGAGGCTATCCCAGAGGGCTTTTCGCGAAAATCCTTTAAACAGTTTCAGACAGATAAAGCTGGAAGCCTTCAAGGGCAGGAACGTCCTTGACCTGTTCCATTGCGGCAGCGGCATCTCCCCTGCTCGCAAACAGAGCAAACACGGCGCTTCCGGAACCCGTCATGCAGCAGTATTCCGCACCTGCATTGGTAAATGCGACCTTCAACGTTTCGATCTCCGGAACGAGCTTTATCGCAGGTGCTTCAAGGTCGTTTTTCAAGAGCTCTTTTCCCGCGAGGATCTTCTCGAGCATTTCCGAACTGTTCCTGTAATGACAGTTGATGCTTTCGATGTAATCTGAATAAGCCTTTTCATCAAAAGGCTCAGCCTCTTCCTTATCCATTAAGGCAAAGCATTCGGGAGTCGATACTCCTGCCTTGGGCTTGCCGATCAGGACGCCCAGGCCCGAAAGGCTCTCGATGGGCTGGACGACCTCGCCAACGCGCTCGCAAAGGCACGTTGCGCCGTAAAGGAAGAACGGAACGTCAGCGCCGACGTTGACCGCTATGCGCAGAAGCTCCTCTTCAGGGAACGGCTGGCCGAAATGCTCCTGGAGAGTAATGAGTACAGCCGCGGCATCCGAGCTGCCGCCGCCCATTCCGGACTCGGAAGGAATGTTCTTGATGAGGTCTATTTCGGTATAGGGAGCGGTAAATCCTTCTCCCTTGAGTTTCTTGAGATTGGAATAAAAACGGTCACATGCCTTCTTGCAGAGATTCTTCTCGGGATCGATGTCGTTCCTGCCGAAGCAGTTGATCTTGAATCCGCGGCGCGAAGAATCCAGCGTGATAGTAAGCTGGTCTGCGCAGTCGATCTCCTGCATTACCGTGTACAGTCTGTGATAACCGTTCGGTAATGTTCCGTTGACCCTCAGAAAGAGGTTTATCTTTGCATTTGCTGTAATCTCGTACGAATCGGTCGGCATTTCCGGCACTCCGTTAATTGTCCTTTTTTATGTTAACCCTGAATATATTATACGCCCTCAAAATGAAAAGCGCCGCAGGTTATTGTTCCTGTGGCACTCATTTGATGCATAAGCTGTTTCTAAGCAAGCCTGTCAGACAGCGACTTCAGACGCTTTCTCGGGCATGATACCTACGCGGACTGTTCTTGTGAGAACATCGATGTAGCTGAAAGAAACTACAGACTGCTTGCCTGCCTCGTTCTCGCACAGAAGTGTGAAAACATTCGGATAGCAGTGCTCAACAGTGCCGATGTAGGTGATTATCCTCTTGCGTCCGCCGTTTGTCTTGCAAACGATTCTCTTGCCGATGAGATCCTGGAACTTGCTTCTGCACTTCTCGAGATCTGAACTGATAATCATTTGGTCACCCTCCGCTCGGAGATTATGTCAGAATAATCAGATAACTTTATAAAAAATGAATGATTATTGAAACACAGGACAATTCTAACCTTTGCTTGATTTTTTGTCAATAAAAAACCACAAGATTTAGTGCGTTAATATGTAATATCACCAAAATATAGTGTTTACTGTCCTTAAAATCCGTTTCACCGCGGTATTCACACGGCTTCGCCGTTGAAAACGCCTTATATTTTATTTAAAATCGTTGCGTGATGAAAAGACCGAATCCTACATTTCTGCAAAAAGCACCGAAAATACACTCGTCGCGCCGCAGGCGGACGCTTATTATCGTGCTCATAACACTCGGCATCACAATGATCCTGATGTTCTTCCGCAAGGTCTCTTACGACGGCCAGGTCTACGCGCAGAACTTCCCTGAACTCGTAGGAGCGGCGAAAAGAGAGACCACCACATATTCCGAGTACAGGCGTCCGGTCCACACCACCACCGAATCGACGACCACCGAGACCACTACCGAGGCCACCACGATCCTCGCTCCTTCCCTCGCGCCGACAACGGCAAGCGAGACCGAGGCTACCACGACAAAGCAGCAGAACAACTCTCCTGACCCCATCATCGAGAACCTCAACTACACCTTCAAAAAGGCAACCTGGCATCAGACCGCAACCTATCAGAAGCGTGCCGTCCTTCTCGACAACCTTAGGGAAAAGGTCAGGGCCGTCGACATCGAACAGACCTACATGAGGATCTGCTTTGAGTTCATATCGCTCAAGAACGGTGACCGCATCGGCTACAGGAACTTAGAGCCCGTTCTCCCTTCCGGAGCATATGCGCTCCCGATCGAGCTCGTCTGGTACGACCAGTACTCAAAAGGCAAGCAAGATCTGGCGGGCGTATCCACATACAACAAGAACTCGAAAGGTGCTTACTCCGCATCCTACATCGGTCACACATACAGATACGGCAAGCAGTTCTTCCACAGGAACTCGCTGAATTTCGCCATTTCCAAGAGTGACAGCATCGCTCTCAACTTCGTCATCGAATCGATGGACGGAATGAAGAAGATCAGCCCCGAGATCAACAAGATCAGCGGTTATGTAAGCTATGAGGACGCGGTCCTTTATCAGGACTACAGGAGCAGACGTTATAAGTCAGGCGGCAGGACTTCCTGCTATGACATGACTAACTACATTCAGTACCTTTATAACGGCTACATCAACTCGCCCGACATCTATCAGCGCATGATCAACGATATGTACTACAACGAGTCGGTCTCCCCGTTCAAGGGTGCCTTTGCGCAGGATACGCCAATCCTTCACGTTCAGGGCAAGAACTCCAACATGGGCGCGTACATTGACTGCGCGATAATCGACTGTGAGGAACCCATCGGCCTCGTCGTATACGTCGAAACAGCTTATGAGGAGCATGCGAACACCATCATGCAGCAGATCGGCGGATACGTTGCGGAGTTCGTAAGGAACTGCTACGGCTGATATTTCAGATTGTCCTAATAACTCTTTATATGTTTTAGGGCACGCTGACTTTTTATGTTATAATTCATCTGGTCGTCCCGTCCGGTCTGTTGCCGGTCAGGGTCCCGTGCGACACTGTGCCGTGAACCCTGTCAGGTCCGGAAGGAAGCAGCAGTAAGCGGATTTCAGCGTGCGCCGCGGGGAAGCCTTGCCGGCGGCAGTTCGGGCGGGACGAATTTTATTTTTGTGTAAAATTCGCACAAGGGGCTTGGCTTATGGAAGAACATGTGGTGCTCTACAGGCAATTCAGACCGCTTACCTTTGATGATGTCACCGGACAGAAAGCATCCGTCGGCGCACTCCGCCAGGCGGTGATCAGCGGAAGGCTCGCGCATGCATACCTTTTCTGCGGCCAGCACGGTACGGGCAAGACCACCATTGCGAAGATCTTTTCAAGAGCAGTCAACTGCGAGCATCCGGTAAACGGCAATCCCTGCAACGAGTGTCCCACCTGCAAAGGCATCCTTGACGGTTCCATCCTTGACGTTGTCGAGATGGACGCCGCTTCCAACAACGGTGTCGACGACATCAGGCCGATCCTGCGCGAAGTAAATTTCACACCCACGAGAACAAAATACAAAGTCTATATCATCGACGAGGTCCACATGCTCTCAAAGGGCGCGTTCAACGCTCTTCTCAAGACCATAGAGGAACCTCCGGCACACGTCATCTTCCTTTTCGCGACAACCGAGGTCGAGAAGATCCCTTCAACTATCATCTCCAGATGCCAGCGCTATGAATTCAGGAGAATTCCGGTAAATGACATCGTAAAGCGCTTAAGGGAAGTATCCGACAAGGTCGGCATAAAGATCGAAGACGATTCGTTAAAGCTCATCGCATCCCGTTCCGACGGAGCTCTGCGTGACGCCCTTTCGCTGCTCGATCAGATCTCACACGTCACTGCCGATAAAGAAGCAACCATCACGCCTGCGCAGGTCGAACAGATCACGGGCACCGTTGACAGCACTTTCCTCTTCAAGATGGCAAACTGCCTGATCGACGGCCACTTCAGCGAACTGGTCGAGCTTTGCGCCGCTCTGCGTGATTCAGGCAAGAACCAGACCGTTTTCACACTGGATCTCGCGGCATATTTCAGAGACCTTCTCATCATCAGGGTCCATGCGGATCCCCTCATCTATCTGCCCTACCCGACAGAGACGATCAAGGACATGTACCAGACCGCAAACAAGGTCAGCGCAGATACCCTCGCGGGCTTTATCAGCTACCTTTCCAAGGAATACCCTGAACTCAGGCGTTCTCCCGACATCCCGACGAGCTTCGAGATTATGCTCATGAGGCTGTGCGGAAGAAAGGCAAACCTCCCCGTCACTCCGATCAGGATGCCGGAGAGCCTCCAGAGCTCCGCCCCTGCAAAGGCTAAGCCCGCAGAGGAACCCAAGGAGGAAAAGAAGGAAGAATCCAAGACCTCTTCCGAGCCTGAGAAGAAGGAAGAAGAATCTGAAAAGAAAAAGGAAAAGCCCGTTATCAAGGCTCCCTGGGCACAGCCTTCCTCGCCTATAACCGCACCAGTAGTTTCCGAAAAGGGACCTGAAAAGGAAGAGGAAGAGGAAAAGGAAAAGAAGGACGAAAAGGCAACTGAGCCCGAAAAGAAGCCTGAGGTCAAGGAAGAAAAAGAGGAGAAAAAGGAAGAACCCAAGACTTCCTCCCCTGCCCTTGAGCTCTCATTTTTCAAGCAGTTCGCCTCATCTTCAGAGGAACCTTCCAAGGAGAAAGAACCTGAGAAGAAGGAAGAAACGCCTGTTTCATTCACTTCTTTCATGGGACTTGCCTCTTCAGACGAATCTAAAGATAAGGATAAAGAAGAAGAGAAAAAGGAAGAGACTCACACAAAGCCTGAGCCCACTTCCAACACCGGCATCTTCGCAGGTCTTTCGGATTCCTTCTTCGATGATCTTACCAAGAAAAAGGACGAACCCGAGAAGAAGACCGAAAAGTCCGAGAAGCCTGAGAAACCTGCTCACACTTCACAGCTCGCAGAGCAGCTTTCACAGAACGGCCTCATCGTTGACGGACGCCCCCGCGTATCCGTTCAGCAGGTACGTCAGCCTTCCATCTCCACTGACGACGCAGACTTCGCAGTCAGGTGGAAATCAATGGTTTCGAGCATTGCTGCCGACAACGCGAACATCGGTTCGATCCTTGACAAGTCTTCACTCAAGAGAAACGGCGATTCTGTATACATCGTTTTCGACAATTCTGACCAGAAGCTGATGGCAAATCTCAAGGGAGTTGCGGCTTTCAGATCGGTTTCTTCCAACATCAAGGAAGAATTGGGCGCTGACCACCTCTACCTCTGCACACAGAGCCAGTACACAAAGGTACTCAAGACTGCCGCGGAGAAAGAGAGCGAACAGAAGATGGAACAGCTCAAGAACCTTGCAGAGAGCAAGGGAATCAATACAGACATTCATTTTGGAGAATAAAACAACAGTTTTAGGAGGACATTAATATGGCAAAGGGCGGATTCCGCGGAATGGGTATGGGCGGCAACATGAACAACATGCTCGCACAGGCTCAGAGAATGCAGAGACAGATCGAGATGGCTCAGGCCGAGATCCAGGCAATGGAATTCACAGGCACTGCAGGCGGCGAACTCGTTAAGGTAACGGTTACGGGCAAGCACCTTCTCAAGAGCGTTGAGATCTCCAAGGAAGTAGTTGATCCCGATGATATCGAAGGTCTCCAGGATCTCATCATCGCAGCTGCAAACCAGGCTCTCGAGCAGATCGACAAGACCAACCAGGAGAAGATCAGCTCCATCACAGGCGGTCTCCAGCTGCCTTTCTGACAGAGGTTTCCTAAGTGGCAAGATATTCGCCTTCCATTCAGAACCTTATATCAAGTCTGTCCAAGCTTCCCGGCATAGGCGGCAAATCGGCTCAGAACATTGCTTTTCACATCCTCTCCATGGACGATGCGGAGGCTAAGGAGCTGACCGATGCCATCAATACGGCCAGAACGAGCACCAAGAGATGTTCATGCTGTCAGAATTTCACTGACAGGGATCCGTGCCCGATCTGTTCTGATCCCCAGCGCGACAAGACAACGCTTCTCGTTGTGGAGACTCCAAGGGACGTCTCCACTTTTGAGCGCGCAAGGGAATATAACGGCCTGTACCACGTTCTTCACGGTGTCTTTGACCCGATGAAGAACAAGAGCATCTCGGACACGACGATCTCAGACCTCTTGAAGCGTCTCGCCGAGCACAGCGAGATCACCGAGGTCATTATCGCAACGAACCAGAATGCAGAAGGCAATGCCACGGCTCTCTATCTTTCAAGAATTTTGGAGCCTTCCGGAATAACCGTGACAAGGCTCGCTTCAGGACTCCCCATGGGTTCTGACATAGAATACGCAGATGACCTTACCCTCATGAACGCACTGCGCGGCAGGGTCACGCTCGCAGGCGGTAACAAAAACTGATGAGACTCGATAAATTTCTCAAGCTTTCAAGGGTAATAAAGAGGCGCACGGTCGCCAATGACGTCTGCCAGGCAGGCCGTGTCAGCGTTAACGGACGTCCTGCAAAAGCAGGCACCAAGCTCAAGATCGGCGATGTCGTGACCGTTCTTTTCGGTGGCGGAGCCGTCAGTTTCAAGGTCCTGGCACTCCCCGAAAATCCCCGCAAGGACGAGGCTTCCTCAATGTATGAGATCATCGAGGACACCGCCGGTGCGGACGAAGAGTGATCTATAATTTTCCAATATTACAACTCGTTTAAGTTTTCTCCCATTTCGTTGTTTTGAATGACACGTTATGACACACTATCATTGTTCGGTAAATAACTGCGTTTGAACGGGAGATACTGAAATTGCGTAAGTTTAAGCATAAGAAGACACGCGGCTTTTCCTTCACCACGGCGATGCTCTGTATCGCTCTGGTAGTCGTTGCGATCCTCTGCATCACCCGCTATTCAAACATCATCAAGCAGAAAGCCCGTCTCCAGGCTGAGAACTCTTCTCTCGCCTCACAGTCCTCGATGCTCTCTGACAAGCTCAGACAGATCAGAGCTCAGGAGGAAATGGGCAAGGACAACACCTACATCGAGAGCGTTGCACGCGCACAGCTCGACATGGTCTATCCCGGCGAGATCATCTTCAGGGTTACGACCGATAAGAATAAGTAACTTTAAGTCCTCCGGACTTTCCAATTTCTGTAGTTGGAAAAACCGGGACCGCATGACAGGAAGCTGTGAATTACCTGTCGCGGTCCCGGCTTTTAATTTCTCGCTCGAATTGTTGTGCTCGTTTGTTAATCGGTCTGCTTAATCTGAAAACGTTCGAAACGGACCTTCTGGGTGTACTGCTCGCTGAAGAAGATCGTCTGGCGGAATGCGGCAAACTCGTGGGTGTTCTTTTTCATCCAGAGCGGTACCGGAATGTCCATCTGACGGCACAGCTCAACAAGGGCTCTTTCCAGCCTGACGGAGAACGCTTCGCCTTCATTGTCGGGCGTTTCAACCTCTTTGATCTCAGTCATTCTGTTGGCTACAAACAGCCTTCCTTCGAGTTTCATTTCCGTGCCTCAATTTCGATTATTGTTTGCCACTATTTTGCCTTTTTTGGAACTTAAAGTAAACTGCCTGCGTGGTATCATACAGTTGTTCAAAGTAATTGTTCCTTACTTCATAACACCCTCCTTAAGACACTGTCATCCCCTCGACAGTGTCTTTTTCTTTCAGCAGGTTTTGAACTCCCCGCGGGCATGTATAAAAAATAGCGATATTTACAAGAAAGCTTGTTTATTTTCTTTAAATTTGTTGCTTTTTTGTCTTTTTACATATAAATGTTTTGTAAATAGCCGTCCTAATTATTGATAATGCAAAAAACAAGTTATAAAATGACTTATAAGATTATGTCGGACGCCTGCGATTTTGCGGTGACCGTACCATCAGGAGGATCGAATTATGAAAAAATGTCCGGATTGCGGAATGGTAATCGCTAACCAGGCAATCAGATGCCCTAAGTGTAAGTATACTTTCACATCAGCAGAAGGCGGCGGAAGTGGTGCAGATGCCGAGACAACAGTAACCCCTCAGGCAGCAGCAGTTTCTGCAGCAGCTACCGGCAGATCAGAGAAGGTTGCCGGAATCATGCCGATGGTCGATGTTAATAAGGATAACGTTGATACTCTCTATGCACAGCTCAAGGCAGCTATCGTTAAGAGAAAGACAGAGTTCGATCACTTCATCGATTTCCTCGAGAACCGTACTTCATGGCTCACAGCACCCGCAGAGATCAAGGGCCCCCTCGCTTGCGAGAAGGGACTTCTCATCAGGAGCGTTGCTGTAGCTAAGCAGCTTCTCAGAATCAAGGACACCATCATGCCTCAGCTCGATGAAGAGTCTGCGATCATCATCGCCCTCTTCCACGAAGTCGGCAAGGTTGGTATCGAAGGCAAGCCTCTCTTCATCCAGGAAGAGACCAGCTCACTCGGCAGCACATCTGCTCTGGGCCTCTCTTTCTCCAGCAGGCTTTCCACAACTTCTTCAAGCTCCGGTCCTTCTTATTCCATCAACAACAAGCTCGTTCACATGAACGTAGGCGTAAGATCCCTCTTCCTCGTTTCGCAGTACATGCTGCTCTCCGATGATGAGGCTCAGGCTATCAGCTACGCTTCCGATGTTGAACTGCTCGACGGCAAGCTCAGCCCTTATACCCTCCTCCTCTCCACCGCTCTTCAGATGCAGAAGACGATCTACGAGGTTTCAGACACGGTATCCAGCTACAGCTTCACCGTTATCAATCCTTGATTTATTTCATATTTACTCCATTTCTTTTCCCTGCCTCTTACTTCAAGAGGCAGGGTTCTTTTTAACTAGAGGGGATTTCAATGAAGTACGACAATGACCGCTTAGGCGCCGCTCTCAAGATGTATCTGGGCACGGAGCCGCTTCCCATGCACATGCCCGGCCACAAGCGCAATCCTGACGTCATCTCAAACATCTTCAGCCGCGACATCACGGAGATCAGCGGATTCGACAACCTGCATTCACCTTCAGGTCTTCTAAAGGACCTTGAGGATGCGGCTGCCGCGCTTTGGAACAAAGAGCACGCATACTGCTCCGTAGGCGGTGCCACTTCCATGATCCTCTCAGCCGTCTGCGCTTCAGCGATCTGCAATCCCGATTCTGAAGTTCTGGTCGCAATGAACTGCCACCTTTCCGTTTGGAACGCTCTGGCCATCGCAGGATCCAAGGTGGTTCCTCTGATGCCTGCTTTCGATCCCGAGCTCCCTTTCGCGGGACAGATAACGCCCGCCGAGGTCGAAAACCAGCTGGTAAGAAACCCCAGGATAAAGACGGTCATCATAACTTCACCGACTTACGAAGGCGTCATGTCAGACACCGAGCAGATCTACAAGATCACGAAGCGCTTTGACGCATGCCTCATCACGGACTGCGCCCATGGAGCGCATCTGGGCTTGGACAACGGTTTCTTCGGTCCTGACGCTGCAGGAGACATCGTGATAAAGAGCCTTCATAAGACCCTCAACGCGCCCACGCAGACCGCGGTCATGCTCACATCAAAGGACTGCCCCGTTCCCGAAGGCGTGATAATGAACTTCATAGACATCTTTGAGACAACATCCCCCTCTTATGTCCTTTTGGGAGGCATCTCACGCTGCATAGCTTCGCTTACGAAGACGAAGGACATAATGAAACCCTGGGAGGAAGGCATCAGATACGCTGAGGACGCGCTGTCGGGCCTTCGTAACTACAAGCTTTGGATGGCACCCGTAAGGGAGCGCTCCAAACTCGTCATACTGGGCGACGGATTGAAGCTTGCGACCAACTTAAGATGTGATTACAACGTCGAATGCGAGGCCGCATTCAGGGCCCATCTGATAGCAATGACGGGCATCGGCGACACGATGGATTCAATTAAGCGTTTCTGTGACGCGGTCATCAGGCTCGACGAGCTCCAGGACAGCAGTGATATGTCAGAAGACATCAAGTACAAGGGCCGCCCGCAGCCTAAGTTCCTGACTACGGTCAGAGACGCCTGCCTTCGCGGCATGACGGCTGAAGAAGCTCCTTTGGAGGAAAGCTGCGGCCATATCGCGGGCGAATTCCTTTTCGCATATCCGCCCGGAGTACCCCTTCTGATCCCCGGCGAGATGATCACGGACGAGACGATAAAGTTCGCGAAAAACGCCGGATCCGACCTTTACATGAACGGAAGACGCTCTTTTGACGGCAAGATCAAGGTCCTGCCTTGACTCTACAGGCCTTGCAAAGTATAATTTGCTCATTATAAATAAGGGGGACGCGTGATCATGACAAGAATCGTTACAATCGAGACCCGTGACCTTGACAAGTCTGCCAAGGAAGGCGGATGCGGCGAGTGCCAGACATCCTGCCAGTCAGCTTGCAAGACAAGCTGCGGCGTTGCCAATCAGGCTTGCGAAAAGCTTTCTGAAGAGTAATTCGCGGAAATTTTGAGATTAAGGTCTCATCCCGGATGAGACCTTTTTTTATGTAAACTCAACGGGAGAGTTTTTATGATCCACTGCTACCAGTTTGAAGGCTTAAATATCGTGCTCGATGTCTTCTCGGGCTCCATACACATGACCGATCCTGTCGCTTTCGACATGATCCGCTGGTATGAGACCGAAGACGCTGAGACCGTAATGCAGAAGGCAATGGACGTCCATAAGATCTCCCGTAAGGACGCGCAAGAATGCCTTGCTGACATCAACAAGCTCAAGGACGAAGGCAAGCTCTACGTCCCTGATAAATATGAGAACCTCGCGCACGACTTCAGGAAAAAGAGATTCGATATCAAGGCTCTCTGCCTGCACGTTGCGCACACCTGCAACCTCAACTGCTCCTACTGTTTCGCAAGCCAGGGCAAGTACCACGGCGAGCGCGCTCTGATGAGCCTTGAGACAGGTAAAAAGGCGATCGACTTCCTCATCGATAATTCAGGCTTCCACAAGAACCTCGACATCGACTTCTTCGGCGGCGAGCCCCTGATGAACTGGGAAGTCTGCAAAGAACTCGTTAGGTACGGCCGTGAGCAGGAAAAGCTCCACAAGAAGAATATCCGTTTCACTCTTACGACAAACGGCGTTCTCTTGAACGACGAAGTCACCGAGTTCTGCAACAAGGAAATGCATAACGTCGTCCTCTCTTTGGACGGCAGAAAAGACGTAAACGACAGGTTCAGAGTCGACATGGCAGGCAACGGTTCCTACGACAGGATCGTTCCCAACTTCCAGAAGTTCGTCGCTAAGCGCGGAAACAAGAGCTACTACATGCGCGGAACCTTCACGCACCACAACACTGACTTCCTGAACGACATCAAGCATATGCTGGACTTGGGCTTCAACGAGCTTTCAATGGAACCCGTGGTAACTGATCCTTCAAGCCCTTCCGCCCTGACCGAAGAGGACCTTCCTGTTCTTTTCGAGCAGTATGAGGAATTGGCACGTCTCATGGTTAAGAGATACAACGAAGGCAAGCCCTTCACCTTCTACCACTACATGCTCGACCTCACATGCGGTCCCTGCATCTATAAGCGTGTCGCAGGATGCGGCTCAGGAACCGAGTACCTCGCTGTCACACCGTGGGGCGACCTCTATCCCTGCCACCAGTTCGTCGGCGATCCCGCATACAAGATGGGCGACATCTATACCGGCGTAACTGCGACAGAGACACGCAGCAAGTTTGCTTCCTGCAATGCATACAGCAGGCCCGAGTGTAAAGACTGCTGGGCAAAGCTCTACTGCTCCGGCGGATGCGCCGCAAACTCCTATCACGCCACGGGTGACATCCAGGGCGTTTACGAATACGGCTGCAAGCTCTTCAAGAAGAGGATCGAGTGCGCGATCGCAGTCAAGCTCCTCACTTCAGGAATAGAACAGCCCGGCGAAAAGGCCTGATCCAGACCAAACAGGAAAACAAAAAAGTAATCGTCCCATCCACAAAGACAGCAAGGATGGGACGATTTGTTTTGGAAGTATTATGAAGATATTTCTTATCAGCCCTGACCGTAGTAGGCGTTTGCGCCGTGCTTTCTAAGATAGTGCTTATCCAAAAGCTCCTGCTGCATGGCTCCGAGCGAGGGATTGATCATCTTCGCGTGGAATGCCATGAATGCGCACTCCTCAAGTACAACGGAGTTGTGGACGGCATCCATCGCGTCCTTGCCCCATGTGAAAGGTCCGTGGCTGTTTACCAGGACTGCGGGGACCTGGACCGGATCGATGAACCTCTTGTTGAAGGTCTCGATGATGACGTTGCCCGTCTCAAGCTCATACTCGCCTGCGATCTCTTCGGGAGTCATCTTGCGGGTGCAGGGGATCTCACCGTAGAAGGTGTCGCCCTGTGTTGTTCCGTAAGCGGTGATGCCGACGCCTGCCTGAGCAAAGCTCGTTGCCCATCTGGAATGGGTGTGGACGACGCCTCCGATGCCCTCAAAAGCCTTGTAAAGAGCGATGTGGGTAGGTGTGTCGCTGGACGGCTTGTAGTGGCCCTCAACGACCTTTCCGTCGAGGTCCAAGACAACCATGTCCTCTGCCTTCATTCCTTCGTAATCAACGCCGCTCGGCTTGATTACGATAAGGCCTGATTCCCTGTCGATCTCGGATACGTTGCCCCATGTGAATGTGACAAGATCATGCTTCGGCAGAAGCAGATTTGCCTGCAATACTTTTTCTTTCAGTTCTTCTAACATTTCTGCGGCTCCTTGATATGTGATATCAGAATTTTACCGCAGCAACGCGCTCAGCGTCGAGCGCCGCGGAGAACTTCTCAATATAACGGTCAAATCCTTCAACGTCTTCTGCGACGGGTGCGAAGGTCGAGCTTCTTGCATTGCTGAATACCTTGTTCGCGAGGAAGTCTTCGAGAGCGCCTTCCTTATTTGCGCGGTAAGCAGCGAGGAGTGCCATTCCGTAAGGTCCTCCCTCACCTGCCGTCTCCATTACGGTGACGGGTGCCTTGCAGGCAGCAGCCATGTAGCGCTGGCCTACGACAGGCGTCTTGAAAAGACCGCCGTGACCTGTGAGACTTACGATCTCAACGCCCTCTTTTGCGAGGATGTCCATGCCGATCTTGAGGGTGGCCATCGTCGAATAGAGCTGTGACCTTAAGAAATTTGCGAGTGAGAAATCGCTGTCGGGAGTCCTGATGACGAAGGGCCTGCCGCTGTCTAAGTGGGTAACGCCTTCACCTGCCATGTAGTTGACGGTGCAGACGCCGCCGCAGTCAGCTGCGCCTTCCATGGACTTCTGATAGAGCTTTGTATAAAGATCGCCTGTGTCAACGGATCCGCCGAAGAGCTCGACTGTCTGCCTGAGGATGCTGACCCATGCGTTCATGTCGTTGGTGCAGTTGTTGCAGTGAACCATAGCGACAGGCTTGCCGCTCGGTGTGGTGACCATGTCGATCTCTTCGTAAACCTTGCTCAAAGGCTTATCGAGTACGACCATCGCGAAAATACTCGTTCCTGCGGAGACGTTTCCTGTCTTTGCGGAAACAGCGTTCGTTGCTGTCATGCCGGTGCCTGCGTCGCCTTCTGCGGGCGCAAAGGGAATACCTGCGGGAAGAACACCGCCCAGAAGGGTTGCGCCTTCAGCTGTCAGACTGCCTGCGTCTTCGCCGGCAGGTAATACCTTCGGCAATATGTCTCTGATCTTCCAGCCGAGGTTCCTTGAAGCGATGAGACCATCGAACTTGTCGAGCATGGCTTGATCGTAATCAAGGGTTTTGCTGTCGATCGGGAACATTCCTGATGCGTCGCCGATACCCAAAGCGTTAACGCCCGTAAGCTTATAGTGAACATATCCTGCAAGAGTCGTGATGTGGGCTATGCGGGAGATGTGTTCCTCATTGTTTAAGATCGCCTGGTAAAGATGAGCAATGCTCCATCTCTGAGGGATATTGAAGTCAAGGAGGCCTGTCAGATCAGATGCGGCCTGGGCCGTCATCGTATTCTGCCATGTACGGAATGGCACAAGGAGATTCCATTCCGTATCAAATGCCAGATACCCGTGCATCATTGCGGAAATTCCCATTGCCGCAACGCCTGATGTATCGGTCTCTGACAGGGCCTTCCTCAGTCCTTCAAAGGCTTCATCAAGGCTGTAAGTCCATACACCGTCGCTAAAATCGCTCTTCCAGACATAATCACCTGTCGAGCGCGGCGTAAAGTTATCGTCGATGACGACCGCCTTGATACGTGTGGAGCCGAATTCAATGCCCAGATAGTTACTCATCTTTATTCCTCCGTGCCATTATTATTTCTTTGCACCAGCCTTACGGCGGAGAACAAGGCTCTGGATCAGCAGGAACAGACAGAGCATGAAAGCGACCGTGATGTTGGTCCACCATGCTTCGTCAAGTCCGAGCGATGAGACGATGTTCTTGATGGTACTGAGGCTCAGAACTCCGAAGAACGTGCCGACGATGTTTCCAACGCCGCCCGTAAGCAGTGTTCCGCCTATGATGGAGGATGCTATGGCGTTCATTTCCGCGCCGTCCGCATGTGAAGGAGAACCGGAGCCTACATGCATAAAATACACATAACCGCCGATACCTGCAAGGACACTGCAGAGGAGATGAGCCATGAACTTTGTTTTCTTTACGTTGATACCGAGAAGCCTTGCGCTCTGTGCATTGCCGCCGACTGCGTAGAAGTTTCTTCCGAGCCTTGTCCACTTAAGGAGGCAGAATAGAAGAATTACGACCACGATCGCGACCACGACGCCGATCTCGATATATGCGGGAATATACATTCCCTTCTTGTTATAGGAACCCAAGAAAGGAATCTCGATCCTGGTGCTTCTCATCTTGACGAACTCTTCGTGCTGGACGTTGAAAGGATTTGCATTGACTATGGTCGTCATGCCCTTTGCGAAGAAGAGTCCTGCGAGAGAAACAATGAAGGGCTGGATCTCAAGGTAAGCAACGAGGGTGCCCTGGACTATGCCGAAAGCAAGGCCGATAGCCACTGCCAGGCACATGGAGGTTATGACGTTTCCGCCGCTCTTGTCGAGGAGTACCGCGCAGCTCATGCAGACGAGGGCTGTAACCTGACCTACGGAGATGTCGATGCCGCCGGTGATCATTACGAGGCTCATGCCGCATGAAAGGATGATGAGGCTCGCGTTTTCCGTTAAGGATGTTAAAGAAGTTCTGAGGCTTAAGGAATCCTGATCCGAGGAATATGATCGCCATGGCATACATGAAGACGAATCCGATGATCGTGATGCTCAGGAGCATGCTTGTATCAGAAAGCCCGCGGAGACCTCTTTTGGAGGGTGACTGATTATTCATATCAAGCTGCCTCCTTTACTGATTTCTTGGAAGACGATTTCTTGAGCCTGTTGAGTCTCTCTCTTACGACAGGTGCAGAGAGGACAACGAGGATGATGACTACGACAGCCTTGTAAGCAGGAAGAGCTGTTGAATCAACGTTGAACTTATAGAGCGTTGTCGTAAGGAACTGGATGATGTATGCACCCATGATCGAAGCCGGCATGTTGAACTTACCGCCGCCCAGTGCGTTGCCTCCCAATGCAACTGCGAGGATCGCATCCATTTCGATGTCCTTTGCGACGACTGAGTAGTTGATGGTTGAAATACGGCTGACCTTGATGAGACCTACGACTGCAACGCAGAGGCCGAGGATCATGTAAGTGATGAGCTTGACGACTGCGGGGTTGATGCCGTTAAGTCTTGATGAGTGAGGGTTGATGCCTACAGCCTGTGAATACAGACCGAGGTTCGTGAACTTGAGTACGAGGAAGATAACTATCATGCAGGCAATCGCTATGAACACCGGTGTGGGGATCGGGATGCCCGGAATGAATGTTCCGAAATATGAGAACTCGGGTTCTGCAATGATCGGGAGCTCGTTGTTGTTGATCCATGCTGCGATGGAACGGCCTGCCGTGAAAAGGATCAGTGTCGCTACCATCGGCTGTATCTTGAAGAAAGCTACGAGCGAGCCGTTGAAAGCACCGAAAAGAACTGCTACCACGCATGCAACGAGGAAAGCTACGATGATGGGTGCCTTCATGTGGTCAGGTCTTGATTCGTTTCCACAGAGGACCTTGAGAATGACCGATCCGGCAATGGCGATCGCCGCACCGACCGAGATATCCTGTCCGCCTGAAGCAGATGTTACGAGCGTCATTCCGATCGCGAGGATGGCAAGCTCAGAACCGTAGTCGAGGATCGTGATGAGATATCCTGAGAGAACGGGCTGGTTTGCGCTGTTATAGCCGAGCTTGATCACGAAGAACGAAGGATCAGCTATGAGGTTGAATACGATAAGTGCAAATAAAGCAGCTATCGGTATGAAAAGCTGTTTGCGGGTCAGGGAAATAAGACCGGCGATAATAGGAGATCTTGGCTTTGATGCTGGTGTCATTTCTCTTCACCTCCGGCTATGGTTGCCATTACTTTGTTACGTGTGAGGTCGTCACCTTTGAGCTCACCTACAACCTTGCGGTCTCTCATGACTATGAGACGTGAGCATGTTCTGAGCATCTCGTCGATCTCGGATGAGATGAACGTAACGCTCTTTCCTTCTGCTGCGAGCTTGAGCGCGAGCTTCTGGATCTCGATCTTGGTTCCGATGTCGATACCTCTCGTAGGCTCGTCTAAGATAAGGAAATCAGGGTTCGTGAGAAGCCAGCGGGCAAGGATGACCTTCTGCTGGTTTCCGCCTGAAAGCTGTCCGATCGGAGTGTCCGAGGAAGCCGTCTTAACGTCTAAGAGCTTGATATATTCCTGCGCCATCTGTTCTGCCTTTGCTCTGGAGAACGGTCTGAAGAATCCTTTCATGACCTGGAGCGCGAGGATGATGTTGTCTCTTACTGAAAGGTCTGCAACGATGCCATCGAGCTTTCTGTCTTCAGGCAGATAGCCGATTCCGTTCTTCATTGCGTCGATCGGCTTTCTGATCTTAACCGGCTTGCCGTTGACCTTTACGGTGCCGCCCAGTACCTTGTCCGCACCGAAGATCGCTCTTACGCACTCGCTTCGTCCGGAACCCAGAAGGCCCGTGAAGCCGTTGACTTCACCGCTGTAAATGTTGAAATCGAAAGGCTTGATGCCTGCGTTGCTGACGAGCTGGTGAGCCTCAAGCACCGGAGTCTTTGAAGTGTCTACGGGCTTAACGTCGCTGTCGCCCTTGATGTCGGCAACGTCGTCAAGATCTTTACCGAGCATCTTTGATACGAGCTGAACTCTGGGGAGATCCTCGATGACGTATTCGCCAACGAGTGTACCGTCTCTTAATACCGTGATCCTGTCGCAGACTTCATAGACCTGGTCTAAGAAGTGTGTGACGAAGATGATGCCTACGCCCTTTGCCTTGAGATCTCTCATGAGCTTAAACAGCTTTTCGACCTCCTGCTCGTCGAGCGAAGAGGTAGGTTCGTCAAGGATCAGTACGCGGCACTTCATGTCGACTGCACGCGCGATCGCTACCATCTGCTGTACTGCGATGGAGCAGGAACCGAGCTGCTGTCTGGGTGTTGCGGGGATATCGAGCGACCTTAAGATCGCGCCTGCTTTCTTATTCATGTCGGCCCAGTTGGTGAAAGCGCCTGAACGGCCGATGAACATGTTCTCGGCTACCGAGAGGTTCGGACAGAGGGCTATCTCCTGATAAACCGTTGAGATTCCCGAATTCTGGGCATCCTGAGGTGACTTTATATGAGCTTCTTCAAAATCGAATTCATCCGGTCTTGTTGAAGTTGTTTTCCTGATCAATATGTCTCCGCCGTCTTTTACGTAAACGCCGGTGAGAACTTTTATCAATGTGGACTTTCCTGCGCCGTTCTCACCCATGAGGGCATGAATCTCGCCGCTTCTCAAAGTGAAATCCACGTTTTGAAGAGCATTAACTCCCGGGAAATATTTGCAGATGCCGCGCATACGCAGCACTTCTGTATTCTCCATAATCCCACTCCTTTAGGATCTTTAAGAAAAAGGCACGCGGTGCGGAAGTTCCCGTACCGCGTGCCGGTCAATTACATAGTGTTTTTGACATTAAGGAACAATCAGATTCCGTACTTGTCAACGTCTTCCTGTGTGATTGTTGCAGCGTCGAAGCCCTTCTCGTCCATGATGATGACCTTCTCAGCGGGAGCCTTACCAGCCTCGAAATCCTTGATGATCTTGTCAATGTAGGAAGCCTGGAAAGGATTGCACTGACCGTCATAGTTCCACTTCTTAGCGAGCAGTTCCTTGAGAGCCCAAGCGTTGCAGTCATAACCCATGATGATGACGTCGCCGCCTACGCCGTGAGAGATGTTAGCCTTGTCGAGAGCTGCAACAGCGCCCTTAGCCATATCGTCGTTCTCAGCATAGATAACGTTGAACTTTTCACCGGAGTCGATAACAGACTGAACGATCTGCTGAGCCTTCTCTGCGTTCCACTCAGCTGTCTGCTGCTTAACGATCTTCCAGCCGTTTGCCTTAGCCTTGTCGTCCATAGCGCCGGAACGGCCCTTCTGAGCTGCTGTACCCATAGCACCCTGGATGTGGATGATCTTGTACTCAGGGAGCTTCTGTGCCTCGAGCCAAGCTACTGCTGTGTCGCCTTCTTTTCTCATGTCGGAAACGATGGAAGCCTCATAGAGGGACTTGTCAGCGTCGATTGTACGGTCGAAAAGGATAACCTTTACGCCTGCTGTCTTAGCATCCTGGAGAACTGAATCCCATCCGGATGTGTCAGCAGCTGAGAGAAGGAGATAGTCAACTTCGTCAGTGATGAACTTCTTAGCAGCAGCGATCTGCTCGTCGTTCTTAAGGCTGTATGCGAACTGAGCGTCATAGCCGTTCTCTTTTGTGAAAGTAGCCTTCATGTCCTTGTCGTTAGCTGTACGGTAACCGGACTCGTTAGGATCGTTGTTGATGATGCCGACCTTGATGAGCTTGTCACCTGCAGGTGCAGCTGTTGTAGCAGCGGGAGCAGCTGTTGTGGGAGCAGCTGTTGTGGCAGCGGGTGCCTGGTTGCAGCCAGCCATAACGAGACCTACTGTAGCAGTCAAAAATACCGCAAGAAACTTCTTCATAGTTTTTCCTCACTTTCATAGATGTGTTTCTTGATTTCGAAGCGCGGCCGGTGTTCCGGATCGGGCTTTCTTGTCCACAGTTTGCCCTGACCATGTACCCCGTTCAATAACGCCGGAGGGCTTTCGGCTCAATAAACAATACAAATTTTGGGGTTCGTTGAAAAAAACGTACCAGTTTGCGATAATTGATCTGTGATTGTTGGATTTCTTCCGAAAAGCATGCGGGTTTTGTTGGAAAATTTACTTTCAGCCGGACACGTTT
The DNA here is from genome assembly GCA_017509205.1 of Clostridiales bacterium. Taxonomy (GTDB): domain Bacteria; phylum Bacillota; class Clostridia; order Saccharofermentanales; family Saccharofermentanaceae; genus Saccharofermentans. The sequence goes on along the minus strand of JAFWQF010000107.1, from coordinate 3,098 downwards.
TACAAATATCGGATAGGTAAATCTGCCAAAAGCGTTTTTTTCGAATTACAGATTTTACGGAAAATATATGTATTTTTCCGAAAAAATCACCTTGCCGCAGAGACAGCAAAAATGTGTTTTTTTATGGAAATTTACAAATTGTACTTAAGGGATTTTCAGGCTGAAAGGGGCTCAAAGCTATGAAATACAAGGTTTTGGCGCAATTCTTACGTGAAGACATAATGCTCCATGCCAAAAATCTCTCATATAAGCTCCCGAGCGAGCGTGAGCTCACCCAAAGGTTCGGCGTAAGCCGCCAGACCGTCAGAAGAGCAATGCAGGACTTAGAGGAAGAAGGCCTCATAACAAGCCGCCGCGGAAGCGGATATTACGCTGCCAACACAGGGTTCTCCGCACACGCCCAGATTGCGGTCATAACGACATTTACTGATGAATATATCTTTCCTTCTTTATTAAGGGACATGGAAAACGTTTTGGGCAGCAGGGGCTACCAGCTTCAGGCATTCGCGACGCTTAACAGGGTCTCGGCTGAGCGTGAGATCCTGCAGCGCCTGATAAACCACCCGGTCGGCGGGATACTCGTTGAAGGCTCCAAGACCGCCCTTCCCAATCCCAACATGGACCTGTACCAGACGCTCCACAAGATGGGCATCCCGATAGTCTTCTTCCAGGGCAACTACCCTGCCCTTTCACATCTGCCCTCGGTCACGGACGACAACTACGCGGGCGGATACCGTCTCGCACAGTACCTCCTGGACAAAGGCAGAAAGAACATCGGCGGGATCTTCAAGAGCGATGACCTTCAGGGGCCGGAGCGCTACAGCGGCATGATGAACGCGATCCGCGACAGAGGCCTTCAGATACCCGATCACAGCATCTGCTGGTTTGATTCATACCAGAGGAGCAGACTTGTCGACGGCAGGGACATCTCGCTGATAGAATCTTTCATGAAGGAGCACCTCCCGCTCGCTGATGCCGTAATCTGCTACAACGACGAGATCGCGTACCACCTGATAAAGTACCTGACGGATAACGGCAAGAAAGTCCCTGAGGACATCGCGGTCGCAAGCTTTGACAACAGTTACTACAGCAGGATCTCGCCCGTTCCGATCACTTCTCTCTGGCACAAGACAAGGCGCATGGGCACGGAAGCCGCGACATTGATGCTGTCCATACTTCAGGGGAAGAACCCTCATTCGCTGGTCCTTCCGTGGGAGCTGTCAGAGCGAGCCAGCACCTGATATCAGTATTTTCTTGAAGCTAAAAGATCTTCCGTAATGTTTTCGGGCTCAAATGCCGACTCTTCGACATAGCGGTTCTTCTCGGGCACCTTGCCCTCTTCCATCGTCCTGATGACGGACTCGACTAAGGGTCCCAGAAGCGGATTGCATTCAACGGTGAGCGCGATCTTGCCCTTCTGGCAGTAGACCAGCGCGTTATATGTGGCATCAAAGGATACTATCGAAACGCCGTTCTTTCCGCAGGTGTAGCCGAAGCTCTCGAGCGCCTTGATTGCGCCGTATGCGGAGTTGTCGTTCTCGCAGTAGACCACGTCGATCTTGGGTAGCGTTTCACGGTTTGAAAGGTATTCTTTCATGACCTCGTATGTCTTTGCCTCGGTGAAGTCGCCGTCCATCCTCGCCTGGAGCTTCCATGTGTTGTTTGCCTTCAGGGCGTCATCCAGAGCGGATGTTCTTCCGATCTGCGCGGTGCTGCCTTTTGTTCCCTGGATATGGACGATGTTGAGTTCCTCGGCCGATGCGTATTTCTTCTTCATCCAGTCGGTGGCCTTCTTGCCCTCGGCATAGAAATCAGAACCGACGTGCGCCGTGATGAGATTATCGTCCTTGACGTTTACCATACGGTCAACGAGGATGACCGGAATGCCTGCATCCTTTGCCTCCTTGAGTACAGCATCCCATCCGTCCTCGGTTATCGGCATGACAACGATGTAATCGACCCTCTGCTGAATGAACCTTCTGATCGCGACGAACTGGTTCTCCTGGTCCTGCCTTGCATCCTCGAAAAGAAGCCTGTATCCGTTCGCCTCAGTGAATACCGACTTCATCGAAGCGGTATCGGCCTGCCTCCAGTCGGACTCAGCGCCGACCTGGCTCATGCCGATGACAATGAGGTCATCCTTCTTGGGTTCCTCGGGCTTATTGCATCCCGCGAAAACAAAGACCGTATATAAAATAAGCATCAGTACTGCCGCTGCCTTACGTTTCATCATCTTTCCTTCCCGGGCCCGGTATCCTTACGGTTACATCGGTTCCCTCGCCTTCTGTACTCTCTATGGAAAGCCCGTATTTCTCACCGAAAAAGAGCTTTAATCTTTCATCAACCGTCGAAAGGCCGAAGCCTACCCTCTCACGGTTCGTAAGTCCCGCCCTGAGCTCTTCGAGGCGGTCTTTCGTCATGCCCGCGCCGGTATCGCTTACGGTTATCACGATGTCACCGCCTTCGGCTTTTCCCTTAACGGTGATGAGGCCCTTTGCCCTCTTGAGCTTTACGCCGTGATACAAAGCATTCTCAACAAGCGGCTGTATCGTGAGCTTTGGAAGCCTCGTTCCCTTGATGTCGTTATCGATGTCGATCGAGTAGTCCATGATGTCCTTATATCTGAACTGCTGGATCTGCAGATAGGACCTTACCTGCTTCTCCTCATCGTCCAATGTTACGACGTCCTCACCGTTTGAGAGCGAATGCCTGAAGAATGAAGAAAGGTCTGTTACCATCTCCTCTGCTTCCTCGGTCTTGCCCGCCTCGATCAGCCATATGATCGTGTCGAGCGTGTTATAAAGGAAATGAGGGTTTATCTGTGCCTGCAAAAGCGCGAGCTCTGCCTGACGAAGGCTCTCCTGCCTGTCGGTCGACACCTTCATGAGGTTGCCCATCTTTTCGACCATCTGCTCAACACCTTCACTGAGCGCACTGACCTCATAGACCTGCGATTCAACGGGTTTTCTTACGGTAAGGTCTCCGCCTCCGATCTCCTGAACGCGGTTATTGAGGTTCTCGATGGGCTCGGCGATCGAACGTGAGATCCTTGCCGAGTGGCGCAGGAGCAGCGTAAACAGAACGGTAACGCCGAGCAC
>JAFWQF010000106.1 GCA_017509205.1 Clostridiales bacterium | reverse complement strand
CATCCGGCAGGCCTCGACATGAACGTCGTTCTTTCAAATCCCTATGCCGGAAAAGCTGACGTAAAGCAGCATTTCGAGAAGGAAGACGCATTCGATTTCGAGCTCGACAAAACGATCGACGAAGCAGTCATCATCCCTGCATTCGAAAAGTCTTTCGAAACAGGAACAAAGCAGAGCATCGACGTTAAGATCACCAACCTCAACAGGACGGTCGGAACGCTTTTCGGAGCTGAGATCACGAAGAAGTTCGGAGGCTCACTTCAGGAAGACACGTTCGAGGTCAACTGCAAGGGTTCAGCCGGCCAGAGTTTCGGAGCTTTCATCCCGAAGGGCCTTACGATCAACGTTGAAGGCGACGCAAACGACTATTTCGGAAAGGGCCTTTCAGGCGGTACTCTGAGCCTCAAGGCACCCGAGCATTTCGCTTTGAGAGCTGACGAGAACATCATCGTAGGTAACGTTGCGCTCTTCGGTGCAACATCAGGCAAGGCGTTCATCAACGGCGTCGCAGGCGAGAGATTCTGCGTAAGAAACTCCGGCGCAACGGTTGTCTGTGAAGGAACAGGCGATCACGGATGCGAATACATGACGGGCGGCAAGGCAGTCATCCTGGGCAAGGTCGGAAAGAACTTCGCTGCAGGTATGTCTGGCGGTATCGCTTATGTCTACGATGAACATAACGATCTTTACACAAAGCTCAACAAGGCACTCGTAGGGTTCTCGAGAGTAACAGAGGAAGCTGACCAGCAGGAGCTCAGATCACTCATCGAAGAGCACGTAAAGAGAACAGGTTCGCACCTCGGTTCGACCATCCTCAAGGACTTCGGCGAATACGTCACCAAGTTCAAGAAGGTCGTACCTCACGAGTACAAGGCAATGATGCTCGCCATCGCCAAGTATAAGGAACAGGGCTGCGACGAGGATGAAGCCAAGATCAAGGCTTTCCAGGAAAGGGTTAACGGGTGATCCATATGGGAAAGACAGGCGCTTTTTTGGAACACGGAAGAGTTGATAACCCGGCGATCGATCCCATGGAAAGGATCAAGACCTACAACGAATTCCACACCCCCCTGAACGAAAATGCCAGAAAAGAACAGGCAAGCCGCTGCATGGACTGCGGCGTCCCTTTCTGCCAGTACGGAAAACCCGTCTGCGGAATGGTCGCAGGGTGCCCGTTAAACAACCTCTGCCCTGACTGGAACGACCTTATCTACAAGGGTTTCTGGGACAAGGCTTTCGACAGGCTCACCATGACAAACCCCTTCCCGGAATTCACTTCCAGGGTATGCCCCGCGCTCTGCGAAAAGGCATGCACCTGCGGAATGAACGGCGATGCGGTCACGGTCAAGGAGAACGAGTATTCGATCGTTGAGAGAGCTTACGGCACGGGATATGTTAAGCCTCAGATCCCTTCAAATAGAAGCGGAAAGAGGGTTGCCGTAATCGGCTCCGGTCCTGCGGGTCTTTCAACCGCGCACTGGCTCAACAGAAGAGGCCACAGTGTCACTGTTTTCGAGAAGGCAGACAGGGCAGGCGGTCTTTTGATGTACGGAATCCCCAACATGAAGCTCGAGAAGAGGTTCATCCAGAGAAGGATCGACCTCATGACCGAGGAGGGCGTTGAGTTTAAGTACAACACCGACGTCGGCCGCGACATTACAGCCGATGAGATCGTAAACGGCTACGATGCGGTGGTCCTCGCGTGCGGCTCAAGGAATCCGAGAGACATCAAGGCACCCGGCAGAGACGGTGACGGAATCTACTTTGCGGTCGATTTTTTGACATCTACAACAAAAATGGTCCTCTCATCGAATATCTCTGATACAAATTATATTAGTGCAAAATATAAAGATGTGGTTATAATAGGCGGAGGCGACACGGGCAACGATTGTGTGGGTACCTGCATAAGACACGGCTGCAAGTCAGTGACCCAGCTCGAGATGATGCCCATACCACCCGAAACGCGTGCCGCAAACAACCCCTGGCCGGAGTGGCCGAAGGTTCTGAAGACCGATTACGGTCAGGAGGAATCGATAGCCGTATTCGGCAAAGACCCGAGGGTATATCTGACAACAGTCAAGAGCTTTGTCCGCGATGACGAAGGCAGACTGACAGGTGTTGAGACGGTCAAGATCGATTGGCAGAAAGGTGCGGACGGCCGCATGCAGATGAATCTCATCGAAGGCTCCGAAGAAGTCATTCCCGCACAGATCGTTCTTATCGCAGCAGGTTTCCTGGGACCGGAGAGCTACATAGCTGAATCGTTCGGTCTTGAAACTGATGCGAGGTCCAACATCAAGGCATCCGCCGGAGATCACAAGACATCGAGAGACAAAGTCTTCGCCGCAGGCGATGTAAGGCGCGGTCAGTCGCTTGTAGTATGGGGACTTCGTGAAGGCAGAGACTGTGCTGTTGAAGTGGATAAGTATCTGATGGGTTATTCCAATATGCTATGAGGAAATAGTATGAAGCGGTATTTGGTATTGGAGAACGGAGATGTGTTTGAAGGGGAGGCGTTCGGCGCTTCCGGCGAGGTGATCTCGGAGATCGTTTTCACAACGGCGATGACGGGATATCTTGAGACTCTTACCGACAAGAGTTACAAGGGCCAGGCCGTAGTGCAGACTTTCCCGCTTATCGGCAATTACGGTGTCATTCCGGAAGACCGTGAGGGACCTGTCCCGAGCGTTTCGGCCTACATAGTAAGGGAAGCCTGTGAAGAGCCTTCAAACTTCAGATGCAAGGGAACCATTGACGATTATCTCAAGGAAAACGGTATTCCCGGACTTAAGGGGATCGACACGAGAGCTCTTACCCGCATCCTGCGCGAAAAGGGCGTCATGAACGGTCTCATTACCGATCAGCTTCCTTCAGACATGGATAAGGCGATGGGGGACATCGCAGCGTACAAGATCGTTGACCCGGTCGAAGCTGTTACCGTTCCTTCCGTTGAAGAGCACGATTCCGCTGAGAACAAATACACCGTCGCAATGATCGACTGCGGCGTTAAGGAAAACATTGTAAGAAGCCTTGTAGCCCGCGGCTGCAAGGTCTTTCTGTTCCCGGCCTCGGCTTCCTGCGAAGAGATCCTCGCCGTAAAACCCGACGGAATCTTCATCAGCAACGGCCCGGGCGACCCGGAAGACAACAAGAAGACCATCGCGACACTTCAGGAACTCGATAAGACCGGCATCCCCACAATGGGCATCTGCCTTGGCCACCAGCTCCTGGCATTAGCTCACGGCTTCAAGACGACCAAGCTCAAGTACGGCCACAGAGGTGCAAACCATCCGGTCAAGAACCTTGAGACAGGTCACGTTTACATCTCATCACAGAACCACGGCTACGCTGTTGTTTCAGATTCTGTTGACAGCAGCATCGCATCCGAGCTCTTCATCAACGTCAACGACGGAACGAACGAGGGCATCAGATACAAGAACAAGCCGGTCTTCTCGGTTCAGTTCCACCCTGAAGCATGCGGAGGTCCTAAGGATACGGATTTCCTTTTCGATGAGTTTACCAAGATGATGGATGAGGGGAGGAATTGATCATGCCGCTTGATAAGAATATCCGTAAAGTACTGGTAATCGGTTCCGGCCCTATCGTAATAGGCCAGGCAGCAGAGTTTGACTACGCAGGAACGCAGGCTTGCCGCGCTCTCCGCGAGGACGGCATCGAGATCGTCCTGATCAACTCCAACCCTGCTACTATCATGACCGACAAGTGGATGGCCGATAAGATCTACATCGAGCCGCTCACGCTTACAACAGTCAAGAGAGTCATCGAGACCGAAAGACCTGACGCGATCCTTTCGGGACTCGGAGGACAGACCGCACTCACGCTCTGCATGGAGCTCGCAAAGGACGGTTTCCTTGCAAGGAACGGCGTTAAGCTTCTGGGTTCTTCTCCCGAGTGCATAGACAAGGCGGAAGACCGCCAGATCTTCAAGGACACGATGGAGAGCATCGGCCAGCCCTGCATTCCTTCAAAGGTCGTAAACGATGTTGATTCCGCACTCGAATTCGCAAAAGAGATCGGCTACCCGGTAATCGTAAGACCTGCGTTCACGCTCGGAGGATCGGGCGGCGGTATCGCAAACGATGCTGAAGAGCTCCACGAGATCGCAAGAAACGGTCTTGCTCTTTCACCGATCACCCAGGTCCTCATCGAAAAGTGCATCGCAGGATGGAAGGAGATCGAGTTCGAAGTCATCCGCGACAAGGCAGGCAACGTTCTCACGGTCTGCTCGATGGAGAACCTCGACCCGGTAGGCGTTCACACAGGCGACAGTATCGTCATCGCTCCTGCCGTCTCACTTTCAGACAAAGAGTATCAGATGCTCAGATCCGCTTCTTTGAACATCATCGAAGCATTGGGCGTTGAGGGCGGCTGCAACTGCCAGTTCGCGCTCCATCCGACATCATTTGAATATGCCGTAATCGAGGTCAATCCCCGTGTATCCAGATCTTCCGCTCTTGCTTCAAAAGCGACAGGTTACCCCATCGCCAAGGTTGCAACGAAGATCGCTCTGGGTTACCGCCTCGACGAGATCAAGAATGCCGTAACAGGCAATACATTCGCAGCATTCGAGCCTGCGCTCGACTACGTTGCGGTCAAGTTCCCGAAGTGGCCTTTCGACAAGTTCGTTTACGCAAAGAGAGACCTCGGAACTCAGATGAAGGCTACCGGCGAGGTCATGTCGATCTCCGACTCTTTCGAGAGCGCTCTCATGAAGGCTCTTCGCGGCGCTGAGATCTCCGTTGACACCGTAAGGCTTCCCAAGCTCAAGGACATGTCTGACGAAGAGATCCGTGCAGGCATTGGCCGCACGACAGACGAGAGACTCTTCTATGTCGCAGAAGGTCTTTACAGGGGCATCAGCATCGATGAGATCCACCAGATCACCATGATCGACAACTGGTTCCTGAGCAAGATCAACAATCTCATCAAGTACGAAAAGGCAATCGCAGAGAATCTTGACGCTGACCTTTACATCAAGGGCAAGAAGCTCGGATTCACAGACAAGGCACTCGAGAGGATCTCAGGCAAATCAGTTGCAGAATTTAATTCCCTGGCATCCGTAACCTACAAGATGGTTGATACCTGCGCAGGCGAGTTCGAGGCCGTAACGCCTTACTTCTACGCAACATACAACACTGCTGAGGCAGGCGGCGAGAACGAGGCTTCGATAGAAGATACGACCGGCGCTAAGACTGTCATCGTTATCGGTTCAGGCCCGATCAGGATCGGTCAGGGTATCGAGTTCGACTACGCTGCCGTTCACTGCGTACACGCGCTCCGCGAACTGGGCTACAGGGTTGTCATCATCAACAACAACCCCGAGACGGTTTCAACCGATTTCGACACGGGCGACAGACTCTATTTTGAGCCTCTGACACCTGAAGACGTTCTTAACATCATCGATCAGGAAAAGCCTGTAGGCGTTGTAGTTGCATTCGGCGGACAGACCGCCATCAAGCTCACCAAGACGCTTGCTCAGAACAACATCAACATCATCGGAACATCTGCCGATTCCATCGACATGGCAGAGGACCGTGAAAGATTTGACGCACTCCTTGAAAGACTCGGCGTAAAGCGTCCGAAGGGATATTCAGTCCTCACGAAGGAAGAGGCATTCGAGGCTGCACACGCTCTCGAATATCCTATCCTCCTGCGTCCTTCATACGTCCTTGGCGGTCAGAACATGACCATCGCTTTCCACGACGATGACGTTGAGGAATACATGAACATCATCCTCGGCCAGGGCATCGAAAACCCTGTCCTGATCGACAAGTACATCCAGGGTAAGGAGATCGAAGTCGATGCCATCTACGACGGTCACGACGTCCTTATTCCGGGCATCATGGAGCACATCGAAAGAGCGGGAATCCACTCCGGTGACTCCATCGCGATCTATCCTGCGAAGCACATCTACGACCGCATGGCAAAGAAGCTCGTTGACACGACGAGAGCACTTTGCGAAGGTCTTGCTTCTATCGGTATCGTAAACATCCAGTACATCGTAAAAGACGATGAGATCTATGTAATCGAGGTCAATCCGAGAGCATCCAGAACCGTTCCTTACATGAGCAAGGTTACTGGCGTTCTTATGGTCGACTGCGCTATAAGGGTATCCCTGGGCGAGAAGCTCGCAGACATGGATTACGGCGTAGGCTTCTACCGCCAGTCACCTTACACATGCGTCAAGGTTCCTGTCTTCTCATTCGAGAAGCTTACGGACGTTGACACACAGCTCGGACCTGAAATGAAGTCCACAGGTGAGGTATTGGGCGTCGGCCGTAACCTCTCCGAGGCACTCTTCAAGGGCCTCGTTGCCGCAGGCTACAAGATGTACAAGCACGGCGGCGTTCTCATCACGGTTCGTGACTCGGACAAGTCCGAGATCGTCGAGGTCGCAAAGAAGTTCGATTCACTCGGTTTCAATCTCTATGCGACACCCGGCAACGCTGCTGCACTTGAAGCTGCAGGCATGAAGGTCGAAGTGGTCCACAAGATCCACGAATCTGACACCAACAACACCATGACGCTCCTCGAAAGCGGCAAGGTAAACTACATCATCTCAACATCCGCAAAGGGACGTCTCCCTGCAAGAGACTCCGTTAAGCTCCGCCGCAGAGCGGTAATGCTCGGAATCCCCTGCCTCACGGCTATCGACACCGCTGACGCACTTGCAGACTCGCTCATGTCCAGATACAGCGAGATCAACACAGAGCTCGTTGACATCAACAACATGCGTGAGAAGAGAAAGGTCATCAACTTCACGAAGATGCAGGGATGCGGAAACGACTACATCTACATCGACTGCCTCGAAAAGATGGTATCCTCACCTGAATCGCTTTCAGTCTACATGTCCGACAGACACTTCGGCGTAGGCGGTGACGGCATCGTCCTCATCGCTCCTTCACGTGTCGCTGACTGCCGCATGATCATGTTCAACCTGGACGGTTCGGAAGGCAACATGTGCGGTAACGCTATCCGCTGCGTCGGTAAGTACATGTACGACGTTGCGGGCCACAAGAAGAAGCACATGACGGTAGAGACAAAGAGCGGCATCAAGAAGCTCGAGCTCATGACACTCGGCGACGAAGTAGTACGCGTTAAGGTAGACATGGGCAAGGCAGAGCTTACGCCTTCCAAGATCCCCGTAACGCTTGAAGGCGACGCGATCATCAACCGTCCCGTCGACTACAACGGAACGACCTACAACGTAACATGCGTTTCTATGGGTAACCCGCACGCAGTCATTTTCACTGACCTCGTTGATGCACTTGATCTTGAGAAGATCGGACCTGATTTCGAGACACATGAGATCTTCCCTGAAAGAGTCAACACGGAATTCATCAAGGTTATCGATGAGCATACGCTCAAGATGCGTGTATGGGAACGTGGTTCAGGCGAGACTCTTGCTTGCGGTACAGGCGCGTGCGCAGCTGCTGTCGCCGCATGCCTCAACGGCTACTGCAAGAAGGGTGAGGACATCAAGGTCATCCTGCGCGGCGGCGAGCTCATCATCCGCTATACCGATGAGGCCGTCTACATGACAGGTAACTGCGAGAAGGTATTCACAGGAAGCATCGAGATCTGATATTTAAGATATTTCCAAAACAAAACAGGCACGGAAATTCCGTGCCTGTTTTTGTATGTTGCATGAGCTGCAAGGGGGCGCCGCTCAAGACACAGCGATGTTTATTTCTTCAGCGAAGCTTTTACGAGACCCATGAAAAGCGGATGAGGCTTGTTAGGTCTGCTCTTGAATTCAGGGTGATACTGAACTCCGATGAAGAAAGGATGTGAAGCGTACTCGACAGTCTCAACGAGGTTGCCGTCAGGTGAGAGGCCGCTGATGGTGAGGCCTGCAGCAGTGAGTTCATCGCGGAAATCATTGTTGAACTCGTATCTGTGTCTGTGACGTTCACTGATGGACAATGAGCCGTAGCACTCTTCCATCTTCGTGCCGGCCTTGATGTTGCAGGGGTAGCTGCCGAGACGCAGAGTGCCGCCCTTTTCGACCTCGTCGCTTTGGCCGGGCATGAAGTCGATGACCTTGTGAGCGGACTCGGGATCAAATTCGTTGGAGTTGGCATCAGCATAGCCTAAGAGATTTCTTCCTGCTTCGATTACCGCGATCTGCATGCCGAGGCAGATTCCGAGATAAGGGACGTTGTTCTCGCGGCAGTACTGTGCCGTGAGGATCATGCCCTCGATTCCTCTGCCACCGAAGCCGCCGGGGACTACGACGCCGTCAATTCCGCTGAGCATTTCCTTATAGTTGTTTGCATCGACCGCTTCTGAATCGATCCACTTGATGTTGACCGTCGCATCGTTGAAATAGCCTGCGTGGTGAAGCGCTTCAGCGACTGAAAGATAAGCGTCGTGGAGCTGTGTGTACTTTCCTACGAGGCCGATCGTAACACTGTTACTGGGTGAAATAATTCGGTTGATGAGTGATTCCCACTCTGTGAGATCCGGCGGCGGGCAGTCGAGACCCAGTCCTCGGCAGACGATGTCTGACATTCCGGAACGCTCGAGCATGAGAGGAGCCTCATAGAGGATGGGGAGCGTTGTGTTCTCGATTACGCAGTCTTCCTTAACGTTGCAGAAGTGAGCGATCTTGCCGAAGATGCTCATGTCCTCGATCTTCTCGTCGGTACGAAGGACAATGATGTCAGGCGTGATTCCCATTCCCTGGAGCTCTTTTACGGAGTGCTGCGTGGGCTTTGTCTTGTGTTCGCCTGAAGCCTTGAGGTAGGGGAGGAGACATACGTGGATGTAGAGTGAATTCTCTCTTCCGACTTCGTTTCCGACCTGTCTTATGGCTTCGATGAAAGGCTGGCCCTCGATGTCACCGATCGTTCCGCCGACCTCCGTGATTACAACGTCTGCGCTGCTCTGGCGGCCTACGTTGTAGATGAATCTCTTGATCTCATCCGTTACGTGAGGAATGATCTGTACGGTTGAACCGAGGTATTCGCCGCGGCGCTCTTTTGCGATTACGTTTGAGTACACTTTGCCGGTCGTGAGGTTCGAAAACTTGTTTAAGTCCTCATCGATGAATCTCTCGTAATGGCCCAGGTCGAGGTCGGTCTCCGCACCGTCTTCGGTGACGTAGACTTCGCCGTGCTGATAGGGGCTCATCGTTCCCGGATCGACGTTGATATAAGGGTCGAGTTTCTGTGCCGCGACCTTTAATCCGCGCATTTTAAGCAGTCTGCCGACGGAGGCTGCCGTGATGCCTTTTCCAAGGCCCGAAACAACACCTCCCGTTACAAAGATGTACTTTGTCATAGTGATTACTCCTTATATTTAGCTATAATCTCTTCAGCAATTTTGCGTTTGGTGCTGCGGGAGTTCATCGCGAGTTTCTCGAGGAACCTGTGAGCACTGTTTTCGTCCATGTCTTCCTTTTCCATCAGGAGGAGCTTCGCGCGGTTGACGAGCTTGATCTCTTCGATCTTCTCCTCGAAAGACTGGGCCTTGATCTCCATCTTCTTAAGTCTCTGACGTGTTGCGCAGATCAGCTTGAGCGACTGGGAAACGATCGCTTTGCTCGTCGGTTTGGACAAAGTCAGAACGCCGTATTCCTCGGCCTTTACGGAGATCTCGTCATATATGGCTGCATCAAGGAAAAGGAGAACGCCGATACCGGTTTCGCTTGCAACGTCAACGGCAAGGTTGGCACCTCTTTCATCCTTAAGCGGCGCGTTAACGATCAGCAGATCGTAACTGATGTTGTCGAGCCTTCGTCTTGCCGCTCCTGCGGAATTCACGACGTCTACCGGCCCGAATTCATTCGTGGGGAGCAGGGACAAAAGCACCTGGTCAAACTTCTCGTTTGACGATGCTATAAGAACGCTCATCTGCAGTTCTTTAGGCATACCCGTTCCCCTTTCTAAATTGTTCTAACCGCTTTTGTTTGTATATAGTTCAGGAAGATCAGCCGCAGTATGCTTCGATCAGTTCCTTACTGAATACCTTGTTTACGAAATCGCTCTTTGCAGCGAGTTTCTTTGCTTCCTTGAGTGAGCTCGGCAGGCTGTCGATGGATGCACCTGCGGTGGGAAGATCGTACTTGTTCTCGATACCGTCAAGGCACTCGTAGATCAGCATTGCCATTGCAAGATAAGGATTTGCGAGAGCATCAGGAGACCTGAGCTGTGCATAGTGATGGCCGGAAGGGCCTGCAGGCGGAATGCGTACGAGCTGGCCTCTGTTGTCGCCTGACCAGGATACCGTGCTGGGCGCGCTGCCCTCACCGAATCTTCTGTAGGACTGCTCTGAGTTATTGAAGAAAACAGTCGTGCTGTGAATGTGCTTTAAGATGCCTGCGATAGCGTTGGGGAGGACCTGTTCGCCTGACCTTGCAGTCGCAAGAACGTTAATGTGGAAGCCGTTGCCCGGAGCACCGTCCAGAGGCTTGGGTGAGAAGTCAGCGTAAAGGCCGTAACGCGCAGCGATCGTCTTAACGACGGTGATGTAGGAGACAACGTTGTCGGCAGCCTTGAGCGCGTCATTGGATGCGAAGTCGATCTGGTTCTGGCCGGGGCCTGCCTCATGGTGTGAGTTGGTGGGAAGTATGCCCATTCTTTCGAGTGTAAGGCAGATCTCGCGTCTTACGTTTTCGCACTTGTCGAGAGGCGCGATGTCCATGTAGCCTGCATTGTCGACAGGTGTCTTGGTGGGATTGCCTTCTTCGTCTGTCTTGAAAAGATAGAACTCGATCCTCGATCCGAAATTGAAATCGATGCCCTTCTTTGAAGCGATCTCAACCGCATCCTTTAATACCTTGCGCGTATCGATCGCGAAAGGTGTTCCGTCCTGCAAAGTGATGTCGCAGAGCATTCTTATGACCTTGCCGTTTTCAGGACGCCAGGGAAGAAGTGTAGTAGTAGAAATATCCGGATGAAGGAAGAGATCCGGATAAACATTTTCACCGAAACCGGGGATGAGAGATGCATTGATCGGGATACCGTTCTTTACGGCTTCTCCGAGCATATGCGGCATTATCGAGATATTCTTTCTGTTGCCGTGTACGTCACAGAAAGCAAGCCTTATAAACTTAATATCCTCTTCTTCGACGTATTGCATAAACTCGCTTAAAGAGCAGTCCATTTCCATACCTCCGCTACGTTTAAAAAGAAAGAGGCGCTCATTCCGTACACCATCAGATGCACTGAATGAACGCCCTTGTTCATGTGGAAATTTTGCCACGTAAAATATAGCTTGTCAATAAAAAAATGAGGCTGACGCTGCCCGAAAAATATTTTTGCCGGACGTATTGACACGGTCAAAATCGAGGTGTATGCTGACGCCATAAATCGAAGACAAACGGCAAAGACGCCATGAACCATCGGGTTCGTGGCGTCTTTTTGTTTTCAGAAAACTTTTTAAGGAGAACGGTTTATGAGAACGGTAGAAGAGTATTTTGGTGAGAACGTCTTTAATGAATCCGTGATGAAGTCCAGACTCCCCAAGGAAGCCTACAAGGCTGTTAAGGAAGCCATCGATCACGGCAAGAGACTCACCCCCGATGTTGCAGGCGTCATCGCAAATGAGATGAAGCAGTGGGCCATTGAAAAGGGTGCAACACACTATACACACTGGTTCCAGCCTCTTACCGGAATCACAGCTGAGAAGCACGACAGCTTCATCGCACCTCAGGATGACGGCAAGGTAATAATGCACTTCTCAGGCAAGGAATTGATCCAGGGTGAGCCTGACGCATCTTCATTCCCTTCAGGCGGTATCCGCGCTACATTCGAGGCAAGAGGATATACCGCATGGGATCCTACTTCATTTGCATTCATCAAGGACGGCGTCCTTTGCATTCCTACAGCATTCTGCTCATATAACGGAGAAGCTCTTGATAAGAAGACACCTTTGCTCCGTTCAATGGAAGCCATCAACAAGCAGGCTCTGCGTATCATGAAGATCTTCGGAAAGGACGACGTTACTTCCATCAGAACAACAGTCGGACCTGAGCAGGAATACTTCCTTGTTGATAAGAAGATGTACGATCAGCGTAAAGACCTTATCTACACCGGCAGAACCCTTTTCGGTGCACTTCCTCCGAAGGGCCAGCAGATGGAAGATCATTACTTTGGTGTAATCAAGCCCAGAGTACAGGCATTCATGAAGGACTTGAACGAAGAACTTTGGAAGCTCGGAATTCTTGCTACGACAGAGCATAACGAAGTTGCTCCCGCACAGCATGAGCTCGCACCTATCTTTACAACAACAAACATCGCTGCAGATCACAACCAGCTCACAATGGAGATAATGCAGAAAGTCGCAAGAAAGCACGATCTCGTATGCCTCCTTCACGAGAAGCCTTTCGAGGGTGTTAACGGTTCCGGTAAGCACAACAACTGGTCCATCTCCACAGATACCGGCATTAACCTTCTCGATCCGGGTGACACACCGCGCGACAACGCTTCGTTCCTGCTCTTCCTGACAGCAGTCATTTCAGCTGTTGATACATATCAGGATCTGCTCAGACTTTCAGTAGCTTCTGCAGGCAACGATCACCGTCTTGGCGCTAACGAGGCACCTCCGGCAATCATCTCAATCTTCCTCGGTTCCGAGCTCACAGAGATCCTCGACTCCATCGTTGAAGACCGTCCGTACGGCTCAAAGGAAAAGGAGATCATGAAGATCGGCGTACACGTTCTGCCCAGATTCCCCAAGGATACTACAGACCGTAACAGGACCAGCCCGTTCGCATTCACCGGCAACAAGTTCGAGTTCAGAATGCTCGGCAGCGCTGCATCCATCGCAATGGCTAACACAGTCCTCAACGCAGCTGTCGCAGAAGAGCTTTCAATCTTCGCTGACAAGCTCGAAGGCGCATCTGATTTCGAGTCTGCTCTGCATGACCTCGTCAAGAGTGAGATCACCGCACACAAGAGGATCCTCTTCAACGGCAACGGCTACGATGATTCATGGGTTGTTGAGGCTGAGAAGAGAGGACTTTCAAACTACAAGACTCTGCCTGACGCTGTTAAGCATTATCTTGATCCCAAGAACGTTGAGCTCCTCACAAAGCACAATGTTTACTCACAGGTCGAGATGAATTCACGTCACGAGATCTTCCTCGAGAAGTACTGCAAGCTCCTCAACATCGAGTACCAGACAATGTCCGTCATGGCTAAGCAGGACATCCTCCCGGCAGTATCTGCTTATGCTTCAGATCTCGCATCAAGCATCGCTTCCATCGAAGCTGCAGGCGGATCCGCTGATTTCGAAAAGGAAACATTCGCTGAAGTATCCGGCGACATGAACGCAGCTTACAAGTCACTCAAGGCTTTGAACAAGCTCATCAAGGACTGCGATGCGATCGACGATTACGAAGTCCTCGCTGACAAGATCAAGGACGAGATGATCCCTGCAATGGATGAGCTCCGTGCAAACTGCGACAAGCTCGAACTCGAGACCTCTGCCGAATACTGGCCGTTCCCGACATACGGTGAACTCCTGTTCGGAGTAAGGTAATCAGAAATTTGCCCGTTCCATACCGCTTTAGGGGGCCTGCTTTCCTTCGGGAAGGCAGGTCTCCTGCATTTTGTTTGAGCGGAACCGCTTACACAAATTTGCCTCGCCATAATGGGAAAAATAACCACATATTAATATATTTTTTCAGGCCTGATGGGTTATCATTTAATGACAAGAGGTATGAAAATGCAGACGATAAAAGACCAGACATTTGATGAAGAAAGAGCGCTTTACGGAAGCGAATATGTTGAGGCGGTAAACTGCCGTTTTGACGGTCCTGCCGACGGCGAGAGCGCATTCAAGGAAAGCAGTGACATCATTGCGAGAGACTGCTATTTCAATCTGCGTTATCCTTTCTGGCACGATCACGGACTGAAGATAGAAGGCGGCGAGATGACAGAGCTCTCCCGTGCCGCCATCTGGTATTCGGAATACGTTGAGATATACGGCACGAAGATGCACGGCATCAAGGCTCTGCGTGAGTGCAGAGACGTTAAGTTGGATTCCTGCGACGTCATCTCTCCCGAGTTCGGATGGTCGGTGAGCGACCTTTCCGTCAGGGATACAAGCGTTGAGAGCGAGTATGCGTTCATGCGCTCGGATCATCTGTTTTTCGATAATGTTAAGCTGAAGGGAAAGTATTCGTTCCAGTATATTTCCGATTCTGTTTTCACAAACTGTAAGTTCGATACGAAAGATGCGTTCTGGCACGCAAGGAACGTTGTGGTCAGAGACAGTTACATCAAGGGCGAGTACCTTGCATGGTACTGTGAGAACGTGACTTTCGAGAACTGCACGATAATAGGAACACAGCCGCTCTGCTACTGCCAGGGCTTAAAGCTCATCAACTGCACCATGATCGATTGTGATCTTTCTTTCGAAAAATCGGACGTTGAAGCCGACATCATATCATCAGTCGTTAGCATAAAGAATCCGAGGAGCGGGATCATAAAGGTCACTTCTGTTGATGAGATCATTATGGATGATCCTTACGCTAAGGGGCAGGTAATAGTGAAATAAGAACTCTTCTGTGATATTCTCGAAAGGGAATAAAAGCAAGGAGTTCATATCTTGGATCTCAAGCAGGATAAAATTACAAACGCACTGTACAAGCACTCGTTTATCATCTCGGCGCTGCTTGTTTTTGTCGTGCTCATTTCCACAGGTATGCAGATAGATAACAATGGCGTTTGCTGCGCAATCATGTTCCTCGGATATCTGCTTGTTTTAGGGTATGGATTTTATTTAAGACAGACGAAGAAGCTTTCTGATGAAGCGATGATCACCCTTATATTCGCGCTCGGATTCGTTTTACGACTTGGTTATGTTCTTTATACCGGTCTTTATACAAGGCAACACGACTTAAACGAGTTTGTTGAAGGTAAGTATAATTTATGGCACTCCGGTTATATATTGTATGTGAGAGACCATTTTTGGATTCCGAATGTTGATGTCAGGGGTTATGGCGAGTTTTATCATCCGCCATTCCACTATTTTGTCTGTGCGGTTTTCCTTAAGATAGTCGGGATATTCCTGCCTAAGGGAACACGATATTATGAGACGCTCCAGGCCATATCAATGCTCTGGACACAATTTACGCTGATAATGGTCTACAAGACTGTTGTGCAGGTCGGAATCAAAAAAGAAAGCCGCGTGACGGCAGCCCTGATCATAGCGGCATTCCCTTGTTTCACACAGATGTCGGCATCGATCAATAACGATATCCTTTCAATCTTATTGTTCTTCACGGGATTTTATTTCGGCCTGAAGTGGTTTAAGGAAGGTACCTGGAAGAACATCATCTTCGCAGCTCTCGCGGTCGGATTCGGCATGATGACAAAGCTCTCTGTCGGCATGATCGCCTTCCCGGTGGGATTCCTGTTCATCGTTAAGTTCATCAAAGACATGATGAACAAAGAGGACAAAAAAGCAGGGAAGAAGTCATTCCTTCAGCTTTTAACTTTCGGTGTCATCTGCGCGCCATTGGGGCTGTGGTTCCAAGTCAGGAACTTCATCAAGTTCCGCGTGCCGTTTACCTATGTCCTGAGATCCGACAACATCTATCAGGACATCAGCAAATACACGCCGCTGCAGAGGATCTTCGGCTTCTATGGTTTCCCCATTGAAGACTATTACATCAATCTGGGTTCTGACGGCGAACAGGATTACAACATCTTTATCGCTCAAGTAAAGACAGCACTGTTTGATGCTGAGAACTGCAGGGATGACTTTACGATGAGCATGGCAGGTTACGTGCTTCTGATCGTTTTCCTGATCCTGATCGTGATCTCGGTCATCGGCTTCGTTTATACGGTATTTACGCTCAAAAAGAGAAAGAGTTTGTGGGAAGATCTCTCGATGGCGGTGCTTGCGGTAGTACAGACGGTTTCGGTCATTTCGTTCTCGCTTCAGTTTCCTCACATTTGCTCGCAGAACTTCAGATACAGCACGCCGTTCCTTCTTTGCGGTCTGGTCTTTCTTTTGAGGGCCGGAGAGATTAAGATCCCGGGTACCAAAGACAGAGCAACGGCTAAGTTTATCAGAGGCCTGGCGGTGGCTTTCATGATCTTTGCCGTCCTTTTCTATACGATCCTTTGGACATACGTTAAGGGTGAAGTTACGGTTGTGGCACCCACATAAATTATTGCTTTACTGGTATACTGTGCTTACAAGAGGGGGCATGGATCATGGGAAAGATCAGGAATAAGCGGAACAAGAAAAGAGTCAGGCTGTACAAAAAAGTCAGGAATGTAAGTTCCTGGGGTACTTTGGGTGTCCTTCTTTTCCTGAACATCCTCTTCATTGCGACCGTTGCACTGTTTACCGGTTATTTCTGCCAGTATCTCATGGAATCCAAGATAGATGCCGATTATGAGGCTCTCGTACGCGAAGCGAGGATCTATGAGGCTGCCAGTGAAGATAACAGCTTTGCTGAGTACCTGAAAAAAGGCGACCGTGAGTTCATTGTAAAAGACAGTTCCGGCAATATAATCGACCAGTACGGTAAGAACACCTGCAGCAATGAAGGCGGCTATATCTTAATGGCAAACGGTTCTGAGAAGCGAAACATCTACAAGGATACGGAGCATGGTCTTTTCTTTGCCGCCGAAAACCATGAGATAAGTTTTGACATCTTTGACGGATTCAAGCTCTATTTTAATGAAGAATACAAAAAGCTTGAGAACGGAGAAAGCATAAGATTTCCTGTGTGGATCTCCGTAAGCATCAACGGCGGAACAAAAGAATTCATAGGCAAAGCGTATTTCTCGATCAACACCAAGGAGCTTACTCTCGCTGGTGAGATCATAGGAAGCTTTGTTCTTGTGGTGATCATTGCTTTTGTGGTAATGATCATATTCATGGTCCGCAGCATCATAAACTTCAGAAGAGTAGTTAAGCTCTTTTATGCCGATTCCATCACTGGCGGACATAACTGGATCTGGTACGTCATGTACGGTGACGAGAAGCTTCAGTGCAGAAGTTTAAAGAAGACAAGTTTTGCGGTGGTCAACATCGCATTTACCAATTACAGAAACTACTGCATGTGCCATTCGATAAGCGAAGGCGAAGAGATCCTTGTAAAGATCGACAGATCTCTGAACAGGCAGATCAGGACCGGCGAAATGTGCGCGCATGCCACCACTGAAGGATTTGCTCTCCTGCTGTATTTCATTGATGAAGCATCACTCAGGCAGAGGCTTACCCAGATGATGGATATCCTCCAGAACGTTGATAAAGATCACAACTTCATCTTTGAAGCTGGCGTTGACATCATAAGACCTGCGGTAAACAGCAACGGCGTCATAGTCAGACGTTTGGACTGCAGCATCGAAAAGGCATACAACAATGCCTGCACGGCGATCGACGTTCAGGGCGAGACCGATCCGGGCGGAGTATTCATCTTTGATGACAAGCTCCTCGAAGAACAGCGCTGGTTTGATACGGTTCAGGAGAACCAGATGAAGGCCGTCGTAAATCAGGAATTCGACATTTATTATCAGCCGAAATACGATCCGAAGACTTTGGAACTCAAGGGCGCGGAAGCCCTTATCAGATGGAATTCTCCCGAGTACGGATTCGTTTCTCCCGGCAGGTTCATTCCGATCTTCGAGAAGAACGGTTTCATCACGGAGATCGATCACTACATGATCTGGCACGTTGCCGCAGACCAAAAGATGTGGCTCGACATGGGCTACAAGCCCGGCTGCGTTTCGGTAAACGTTTCGAGAGCTCACTTCGCTGAGAAGGACCTTGCGGTGCAGATCAGGGATATGGTCGATTCAGCGGGATGCCCGCATGATCTCCTCGAGATCGAGCTTACGGAGAGTGCGTTCTTTGATGACCAGAATGCCATGATCGATACCATCAAAGCCCTTAAGTCATTTGGCTTCAAGGTTTCGATGGACGACTTCGGCGCAGGCTACTCATCACTCAATTCACTCAAGGACATGGAGCTCGACGTGCTCAAGCTCGACGCGGGATTCTTCAGGGGCGAGAAGGCCGGAGACCGCGGTCAGATCGTTGTCTCAGAGACCATCAAACTCGCAAAGAGCCTTAACATGAAGACGGTTGCGGAAGGCGTTGAGGAGAAGGAACAGGTCGATTTCCTTGCAGGTCAGGGATGCGACATGATCCAGGGCTACTACTTCGCAAAGCCCATGCCCAAGCTTGAATACATGCAGAGGCTCGCGGCTAAGATGCAGGGTCCGGCAGCACCTGTGCAGCAGCCCGTTCAGCAGACAGCAAATCCCGTGCAGTCAGCACCTGTTGTTCCGCAGCCGCAACAGCCGCAGCCGGGGCAGCCTCAGCAGTAAAGTTATTTATTCTGAGACTGGCCTTAAATCCGGCCCTCTTTAAACATCGTCATCATCTCGTTGGTAAGACTGAACTGATCGGGCTGAAGCTCGACTTCTTCGCGCGTTCTCCATTCGGCGACCTTGAGTTCTGACTCGTCCATTTTGATCGTATCGTCTCCGTCGACATCGCAGAAGAAGCCGACAAGAAGATCACAGACGATGCCCCAGGGCTGTGACTTGTAATAGCGGATGTTCTTGACTTTGAGGCCCGTTTCTTCCATGACTTCGCGTGCCACTGTTTCTTCGAGAGTCTCGCCGATCTCGGTGAAGCCTGCGACGAGCGCGAAATGTGCAAAGCCCGTCCTGTATTTCGTTACCAGGATCTTATCTCCGTTGGTAACGCCGACGATTACGGCAGGTGCGATTACCGGATAGATGACATTCCCACAGTCACAGCGAAGGGCCCTTTCTTTGTCATCGAGGCGGGTGGGTTTACCGCACCTTCCGCAGAATTTGAAATTCCTGTACCAATGGGCAAGGTGAAGACCTGTATAGATCGCCATCGCCATGTATTTTTCTTTGAAGCCTTTGCCGCGAAGGGTCCTTACGTTGATGTATTCAAAGCCTTCCGGAATGTTTTCGGGAGCGATTACATCACGGTATAAAAAGAAATCCTTATCATCGATGGTGAAAAGGAAGACCAGGTCTTCGCCAGTTACGTTCTTAAGATCTGCAATACGGGGAAGTGTTTCGCCGTTTATCAGCAGGTCTATGCCGCTGAAAGAAAAGATGAGGCTGTTTTTGTCAGGCCGCTTTGAAGGATCAAAACGGTTATTCAATTTGTGCGGATATATGTCCTGGATCATTTTTTAACCACCGTTCCGTTAATACCGTCCACTTCGACAATGTCACCTGTCTTGAGGACTGTCGTCGCGTTGCCGCATCCTACGACCGCGGGGATCCCAAACTCCCTTGCGACGATCGCGGCATGCGAAAGAGGCGCGCCGATATCAGTAATTATAGCGGAAACTTTCGGAAAGATTCTCGTCCATCCGATATTTGTTGCACTGGTTACAAGGATCTCTCCTGTCTCTATAGTGTCAATAAGATCGATGCTCTCTATCACGCGCACTTTGCCCGTGACTTTGCCAGCTGCGCCCGGGAAGCCTTTTACGTCCGAAGATACTGAAACATCAGAACCGCTGCAGTAGAAATCGTTCCTGCGTGCGGGATCGTTTATCCAGGAGTCAGGGTAAAATCTTCCGATGATTATGTTCGGGTAAGCGGGGCGTGACAGATACTTTTCGTAGTTTGCCTTGCGCGCGGGTATCGCTTTAAGGACTGAATCATCGCCCTTTGTGAGCGATATCGCTTCTCTGATATAGAGCATGAAAACATCGTCGCCCAGGCCGTTTACGCGTCCTGCTGCAAGGAGCCATTCGCGAAGGACGCACATGCACCAGACGCCTTTTGCGCGGATCTCTTCTCTGAAAGCATTTGCGCCTTTGAAGCCTTCGATCATCTTTCTGACCTTATTGGCTTTGCCCGGATTTGCACTGCAGTAGCACTCCAGCGCATCTTCAAACTCACGCTCGCTCTTTGCTTTCAGATCGTGAGCGCTGATGCCCTGAGTCTTATAATCTTCGATCGCTTTTGCAAGATAGTCAGACGTTTCATAAGGGTGCTTTTCGCTTAATTCCATCTCGTTTACCGAGCGCTGGCCGCAGGTGTTCATGAACTCTTCTTCAGTCACTTTTCCGCTGATGACGTCTTCCAACATGAGCAGCGGCTTCATGCTCTCGATTATGCCGAGGCACCCGCCGAGCAGTGCTTTCGCGGTTTCTTCACCGACGAGCTTTTCGAGCTTTCCGCGAGTCTTAAACAGAGGCACCATCTTCATTCCGCTCGATGCCATGATGGCGCTCAGGCCGTCCACGAGCTTGGGGATCAGAACGTCACTGCCGTATCTGTAGAGCTGCTCATTGGTGTTAAGTTTCCTTATTTCGCCTATGAGTTCTCTTGAGATCTCGGGAAGGGTACGCACCATTTCGAGCTTTTGGGCTTTGCTCATCTTGGACTTATAGCCTTTTGCATGACCTCCGGTAAGGAGCCTCCAAAGGTTCTTCTTAAATCTCTTTCCGTCAAAAGGGAAGATTGGAACGGTCTTGCCTTCAGGCAGGTTTCCTACGAGGTCTTTTACCGCTCCGTAAGCCTTTTCCTCTTTCATTCCCATGGCTATCAGCATGGAGCAGAGGACGCTGACGTTCATGTATGCCTGACCGTCGACAGAGTCGAGCCAGCAGGGGAGATACAGCACGTCATTTATCGCTTCGAGCACGCTGAATGTCGCAGGTGTGAGGGGCTTCATGAATATCTCGCCGACGTTTGTCTTGGTGAGGAGGAAGTCGCCCGACCTGCTTCCGTTGATCAGATATCTGTCAGGATCAACGCGCTTGAGAGTCGTGATGGGACGCGCCTGAAGGATGTAAAGTCTGCCGCCTGAAACGGCCCATTCTATGTCGGTCTCACAACCGTATTCAGACCTTATCCTGCACGCATGCTTATAGAGTCTGCGCGCGTGCTTTCTCATCACATCGTCACCCGTGTAAGCGTATTTGATCGCATCTATCCTGAATTCTTTCGCGTTCTTCTGTCCTGATACCAGGGCTTCTCCTTCGCCTTCAACGTAGTTGCCCACCATCACTCGGCTGCTTCCCGTGACCGCATCTGCAGTGAACAGGACGCCTGCATATTCAGGTTTTACGAAGCGCTGGATGACCACCGCTATGTCGCTTGCTGATACGTTTGAATTGGAAAGATATTCTCTAACGCGTGAATTGTCAACTGATCCCGCAACGGTCCTGACCGCTTCAAAAATATCTGTTTTGGCAACGTCCGTTAAGGTCTCATACTGGCCAGCAAATGAGTTGTCAGAACCGTCCTCGTTGAGTGCGGATGAACGGACGGCATAAGTGCAGTTGTCAGGCAGCTGAGCTATCGCATCTTCTATTTCTTTGCGGGCAACTTCGTCAGTTGCCGCACCCGCTGTGATCACGATGCCTTCAGGGACGGGAAGACCCATCCTTGTCATGCGGATCAGAGATGCGCCTTTTCCGCCGCAGCGTGCCAGTTCCGCGTCAGGTATGTTGTCGAATCTGTATGTAAAACCCATATTATGAAACCGTATCCGGAAGCAGCAGATCTATCCTCAGATCGATGTAGTGCTGAAGCTCTTTGTCATCAGAAAGATCGATCCCCATGTCCTTTGCGAAATCTTCTTTGCGGCAGATGATGAGCTGCATCGTGGTGGAAAGTTCGTATGCGATAAGGCGGCACTCGGTATCTGTTTTCGTGCCCTTGAAATGCTCTTTCACATAGCTGAAGCTGAACGATTCCTCAGAGAGGTCGCGTCCGAAAAGGATGAGGTCCGTGATGGATCTTGTCAGCTTGTGATTGTTGACCAGGAACCGCGCGATTATGAAATGAAGCTTTTTGAGCTTGTCCTTGGGCGAAAGATCCGAAGAGATTATCTTATCGACCTGCTTCTCCTGGAGGGCCTGCCTGTAGTACTTGTGGAATACCGCGTAGATCAGTTTGTCCCTCGAACCGAAGCAGTAGTTGATCATGGCGGCCTGCATTCCGGCCTCCTGAGCTATCTGTCTGGAGGTGATCTTAAAAGGGTCGTCGCTGACGGCGATGAGCTTTTCGGCAGCGTTCAGGAGCTTCTCTTTGGTTATCTCTGTCTTGATCTCTTTTTGCATGCGGTACCTCTCATGAAGCATTATTAAACGTGTTCAATAATAAGGTAACACCACAGACAAACGATGTCAACGACGGAATCTTTTATCAGTAGAAATAAGCCGCTTTGAAAAAGATGCCTGAGATCACGCAGCCTGAAAATGCGGTGATTATAGCCAGGATCGCAGCGAACTTGGGATGCAGATCATAGAGCAGCGTGAATGCCGGGAACATGCCCGTGTAATATCTATAGAAACTTCTCGTGGGCGCGCTGGTATTAGGATCATGGATCGTCGATGAGAAGATGACTATCGACATGATGAGGATCAGCACGGAGACGACGGAAACGGCATCGATCTTCTTGAGCTTTTTGAATTCCTTGATGCAGAGGAAAAGGAAGAAGAATGTAATGAGGGTCGTGATTATCTCGTTCACCCTGAACAGTGTGAGAGTGTAGATGTCGAAATCGTAAGTGTCGGTGAAGATCATCTTAAAGCTTTCGATGTATGTATTGATCACATTTGAACGGACCTTGAGCCAGTTATCATACTGGCAGTCAACGAACATCTTCCAGTTTCCGAACTTGACCTGAAGATAGATCGGAAAGATAACGCTGATCAGTGTTGCGGGAACATAGGCCAGTATGATGTCGGTAAACTTGGTCTCTTTTCTGAACCATCTGATGACCATTCCCGCGAATATCGCGAAGAACACGATGGAACCGGTGTTTCTGGTAAAGACCGAAAGACCGATCAGGATACCCATGAGCCACGGATACTTGTTCTTTACGAAAAGATAGAATGCCGCCAGCGTCAGGCAGAAGAAGATGCTTTCGGTGTAGCAGATCAGGGAGAAATAGGCGACCGGCGAAAACGCGAAGATGAAAAGAACCAGCAGAGTATTCTTGCTTTTGTATTCTTCTTCCGTGAGCTTTTTAAGGAGCACCATCGAGATGAAGAAGCATACCTGGTTTATGAACAGGAGGCCGTATCCGCTCAAGAAGCGGATGATGAGCGGGATCATGGGGAAAAAGGCTGTCAGGTAATCTTTGGCGTAACCGTTCTTCGCGATATTGTTGTACATATCGCTGTCGTAGAACTCGGTAAGCAGATGAAAGGAATTGCCTGCCAGGAACCAGATAAAGAGGAAGACCAGTCTTGATGCGATAAAGAGAAATATCACATCAGAATACTTCTTAAACAGCGTCTTTTTATCTTTCACCGGGGAACTCCTTTGGTATTTTGGGACAATTATACCATTATTCAGTATCCCAGTTCCTTGAGTTCTTTTACGACGCCGGTGTAGAAGTTTACGATGTCGCTGACTTCCGAATCAGATGACGGTGTCCTGGATGTGAATCGTCTTCTCCTCATATCCACGACATCGGCATGTGAGATGCCCCTTTTCGATGTTGAAGTCCTGATGCCCCTGAAGTTTTCCCAGTGCATTGAATCTACGGAGACCAGACCGTCGTTGTCGCCGTCGAATCTTCTGACGATCGGCTGGGTGATGCAGAAGAAGGAATCAGAGAAGGCACTTTCGCACTTGAACGCGTAGCTCTGGCATAAGATGCCGTCGGGTGCGGGATTGTCTATGTTGAACTGCGAGGCTGTCTTGGTCGTCAGTATGTCGAAGCATTTGTAGCAGTCGGGATGCTTGTCTCCCAGTATCCTCATCCAGAGGTCTGTTCCTTTTGCAGCGGCCTTGACCATCCAGCGCGGTGCCTTCATCAGGAAATCCACCGTCTTTGAGCCATGGTGGGGAGTATCTATCGTTGTGATAGAGGCGATCTTGTCGCTGTAGCCGTGGGCTGCGAGATATCTTGATTCAAGTCCGCCCTTGGAATGGGCGAGAATGTTTACTTTGGGAGCTCCGGTTATCCTCAGGACCTCATCGAGGCTCTTTGCGACGGTTTCCGCGTTGCCTTCAACGGAACCTACCGCATCCTGATTTCCGAAATAAACGTCAGCGCCCTGCGATCTCAGGGCCTTGGGGATCCTTCCCCAGTAGCACAGGTGCTTCCTGTCGCGGAATCCCATCCCGTGCACCATCAAAAGCGGATACTTCAAACAGCATTCATCGTTCATATAAATCTCTCCCTTTAGGTTTCCGGCCTATAAGGGGAGAATAACACGCTATTGTATATTGTTCAATACTGAATTTTGTTTAAGAGCGTTTTTCCTCAGATTTGCCCAATACCCTGAGGGCAAGGAAGGCGATCACAAGGCCGGCCGCCGTTACGGCAAGGCTTACGATGAGCATGAAATGAGGGCCCTTTATGTCGAGGAGACGTCCGCAGACAAGGCTTGAGAAGACGCCGCCCAATGTGATCGAGCAGTTGATGTAGGCCTGGCCTTTGACCTGGTCGAGTCTTGCCATGGTCTGGTTTACGAAGTAGGCGCCTGCGGGGATGAAGACCGCGTAGGCGAACATCTGCATAGCCTGGCTGACATAGACCACAACCATGTTGGGTGCGATCAGCATGAGAGCCGTCTTGATGAGGAATGCCGTGCCTGAGATGAGAAGAAGGTTCTTTACGGTGATCTTCTTCATGATCTTGTCTATCAGCGCCATTGTGGGGAGCTCTAAGAGTGCAGCGATGAAGACTGCGGTTCCCATCTGCGACTCGGTTCCGCCGAGCGGAGTGATTATCTGGATCATGTAGTCGTTGATCGCATTGTGCGCGAAAAAGAAGCAGACAGCGCCTGCGACGAAGAGCATGAACGAAGGATAAGTCTTTATGAAAACGAACAGGTTGTTGTGAGCTGTTTCGCTCTCATCAGATGAAGCTGCCTTAGGTGTTTCAGGCTTTTTGAAGAAGTAAAGTACGACGAGCGCGATGGAGAGGAATATGATGTCTAATACCATCAGGACCGTTACGCCGAACCTGCCGATCATCCTGCCGGTGAAGAACGAAACGACCGCGAATCCGCAGGAGCCCAGGCCCCTTGCAAGGCCGTAGTAGATATGGCATCCCGCTGCTTCGTACTCGAAATACATGGCCGTTATTATCGGCTGGTAGACCATCTGCACCATGTAGATCAGCGCGAAGATTATGAATATCACGACAACACCGCTCTTTATTATGAGCAGGAGGACCGAGCCCAGTAAGAGGAGCGCGGTGGAAGCCATCGAAACGTTGCGGTTCGTGAGCTTTCCCTGCTTGTCGATGAGGCCGGCGATCATGGGCTGGAAGAGGACGGACAGGATGTTAGCGAGAGCCAGGGTTATTCCGATGAGGGTGTTGGAAAAGCCCTTTTCGAGCAGGAAAACAGACGCGTAAGCGTGGATCCCGCTGTACACGGCGAAATAGGTCGCGTTGATTATGATGTATCTGAGAGTCCAGAATCTTCCTGTCTTGGTCATTGGCTGATTATACTATGCAAACTTCCGGCCGTGTTTCAAAAAGACCTGAAAAATATGAGGTTTCAGTTGTACGGTATGCTAAAATGTGCCGTATGGGCGAGTGTGAAAATGAAATCTTCAGTGAGCCGGTATGGGTGGTTGCCCAAGTTAACGTCGGCAAGGAGGACGAGATAAAGGGAGCATGTTCAGACATGGTCTCCAAAGACGTCCTTGAGGATGTTTTCGTGCCCAAACATGTCAGGCTCAAGAAGTACAAGGGCGAATGGAGAAGGGAGACCAGGCCCCTTTATTCAGGGTATGTCTTCATGGTCACGAAAGACCCGAAAGCCCTCGAAAAGGCTCTCATCAAGGTTCCCGGCAGACACAGGCTCTTAAAGGCCGATGACGTCATTCTTACTGTCAGCGATGAGGAAAAAGCCTTCATCAACAGGATCGCCGGACGTGACAACATAGTCGAGATCTCAACAGGCTACAAGGAAGGCGACAGGATAAAGATAGTCTCAGGCCCCATGCTAGGACTTGAGGGAGACATAGTCCACGTTGACCGTCACAAGCGCCTCGTCACGATAAACATGACTCTTTTCGGCAGATCGGTAAGGACGACGCTGGGACTCGAGCTGACCTACAAACAGCCTGAAGAATAGCCTTTCGGTATACATATGTCATATTACGGATTCTGAAATGACATATTCGTTAAAGTATACTGATGGCATATGGAGAAACGCTTCACTGCCAAGACAGACGATAACAGCCTTTCCGAAGCCCCTGACATAAAGACGAGACTTATCCTTGTCATTGTCACGGGTGTGCTCATTCTGGGCATCGGTATCGCCGCGGCAGTTGCCATATCGATGAAGAAGAATACTGAGCCTGAAACAAGCCAGTCAGGTACTTCATCACAGCAGACAAGCGCTGTGGATCCCACTGATGCCCCGGTCACTAAGTTCGGTTCTGAATATCCTGAAGGAAGGGTTCCCACCGACTGCATGATCCTCGACTGGGGAATGATGCCGACTGAGGTTAAGTTCAAGTTCCCGGACGTTGTAAACGAGGAGTTATCGACCACATCTGATGAAAGCAATACCGTATACCTCACATACGGATGCAAGGCCAGTGTCGGAGGATTCGGCTTTTCGCTCGTAATGCTGAGCGTGGACAAGACCGGCGGTCTTTACGCCTTCACCTATCTGCTGGACAAAGACAAGTATTCCGAAGTGCTTTCAGCGCTGACGGAAGAGTACGGAAAGCCGCTTTATAAGAGCGGTGAATCGGTCTATTGGGACCTTGAAAACGATGTGCTCCTGAACCTGACGGTCAGGATCTCCAATGCGGACAGAAAGGAACATGCCTTCCTCCAGTACATCAACACGAAGGAACCGAAGTCCACCGTGAAACCCGACATGTCACCTGAGATCAAGCTCGGCATGACAGCCGATGACGCCAGAAGGAAGCTTCCCGTAAGCAAGGCCGCCACCGCTGTCGACGGAACGGTTACCTATCTTTCCGAAAAGAACTACGACTTCTCTTCAGATGCCAATCTTGGCAAGTTCGCCGCTGCAAGCGCCTCCGCGGTGCTCCTGAATTTCGATCCAAGGGCCGACCTGACCTCTTATGCGTTCGTCATGCGCGGTGACTATCTTTACGAGATCCGCGAAAAGCTGGCGAAAGAATACGGCAATCCCGCGCTCAACCGCGACTACAGCTCACAGTGGAACGTCTGGGACGGAAAGGCTTTCATCACTGTCACATACGGCAGGATGACCGGCTGCGGAAGGGGATTTGCGACCGAGATCAGATACAGCATCTCACCCGACGGCTACAAGGCCCAGGAAATGGTAAAGGCTGTCGGAAGGGCCACACGCAAGGGCACGACGTATAAGCAGCTCAAGGATGAGATCGGCAAATACGGTCCCGCGGAAAAGGTCACAAAGGGCAAAGGAACCGTGACACTGATAAATCAGGATTATGCCGACATAATCATATTCGGCATGAAGATCAGGTCCGTCGAGATCGAGATCAACAAGAATGTCGTCACTGACGTTTACTACATCTTTGACGGAAGCGCATACCAGACTCTCAAGAAGAACATCGAATCGAATTACGGCACCGGCGAGGCCAAGCTCAACTACAAAGACCGTATCCACCGCGTTCAGTGGCAGCCAAAGGCCACGGAGAACAACAAGTTCACCAAGCTGATGCTCGATTACGTCAACCTGAAGGTCAATCCGAAGGCCAGAGTCCACTACTACGGCTGAACTCCGTAACAGTGTTACAGGGCATTTGACGCCCTCTTGTCCGCTCCCACAGGTTGCAGTTCGTTCCTATTTATATTAATATATGCACGATTATGAGCTCTAATAATTCTCAACATACGGCAAAGAAGCCGGCCAAGATAAGGGTTGAACACTGGCAGAAGATAATGATCTTTCTGATCTTTTACGATGTTGCCGCTGTTTCCTTTTCATATTTCATTGCGCTGATCCTGCGCTTTGACCTGCGTTTTTCGCAGATCCCTGCGACATATCTTAATCCGTGGATGAAGTTCGCTCCCATCTATGCGGTAATGTGTCTGCTGATATTCTGGTTCTTCAGGCTGTATCAGAGCATTTGGCAGTTTGCCAGCCTTACGGAGTTTATAAGGATCACTGAAGCATCCGCACTTGCGAGTCTCCTGCACATAATACTGATCACGCTCCTCTTCCAGAGAATGCCGATCTCGTATTACATCATGGGTGCCGGCGTACAGTTCTTCTTCCTGCTGATAATCCGTTTTGCTTACAGATTCCTGCTCATGTTCAGGGCAGAGAGAAACAAGACCGACGTTTCCAGGGTCATGCTGATCGGCGCCGGTTCCGCTGGACAGACCATCTTAAGGGACATGCGTGACGCCAAGGAAGTCAACGAAAAGGTCGTCTGCATCATCGACGATAACCGCAACAAGTGGGGAAGAGACGTCGAGGGCATCCGCGTAGTCGGAGGCCGTGACTCCATCATTGAAAATGTTCAGAAATACAAGATAGACAAGATCTACATCGCCCTGCCGAGCGCATCCGCAAGGTCCAGAAAGAACGTAATCGACATCTGCCGTCAGACAGACTGCGAGATCAAGAACCTGCCGGGTATCTACCAGCTCGTTCTCGGAGAGGTCTCCGTCAGCCAGATGCGCAAGATCAACGTGGAAGACCTTCTCGGACGCGAGCCCGTTGAGATGGGTTCCAAGGAAGTTACGAAGTTCCTTAACGGAAAGACGGTCCTCGTTACGGGCGGCGGCGGAAGCATCGGAAGCGAGCTCTGCAGACAGGTCGCAGCCGTCCCCTCCGTTAAGAGGCTCATCATTTTCGACATTTACGAGAACAACGCTCATGCGATAAAGCTTGAACTTCAGGACAAGTATCCCGACCTTGATCTCGTCGTGCTGATCGGTTCCGTCCGTGACAGCCGCAAGATCAAAGAGGTCTTCCGCGATTACCGTCCGGACATTGTTTTCCACGCAGCTGCGCACAAGCACGTTCCGCTTATGGAGGACAGCCCCTGCGAAGCCATCAAGAACAATGCGATCGGCACATACTACACGGCATTTGCCGCCATGGCCTACAACTGTGAGAAGTTCGTTATGATCTCCACGGATAAGGCCGTTAACCCCGTTAACGTAATGGGCGCGAGCAAGCGTATCTGCGAGATGATCGTTCAGACTTTCGCAAGAAAGATCGAGTCAGGAAAGGCTTCCGAGCTCCCTGATCTCAATGCCCATACGGGCGCGCTCCGCGACTCCGGCGACCGCCTCGTCATCCCCGATCATCCGAGGACCGAGTTTGTTGCGGTAAGGTTTGGAAACGTTCTTGGAAGCAATGGTTCCGTCATCCCGAGATTCACCGAGCAGATCGCATCAGGCGGTCCCGTTACCGTTACGCATCCCGACATCATCCGCTACTTCATGACGATCCCAGAAGCAGCTTCTCTGGTGCTTACGGCAGCAACGTTCGGAGGCGGCGGAAAGATCTTCGTTCTCGACATGGGTACTCCCGTTAAGATCGCGGATCTCGCAAAGGACATGATCCGCCTTGCAGGCCTCAAGCCCAACGAGGACATCAAGATCGTCTACACCGGCCTTCGTCCCGGCGAGAAGCTCTATGAGGAGCGCCTCATGGACGAGGAAGGACTTCAGAAGACATCCAACGAACTTATCAATATCGGCAGCCCCATTGCATTTGACGAGGACAAATTCATCGTTCAGTTAAGGGGTCTGATGGAAGCCGCTTATGAAGACCGTGAGAACATCAGGGAACTCATAGCGGAAGTCGTTCCCACCTACCATCCCGCAGGCAGACACGGAACAGAGGAAAAGGGTGAGGCATACAGGCAGCAGCGCGCTGAGATGTATGCATCCGCGCATAAAGGAGAGAATGCAGATGGACCTCAGGAATGACCCGAGATTTAAGGGCATAGAGCCGTTTGAAAAGAAGATCTGGCTTGCCAGTCCCACGATGCACGGAGAAGAGCAGAAGTGGGTCGATGAGGCCATCCTGACCAACTGGGTCAGTACGGTCGGCGCGAACATCAACGAGATCGAAAAGGCCATTGCGGAATATGTCGGCGTTAAGTATGCCGTTGCACTTTCCGCAGGAACCGCGGCGCTTCACCTCGCGACTAAGCTCGCAGGCGAGAAGCTCTACGGCCAGGCAAGACCCAACGAGGGCACGCTGAACGGACACCGCGTTTTCTGCTCTGACATGACCTTTGACGCGACACTCAATCCCGTTGCATATGAAGACGGTGAAGCCGTATTCATCGACACTGAGCGCGACACATGGAACGTGGATCCCAAGGCACTCGAAAAGGCTTTTGAGATTTATCCCGACGTTAAGCTGATCGTTCTTGCGCATCTTTACGGAACACCCGGAAAGATGGAGGAGATCAAGGCAATAGCAGACGCTCACGGCGCGATCATAATCGAAGATGCGGCCGAATCATTCGGCGCGAAATATAAGATCAAAGGCAAATGGGTCGAGACAGGCGCCCTGGGAGACTATAACTGCATCTCCTTCAACGGCAACAAGATCATCACCGGCAGTGCCGGCGGCATGTTCCTGACAGACAGCCTCGAAGACGCCAACAAGGTCAGGAAGTGGTCCACACAGTCACGCGAGGATGCTCCTTGGTACCAGCACGAGGAGATCGGCTACAACTACAGGATGAGCAACATCATCGCCGGAATCGTAAGGGGACAGTTCCCTTATCTTGAAGAGCACATCGCTCAGAAGAAGGCGATCTACGAAAGATACAAGGCAGGTCTTGCTGACCTTCCCGTTAAGATGAATCCGTTTGACGAGGAGAAGTCCATACCGAACTTCTGGCTCAGCTGCATCATCATCGACGAGGATGCAATGGCACCTTTTGTCAGAGGCGAGCAGGATCAGCTCTGGAAGACGGAGCCCGGCAAGTCATCTCCGGGTGAGATACTCGCTGCGATCGCCGCTTTCAACGCCGAAGGACGCCCCGTCTGGAAGCCGATGCACATGCAGCCCATATACAGGACTCACGCATTCATCACTGCCGAAGGAAACGGCAGGGGAAAGAGCAACGCTTACATCGAGGGAACAGGCGCTGACGTCGGTGCGGACATCTTCCGCAGGGGCCTCTGCCTCCCTTCAGACAACAAGATGACACCGCAGCAGCAGGACGTCATCATCGACATCATCCACAGGTGTTTTGAGTAACTTCGGTTTTACCTGATCGGTGAAGAAGAATGAAACACAAGCCTTACGGTCCATATGAGAAGTTTGTGAAGCGCCCGCAGGATTTCCTCTGCGCATTGCTGGCTTTGATCGTTCTTTCACCTGTTCTTCTGGTAACCGCGATACTCGTAAGGATCAAGCTCGGATCACCTGTCCTTTTCAAGCAGGAAAGACCCGGCAGGAACGGTAAGATATTCAGGCTCTATAAGTTCCGCACGATGCTTCCCCCGAAAGGCGGCGTTGCTGATCCGGCAACGGATGCGGCAAGGCT
>JAFWQF010000105.1 GCA_017509205.1 Clostridiales bacterium | reverse complement strand
TAGTTCATAATTAAGTCTCAATTATGTATCAGTTTGTCTTCAGTTTGGTGAAGAACTTAACAATTCTAAACCGTACAATGTAATCAATATAAAGTGAATGCTTTATATAGATCACCCTTAAGAACGGCTGCTTCTCCTGAGGCAGCCGTCCTTAATTTTACGGTAAGTTTTTTGCTGTATCAGACTCCGTGGAGTTTTGTTTCCGCATCGAGCAGCCTGACCGTCGCAGGGTCTTTCGGATTGCTCAGAACTTCATTCGTAAGACCGGATTCACATATCTTTCCGTCGTGCATGACTACCACGCGCGGCGCGATCTGCCTGATGATGTGGATATTGTGCGTGACGAGCAGGAAGGACGTTCCGCGCTCGCGGTTGATGTCTGTCAGGAGCTTTAAGATCTCTGCCGCAGAGCTTGCGTCAAGCGACGAGAACGGCTCGTCTGCGATGATCAGTCCCGGGTTCATTATGAGGCACATTGCGATGGCAACGCGCTGACGCTGGCCCCCTGAAAGCTGGTGCGGTTTTCTTCCGAGGAAGCCATCGTTGAGTCCGGCTTCTTCAAGAGCAGCGCTGATCTTCTTCATGCGTTCCTCTTTGGGGAGCTTTCTTTCGTAAACTCTCAGTGCTTCGCTCAAGTGCCACTTTACCGTGTGAGACGGATTGAGGCATGAGACGGGATCCTGGAAGACCGCGCCCGTACGCTTTCCGTTTACGGTAGCTGTTCCTTCGTGAGGGAGAAGACCCAGGAGCGATCTGATGAGCGTGGTCTTGCCGCAGCCGGAACTGCCGATGAGACCTAAGATCTCATGCGGATAGATCTCAAGGTCAACGCCCTTGAGGACTTTGTTTTCGGAGCCTTTGCCGAATCTTGAATCGCTGTACCCGGCTGTTATTCCTCGTGCAGTCAGCACGGGACTTGATGAATAGTCGACGTGTGCACGTTCGATGCCGAGCATTCTCGGATCGAGCTTCGCGTTTGTCAGGAGCTCGGCGGTATATGCGTTCTTCGGATTTGTAAGAATATCCGATGTCGTGTCTTTGTCGACGATCTTTCCGTCTTTCATGACCATGACCCTGTCGCAGAAGTTTCTTACTGCGGAGAGGTCGTGCGAAATGAAGAGTATCGTCATGTGAAGCTTTCTGCAGAGGTCTTTGAGGAGTCCTAATATCTGCACGGTCGTGACCGTATCAAGTGATGACGTGGGCTCGTCGCAGATGAGGAGCTTGGGTGCGAGAAGAGCCGCGCCCGCTATGAGGACACGCTGGCGCTGACCGCCTGAAAGCTGGTGCGGATAGCGTTCGTAGATGGCGTCAGGGTTGGTGAAGCCGACAGTCTGCATCATGGAAAGGATCTTTTCGCGGCGCTCATTCTTATCCGTGACACCGTGCGCAACGAGGACCTCATCCAGGTTCTTTCCGACTTTCATGAGCGGATCTAATGCTGTCGAAGGCTCCTGGAAGATCATTCCGATGTCGGAGCCGAGCATCTTTCTGCGGTCCTTTGGCTTCATCGTCAGGAGGTCTTCGCCCTGGAACTTGATGGAGCCTTCGGTGATGTGCGCGCCCTCGGGAAGAAGGCCTGCGATCGCAAGTGAAGTCATGGTCTTGCCGCTTCCGGAGTTGCCGATGAGACCCAATATCTCGCCGTCTCTTATGCCGAAATCGACGTCATCCAATACCGGCTTCGGATTGGGGTTCTTCCTTGTCGGGAACGAAAGCGTGAGGTGGTGAACCTTAAGAACGTGTATGTGTCTGGTCATCAGGAACCGCCTCCTTTCGTGAGCGATACCCTCATGCCCTCTGAGACGAAATAGAGTCCCAAAATGTAGAAGACGAGCATCAGTGAAGGGAAGACGACGAGCCACGGTGCGACCCTGATGTATGCCTGGCTTTCCGCCAGCATCTTGCCGAATGAAGCATCGGGCGGCTGGACGCCAAGGCCCAGATAGCTCATTCCTGATTCGAAAAGTGTCATGTTCGCAAGGCCGATTACCGTTGCGGGCAAAAGCTGCGGAACAAGATTCGGAAGTATGTGAAGGAACATTATCCTTACCGGATGAATGCCCATGACGCGTGCGTGAGTGATGTAGTCGTACTCTTTGATCTCGAGAGTTCCGGATCTG
Organism: Clostridiales bacterium; assembly: GCA_017509205.1. Taxonomy (GTDB): domain Bacteria; phylum Bacillota; class Clostridia; order Saccharofermentanales; family Saccharofermentanaceae; genus Saccharofermentans. Next base: position 410 of record JAFWQF010000105.1, on the reverse strand, counting down.
TAGACCCTCGCGTACGTGGGCGCGAAAACAAGTCCCAATGCCCAGACGACGTTAAACATTGAGGCACCGAAAACAGCGACTGCAACGAGTGCGAGGAGGATGCCGGGGAAGCACATGATGCTGTTGTTCACGAGCATGATTGACCTGTCCGTAAAGCCGCCGAAATAGCCCGCCGGAAGGCCCGTGACCGTTCCGAGGAACAGGGCGATCGCAACGCCCGCGACGGAGATGAAGACGGTGAACTTTGCAGCGCACATTACTCTCGATAAGACGTCTCTTCCGAAATTATCGGTTCCGAAAGGATGTGCCGCTGAAGGAGGCAGGAGTTTGGAAGCCGCATCCGTTGCGTAGGGATCGTAAGGCGTCCAGAAAAGAGAGATCAGGAAAGCGATAACGACCACCGCAAGCAG
>JAFWQF010000104.1 GCA_017509205.1 Clostridiales bacterium | reverse complement strand
TTCAAAAGGCAATGGAAGATTACATTGAGTACTACAACAATGAAAGAATTCAGGTCAAACTGAAAGGACTGACTCCTTGCCAGGCAAGGAATCAGTCCTTATACTCGTTTTAAACCGTCCAACAAAGTGGGTTCACTTCACTGACCGGGGCTTGGATGAGCAGGTTTAGTGTGAGCCTTACAGCAGTGCGCAGGCTTCTTCGACTGTTGATGCCTTGTCATCCTTGATAAGAGCAATGATCGATGCGACCTGTGAAGCCGTGCGGTAATCCTCGGGAACGAAATCACCGAAAAGACGGAGCTTGCGTTCGTTGTCCGTATGGAGTTCGATCATCTTCTGGTTGAGAAGACCTTTTTTGTATCTTTCATTAACTTCGGCAGCCATTCTTTCAGCGCCCTGGTTGAATGTTCTCTGCTTGGCCTTGGAAACTTTTATTCCGATGACGATGAGTGCCACGGCTACGATAAGGGCCGTAAAGTAGCCGACGTATACGTCACCCATCATTTGTGTTTCAAAGGTCTTAGCGCTGACCGATGAAGTATACGGATTGTACGAATTCAGACGCGTGTAGGCCGTAATAATGATGATGACCAGATAGACGACCAGGAAGCTTAATCCCGCGCCTAATACATAAGGCCAGAAGTATCTCCAAAATGTCTTCTTCTTGAATGTTGTAACTGATGAAGGAAAATTCTTCTGTGGCTTGATCATTGTCTCAAGCTCTTCGTTATCAGACAGAAGAGTCTGATACTCGGTCAGTCTGTCAATGAGATCCTTCTTAAGATCCGGGGTGTTCTCTCTTCCTACTTCGGTTCCGCAATTAAGGCAGATATGGTCTTCATCGCCCATAATGCTGCCGCACTTTCTGCAAAACAACATGTTTTGTTCCTCCTCAAATAATCTATCCGTTTTTCCCTATCCTTCGAAAAAACCTGTGCATCAACACAGGTTTTCGATGAAATAATAATACAGTAATAAATTAAAATTTACAATTATTTTTACTCCCAGCAGACTCTGTTCCTTCCCGATTCTTTCGCGTTGTAGAGTCTTTCGTCTGCCTGGCTGATGTTTTCCTCGATCGACTTGTCGGGATCAAAGAGCGCGCAGCCGAAGCTCAGCGTGCATTTGAGAGTGTTGCCGTCGGCTTCGATGTCGGAGTTCATGAGCTTAACCCTGATCTCCTCTGCCTTTTTGACGGCACCTTCGAGATCGGTATCGCGCATTACCATTACGAATTCCTCGCCGCCCCATCTGTAGACACAGTCCTTGTCTGAGCAGGAAGAATCGATCAGGTGGGAGGTGAATTCGAGCACGTCATCGCCGGCGTTATGACCGTAGGTGTCGTTTACGCGCTTGAACTTGTCGATGTCGCAGATGAAGACGCACATCGTCATGTCGGAACCCGAGATCAGGTAATCCTTGTATTTCTTGGCGAAATCGTAATAGAAGCCCATTCTGTTCTTGAGGCCGGTGAGCCTGTCGTGGTGGGAATCCTCAAGGAATGTCTCAGACTCGAGTGCGATGCCGCATACGAGAGCAGCGAGTGAGAGCTTCTTGGGATCGACCGCGGCATCAAAGCCCTGATTGCCGTTCTTGTTGATGAGCTGAAGAGCTCCGATGAAGTCACCGTTGATGTCGGCGACAGGGAGGACCAGAACGGACTTTGTCTTATAGCCGGTCTGAAGATCGATATCCTTGTTGAAGTCGGGATCCGAATAAGGATCGTTGACGACCAATGTCTTCTTGAGTCTCAAAGCCTTGCCTACGAGACCTGAATTATCAGGGATCGTGATCCTGTCCACGCCCGTTGCGGACATCGTCCACAGCTGATGTTTTCTCTTGTCCCACTTCCAGAAGCTTGCCCTGTCGGCATCGACAATTGTCTTTCCGAGATCGGTAAGATATGTGAACAGCATGGTGTGATCCTTGCTCCTGTTCATGCACATATCCTTATAAAGACTGTCAGTTATGTCGAAGATGCCTGCAAGCATCCTTCCGGTGTCTTCCATCGTGAAACCGCCCTGTCTTAAGGGTGCGAATTCCGCGCCGGTATCCTTCATTACATCCGCTATCTTTTTCTCGTTGTCGAGATGCATCAGATATACGCGGATGCCTTTTGAAGTGTATTCCAGGATCTTGTCGTGCATCTTCTCGCAGTTGAGATGAACGGGTGAGGGGAAAGCGGACATTTCGATGTATGCTTCCGAACTTTCAAGTATGTACTTCTCAAAAGGCTCGATGGTGTTGGTATCGCCGGTATAGACGATTCTGGTTCCGCCGATATTGAGAACGTAGCCGAAGCATTTTCCTGCCAGTTCTTCAGTATGGACGGTGGGGATCGTTTTTTCGAGCCAGTCAGCCTTGAATTCGTTGACGTTTGTGAGCTCGTACCAGGAGTCATTGCAGCCTTCGATCCTCAGGAAATAGAGGTGAAGGTCTGTCTGGACCTCTTCTGAAGGAGCTATAATCGTGATCGGTGTTCTTAATACAAAGTGCAGCAGGTCGATGAGCATTCCGATGCCGCTGATGTGGTCGCCGTGAGTGTGGGTAACCAGGACGTACACGTGTTCATAAGCTGACAGATCGATGTCGTTTATGTCCTTGTTGTTGAGCTTCTCGAAAGAGCTCATGGGGCAGTCGATCAGGACAAGGTTATTGCCGTCGACGAAATACGCGCTGTTCTGCTCGTCAGTAAAAGCAGAACCTCTGCCAAGAAATGTCAGCATCTTTATTCCTCCGGTCCGATAAGGCGCAGGATCTCAAATCCGTCTGCCTTACCTTTAAGTTTAATAGGCTTCTCAAGCGGTTCACACTTCATTCGGCCTTTAAGGGCATCCGCTACCACACGGCTTACATAGACTGTGCTGCCGGGGGCGTTTGCCTCGAGTCTTGCGGATGTATTAACTGTATCACCAATTGCCGTATAGTCCATACGTCTTTCGGAACCCATGTTGCCGACGACGGCAGGACCGTAGTGTACGCCTACTCCGACGTGGATCTCTTCGTTGATCTCATTCTTCAGCTTTTCGGAAAGCTCTTCCGCACCCTTTACGATATCAAGGGCAGTGCAGGCTGCGTGATAGATGGCTTCATCATCTTTGATGGGTGCGCCCCAGAATGCCATCGTGGCATCGCCTATGAACTTGTCCAGAGTACCCTGGTATCTTTCGACGCATGCGCTGGTCATGGAAAGATACTGGTTGAGGATATATACGACCTCTTCAGGTGAAAGCCTTTCGGACATTGTGGTAAATCCTCTGACATCAACGAAAAGAACTGCAATATCAACGGTCTTTCCGCCGAGCTTGAGGCTTTCGGTGCCTTCCTTGAGGATCTCTTCAACGACGTTGGGAGCAACGTATCTTTCGAATGTCCTTGTAACGTTCTGCCTTTCGAGAGCTGCTCTGATATAGTTCTGACCTACGCTGATGACAAACAGGATCAAAAGACCCAACGGGATCCATAAAGAATGTGTAATGAATCCGAGCGAAAAGAGCCATAAGCTCGCGCCTATTGCGAGACCTTCACATACGACAAGCACCGGAACGGTGAAGACGGGCTTGCGGTTGCTGCAGAAAAGGAAAAATGCGAAACATACGACCCACAGTGCACCGATCTGGAAATATTCAGGTGCATCCTGCTTGTAATTTCCAAGGAGGAGACACTCGATGACGTTTGCCTGATACTCGACACCGTACATCATGCCTGCCTTTTCGATGGGGGTGAGGTAAGCGTCCTGGAGGCCTGTGGTATAAGGTCCTATCAGAACGATCTTGTCTTTGAAGAATTCCGGTTTGATTTCTCCGCTTATTACTTTGCTGAGATTGAAGCCGTCATAGAAACCGCCCGGTTTGGATGAATAAGTAACATAGAAATGTCCTCTTTCATCAGTCTTGGGCTTTTCTATCTGAAAACCGTTCTTTTCGGCATAGATCTTTGCGACTTCATACTGCATTGAATAAACGCGCTTTCCGTCGGGTTCGATATAGAGCAGGGCATGACGTACAACACCGTCGGTGTCGTACATGACGTTGATGCTGCCTTGAGTGGTAACGTTTTTCAGTTCCTCGTAAGGTTCCTCGTAACCCAGCACTGCAAAATAGTCGATAACTGCAGATGCACTGCCGAAGAAAGTGGTCTTCTTGCCGTAATTGGCCTGAGTTGCGGTAACGACATTGCCCAGCTTGGCAGCGGCATCGGCAAGCCTCTTGTCGCCTTCAGGAGTGGAAGATCCGGAATACATGGTATCGATCGCTACTACTGCGGGGCGGCTGTCCGGATTTGATGCAAGCGCCTCCAGGACCTGTGCCATGACAGATCTGTCCCAGGTGTTGTAAGGACCGAAATTCTTGATGTCGTTATCGTCGATTCCGATTATGACAATGTCGCTTTCAAGAGAAACCGGCTTCTGATACAGTTTATCATCGAGCCACAGTTCCGGTTTTCTGAACACTTTGAGAGCACAGAGCAGTGTGAAAAGCGTGGCAAAAATAAGCGCAAGGACAAGGGTTTTCGTTCGTTCGTTCATCGTATTACCTTAAATAGAACCCGTGGTATTCCACTTTCTTTCCGGATTTTTTGTAATAGTAGTAGCAGTGTATGCCGCCGCTTACTTCCTCTTCCGTATAGTACATGTCGATCCACTTGCCTTTGACATAGCCCTTGTAATAGACCTTATCGTCAGATGTGTATTTAGCCACTATGAAGATCTTCCTGTCTGTATCCCATTCGATCTCTTCAGTATAGCCTGAAGGTTTGCTCTTCGGGATCGCAGGAGCCTTTGTGGGCTTCTTGGTGGGTTTCTTTGTCGGAGTAGGTTTCTTCGTCGGCTTTTTGGTCGGCGTAGGTTTCTTGGTCGGCTCCGGAGTAGGAGTCGGTGTTGAAGTCGGAGGCTCCGGTGTCGGAGTGTTTGTCGGCGTCGGAGTTTCACTTTCCTTGGGCGGCTTTACGTCTCCGTTTGCTATGCCCTTTAATATTTTCCTGAGATTATCTTTATCCCAGCCTGTATGAGTGGCGATCCTGTTCAGAAGATCTTCGTTGTCAGCCATCCAGTTAAGAGTGAAGTTCATGAGTTCATCAGGGTTGAAATCATTAAGCTCAAACTCGATGTTATCGTGAACTCCGTCGTTGATATAGAAATAGACTTTAACCTTTTTGCCTGCTACGACTTCAACCGATCTGGTCTCGTTTGTCTCGGGATTGGTGGCGGAAACCACTACTGTACCGTCGGTGATCGCAACGGTCTCTCTGTTTGCATCCTTCGAATCGTAGTAGATGATGCCCGATGTGCCTCTGATTCCGGCGGTCATCGTGGAAGTCTTTATCTCGAACTTTTCGTCATCCTTGAGTTTTTCGGTGACGTTGAAGAAGACGGCACCCTTGGTGAGCTTTAACTCGAGCTGTTTGTTCTTTTTGCGGAACTCGGCGCGGCTGTCATTCTGGAGAGTGACGATCTTGGCATCGTCGAGACCGACGGAAGCAAGTCCGTCAGAGCCTGTGTTGAGGGCATCTCCTGACTTGAATCTGAGATTGTCGATGACAGGTTTGGTCACACCCTTGGAGTCTTCGATGCTGACCGTTCCCTGAACACGAAGGAGTCTCATCGTTGTGGCCAGCATGTTGTTCCTTGAAACGATCACGCAAACAACAACGACGGCTGCAATAAGCACAACCGCCGCAATAACAGAAGTAACGACTTTTTCTTTGGTAGACATATTCTTCATCTTACTGCCGATACCCATAAGAACCACCCTTCTGATAAAAAAGCCCAAATGTACATTTTATTATATCAATAGAAACCCGCGTGCGCGAGGGCATGCGGGTTTCAAAATGCTTATATGATCTGTCTGTTAATTGGTGCCGCACCCGTTGATTACTTCGGATTCGGGTTTTTGAGTCGTTGCTTTCTTTGTTGTCTTTTTCTTAGGTTTCTTAGTCGGTCTCCTGGTCGGCCTCTTAGTCGGCTTCTTTGTTGGCTTTTTGGTCGGTGCCTTGGTTGCCGATGTTTCTTCTGAAGTTTCCTCGGTCGTTGCCTTGGTCGTGGACTTGGTTGTTTCCTTTGTAGTCTCTGAAGTTGTGGGTGTTGCCTCGCCGTTCTTTGCACCGATCAGTGCCTTTTTGAGACTGTCCTTATCCCAACCGGTGAAAGTTGAGATCCTGCCGAGTAGTTCCTCATCCTCAGCCATCCAGCCGAGCAGGAACTTTGAAAGATCATCCTCTGTGATCTCGCATAATTCGAATTCAACGCTGTCGTGCTTTGTGTCGTTTTCATAGAAGTAGACTTTGACGCTGTTTCCGCCTTCGACC